>DASYBX010000105.1:0-19342 GCA_036500495.1 Caulobacteraceae bacterium
AGCCGGGTCAGACCGCCGCCCGATGAGCGACCTCAAGAGCGTCCTCGGCGAAGCGGTGGGCGCCGCCTTCGCGGCCGGAGGCATGTCCAAAGAGCTCGGCCGCGTGACCGTGTCCGACCGGCCCGACCTCGCCGACTTCCAATCCAACGGCGCCTTGGCCGCGGCCAAGGCCGCCGGCCGCAACCCCCGCGAGATCGCCGCCGAGGTGGTGGAGCGGCTGAAGACCGACCCCAGCCTAGCGTCCATCGAGATCGCCGGCCCCGGCTTCATCAACATGCGCCTGACCACCGCCGCGCTCGCCGAGCGGGCCGAAGCCGTCGCGCTCGACCCGCGCGCGGGCGCGCCGCTCGTGGCCGAACAGCGCCGGATCATGATCGACTACGGCGGGCCCAACGTGGCCAAGCCGATGCACGTGGGCCACCTGCGCTCCTCGATCATCGGCGAGAGCCTGAAGCGCCTCGTCCGCTTCCTGGGCGACCAGGTGCAGGGCGACGCCCATTTCGGCGACTGGGGCTTCCAGATGGGCCTGCTGATCGTCGCCATGGGCGACGAGCGCGGCCTGTGGACCGAAATCTCCGAAGACACCGGCGGCTTCACCGGCGCGCCGGAGGCCGTGGCCGCCAGGCTGACCGACCTGTCGCTCGAAGACCTCGAGGCCGCCTATCCCGCCGCCGCCGCCAAGGCCAAGGAAGACCTCGCCTTCCGCGACCGCGCCCGGCGCGCCACCGCCCGCCTGCAGGGCGGCGGCGAGGCCTTCCGCGCCGTCTGGGAGCGGTTCGTGCAGGTGAGCCGCACCGCCCTGGTGCGCGAGTTCTCCGCGCTCGACGTGCAGTTCGACCTGTGGAAGGGCGAGAGCGACGCCGATCCCCTGATCCCGCAGATGACCTCGGACCTCAAGGCCAAGGGCCTGCTGGTCGAGGACCAGGGCGCCCAGATCGTGCGGGTGGCGCGCGAGGGCGACAAGCGCGAGTTGCCGCCCCTGCTGGTCGTCTCCTCCGAGGGCTCGGCCATGTACGGGACCACCGACCTGGCCACCATCCTCGACCGCCGCCAGGGCTTCGACCCGCATCTGATCCTCTATGTGGTGGACCAGCGCCAGGCCGACCATTTCGAACAGGTGTTCCGCGCCGCCCAGCTGGCCGGCTACGCCGAGGCCGGCGCGCTGGAGCACCTGGGCTTCGGCACCATGAACGGGCCGGACGGCAAGCCCTTCAAGACCCGCGCCGGCGGGGTACTCAAGCTGCACGACCTGATCGAGGGCGCGCGCGAGAAGGCCCGCCAGCGGCTGCACGAGGCCGGCCTGGGCTCGGAGCTCTCGCCCGAGGCGTTCGAGGACACTGCGCACAAGGTGGGCGTGGCGGCGATCAAGTTCGCCGACCTGCAGAACTTCCGCGGCACCAGCTACGTGTTCGACCTCGACCGCTTCACCAGCTTCGAGGGCAAGACCGGCCCCTACCTGCTCTACCAGTCGGTGCGCATCAAATCCCTGATGCGCAAGGCCGAGGCCGAGGGCCATGTGGGCGGAGCGATCCATGTCTCCGAACCGGCCGAGCGCGAACTGGCCCTGGCGCTCGACGCCTTCGAGGCGGCCCTCCTGGAAGCCTACGCCAAGCGCGCGCCCAACTTCATCGCCGAGCACGCCTATCGCCTGGCCCAGACCTTCTCCAGGTTCTACGCCGCCTGTCCGGTGCTGGCCGCGCCCTCGCCTGACCTGCGCGCCTCGCGCCTGGCCCTGGCCGGCGCCGCCTTGCGTCAATTGGAGACGGCGCTGACCTTGCTGGGGATCGAGACGCCAGAGCGTATGTGACGTCTGGGCGCATGTGATGTATCGGAAGGGCTCGTTCGCACCCACCGTGCTCACCCCCCGGAGCCTTCGATGCGTTTCACCAACGACCACCAATGGATCGAGATGGATGGCGACGTCGCCCGCCTCGGCCTGACCGCCTACGCCTGCCAGCAACTCGGCGACGTGTTCGAGGTCGCGCTGCCGGCGCGGGGCAAGGCGCTGAACGCCGGCGACGCCATGGCCGGGGTGCAGGCGGCGCGGCGCAACGCCGATCTGCCTGCGCCGATCGCCGGCGAGGTGGCCGAGGTCAATGCCGAGCTGTTCGACGAGCCCGACCTGATCAACGCCGGGCCCGAGAGCCTGGGCTGGATGGTCAAGCTCAAGCCGGCCGACCCGAAACAGGTCGATTCCCTGATGGACCGAACCGCCTACGAGGCCTATCTCGACGGCCTCTGACCCCGGTTTTGCGGCGTCCTCGCTGAGGCGCCTTTGCCACAGATCAAGGAACAGTGCCCGCTCGCTCTTAAACTTTGATGCGCTGTTCTTATCTGCGCTCTATGCCACCCTCGGTCGCGCGACCCGCGCCCGATTCTCCAATTGCTAACGCCCATCACGCCATACTCCGGCGCATACGAACCATGTCTGTCCAATCGCTGATCTCCGCCGCCGCCCGCATCGACACCGCCCCCGCCCGGCGCGTGGCGCGTCATGGCGTGCGCTGGGCGACGATCGGCATCGGCACGCTGCTGATCGTGATCGGCGTGCTGTGTCAGCTCACCCCCCTGCCGATCCACTTCCCGGCCCTGCTGGTGGTGGTCGCGGGCCTGGTCCTGGTGCTGCGCAGCTCCTATTCGGCCCGGCGCACCTTCATCAAGGTGCAGCGCCGCCATCCGAAGATGATGTTCCCCCTGCGCCGCCTGCTGCGCCGGGAACCCGAGGTGATGCCGGTGGCCTGGCAGCAGGTGCTCCGCACCGAGCGCATGGTTCTGCCCCGTCGCTGGCGCTTCGCCGGCGCTACTCGTCGCCGGATCGTGCAGCGGCGCCGCAAGCGCTGAGCAGGATAGAGCTTTAGAGGCGCTCGAATCTCCAAGTTACCCCGGCCTGTCATCCAGACGATGGCCCGCTCTGTCTCGGCTCTCGGCAACATCCCGTCGCCATGGGCGTGAAATCGCCCGCTCCGGAGCAGAGCAGTTCAGGGTTGGTTGCCCGACCTACCTAAATATTGGTATGAAAGAACGTTCGGCGATGGGGGCTGAGCCTGACCGTCACCGATCAGTCGGATTTGAGTTCGCTGGCGTGCCTTTTGCGTCCGCAAGCCTGCAACGATCCGTCCCGATGACTACCGCAAGTTGACGACGACACTGTTCGTCGCAACCCGTTATCATTCCCCCCGCATCAGCGGGTGTGTGCAGACTGGGGCTGTTGGTGGACGCTCTGACCTTCGTCAACTACTACGAAATCCTGGAGGTCAGCCCCAGCGCCAGCGCGGAGGCGATCGAACACAGCTTTCGTCATCTTGCTCGCCGCTATCACCCGGACAATCAAGCGACGGGAGATCGTTCCAGGTTCGATTTGGTGGTGACGGCGCACAAGGTCCTCAAGGACCCGGGCAAACGCGCCCAGTATCACCTGGAACACAAGAACTACCTTCCCCCGTTCTGGTTGTCGGAGGACGACACCCTCGCCAACGAAGCCAACGGCCAAGCCGTTCATGGCGAAGGCGTGTTCATCGATGGCTCGGGCATCGACCGTGACCTTTCCATCCAGAACAACATCCTGATCCTGCTCTATCTGAGGCGCCGGCAGAACATCCGCGAGCCGGGCATCGGCGACGCGGAGCTCGAGCGCCTGACCGGCTGCCCGCCCGAGCACCTGGAATTCCACATCTGGTATCTGAAGGCCAAGAGCTGGATCGCCACGGGCGAGGACGGGCTGCTGTCCATCACCATCGACGGCGTCGACCGTGCGGCGCTGCTCTACCGGGACGGCGCCGCCAAGCTCATCACCGACCAGGGCAGGCCCACGCCATCCTGACGCTGCCTCAGACGAAAAAGGCGCCGCCCTTGCGGACGGCGCCTGTCGATTTCGAGCCGGACCTCGAGCCCTACTTCAGCTTGGTCGCCAATTGGCCGACGGCGGCGTCGATCAGCGGGTCGGACTTGGCGCCCTTGATCCGCTCGGCCAGCACGCCTTCCGCCAACTGAGCGGCGAGATCGGCGGCGGCGGCCTTGACCTCGGCGGCGGCCTGGGCCTCGGCGTTGGAGATGCGGCGTTCGGCCAGTTCCTGGCGGCGCTTGATCTGCTCCTCCAGCTTCGCCGCGGCCTCGATCTCGAGTCGCTTGGCTTCCGCCTCGGCGTTGGCCAGCATCTCGGCCGCGCGCCGCTCGGTCTCCTCGCGCTGGGCCTTCAGCGAAGCGAGCAGGCCCTGGGCCTCCTCGCGCAGCTTCTTGGCTTCGTCGAGCTCGGCCTGGATCTTGGCCGCCTTGGCGTCGAGCGCCTTGGCGGCGGCCTTGTGCACGCCCAGGAAGAGCAGCACGGCCACGAACACCAGAAGGGCCAGGCCCGTCCAGAACTCGTATTCTTTCAGCAGTTCCATGACCCTACCCTACCTCGCCGCCGCCTGGACGGCGTCCGCGGTCACCGCCTCGCCGGTCAGTCTCTCGACAATGGCCTGGGCCGTTTCGACCGCGATGGTCGAGACGTTGCTCATGGCCTGGTCGCGGGCGGCGCGGATCTCCGCCTCCGCCGACGCGAGCCGGGCGTTGAGCTTGGCCTCCTCGGCCGACTGGCGTTCGGCGGCGCTGGCGGCCGCCTTGGCCTTGGCCTCGGCCGCCGTGCGCTGCGCCTTGGCGCGGGCGTCGGCGAGTTCGGCTTCCGCCGCGGCCGCCTGGGCCTCGGCTTCCTGCTTCAGTCGCCGGGCGTCGGCGATGTCGCCGGAGATCTTGCCCTCGCGCTCGTCGATGGCCTTGCCGAGCTTCGGCAGGAGCACCTTCGACAGCACCAGGTACAGGACCAGGAAGATCAGCGCGAGCCAGACGATCTGGCCGCCCCACCAAGTGGGGTCGAACTGCGGCAGACCGCCGGAAGCGCCGCCTTGAGCGTCCGTCGAAGCGCCGGTCGCCTGGGGCGCCGCGCCGTCCGGGCTCGGAGGGGTGTCGGCCATGGCCGCGGCTTCCTTCGGCTTAGACGAACAGGATGATGAAGGCGATCACGAGGGCGAAGATGCCCAGGGCTTCGGTCAGGGCCATGCCCAGGAACAGCATCGGGCGCTCGCCGGCGGCGGCCGACGGGTTGCGCAGGGCGCCGTTCAGGTAGTTGCCGAACAGGATGCCGAGACCGATACCGGCGCCGATCATGCCGAGCATGGCAAGACCCGCACCGATGTACTTAGCCGCATGAACGTCCATGGTAGTGCTCCCCTTGGGATGGCTTGAAGTGGGTAGAGACGCCGACTAGTGGCCGTGGCCGAGGTTGACGACGTCGTTGAGGTACACGCAGGCCAGCGCCGCGAAGACGAAGGCCTGGAGGAAACCGACGATCAGCTCCAGGGCGGTCAGGGCGACCACCATGAAGAACGACAGGGCGGAGGGGATCAAGGCGGCGTAGGCCATGCCCCCCTGCGTCAGGGCGAACCCGCCCAGCGCCGCCACGAAGGCGCCGAAGATGGCCAGCACCACGTGACCGCCGAGCATGTTGCCGAACAGTCGCAGGGTCAGGGTGACGGGGCGCACCAGGAAGGAGATGAACTCGATCACCACCAGGAACGGCAGGATCGCGATCGGCACGCCGGAGGGCACGAACAGCTTGAAGAAGCCGAGGCCGTTCTTGGCGAAGCCGACGATGATCACCAGGCCGATGGTGATGATGGCCAGGCCGGCGGTCACCGCCACCTGCGAGGTCGGGGTGAACATGTGGGCCATGCCGAGGAAGTTCAGCAGGCCGAACATGTTCATGCACATGATGAAGGTGAACAGAGTGAACACGAACGGGAAGTACTTGCGGCCCTCGTGGCCGATCATCGAGGAGGTCAATCCCTCGACCATGCCGTAGATGCTCTCGCCCACCGTCTGTAGCCGGCCCGGCACCACCTGGCCCTTGGCCGCGACGGCGATGAACAGGCAGATCACCACGGCGGCGATCATCATCGCCACCACCGAGTTGGTGATCGACAGGTCGATCGCGAGCCCGCCCAGGTTGACCTTGGGCAGCTCGATCACCTTCGAGATGGCGAATTGATGCAGCGGATCGATCGCAGCCATCGGTCCTAGTCGTCCCTTCCGCGGGGCCCCGGCCCCGACTAATCCTCGTCTTCGTCGTCGAAGCCGACCGACTTCGCCGGTCCCTGCTCCTTCGACGCCTTGGCAGCCATGGCGCCCGCCTGACGGACGATCACCACCACCGATATTACCAGCCCGATCAGCAAGCCGCAGATCATGCCCAGCGGACTTGTGTGGACGAACTGATCGAACAGCCAGCCGAAGCCGAGTCCGCCCAGAATGCCCCCGATCAGCTCCGCCAAGAGGCGATAGCCGTCGCTGACCGAACGCGCGCCTTGATAGGCGTTTTTTTGCTCCCGGCCAGCCGTAAATTCGTCCAGCCTTCGGTCGAGGCGTTTGAGCGCCTCGTCGCGCGGGTCGTCCGACTTGGGCATTGCGCGAGCGACACGGTTTGACGACCGCGCGATCGCCGCGGCCCGGCCAGATCGCGGCGGAACCTATAGGCCCCGCCTCATGCCGTCAAGTTTGCGAGAATTCTGACCAACTTGTTGAAATGTCTATGACATTTCAACTCGCCGATCAGCCGACGCTCGGACTCCACGATCCGGACATGGGCGTGTTGGCTCCGCCGCCGCCGCCGGGACGCCGGCGACGCTTGCGATTGGCGCCGTCGGCGCGACCTCTCGCCTCACCCCTGCCCTCGCCCCGGGCCTCGCCCGAAGCCGCCTGCTGGCCGTCGTGTTGCGTGCGGCCCTTGCCATGGCCATGGCCCTGGCCGCCCTGCGACCGGCCCTGGCCGTGGCGGCCGCCGCGGCCCTGTGATTCGCCGCGCTTCTGGCCCTGCTTCTGGCCATAGATCGGGTCCTCGCCCTTGCCGGCGTCCTTGGGCACCAGCTTGTCGGCCATGGCCGTCGCCTGACCCAGCCGCACGTCGTTGCGACGGTCGAACGACGGGATGGTCTGGCGGGTGACCTTCTGGATGTCCTTGAGCAAGCTGCGCTCGTCGTCCGAGCAGAGGCTGATGGCCATCCCGGTCGCTCCGGCGCGGGCCGTGCGGCCGATGCGATGGACATAGGCTTCCGGCACATTGGGCAATTCGTAGTTGATCACGTGGCTGACGGAATCCACGTCGATGCCGCGCGCGGCGATGTCGGTGGCCACCAGGGCGCGGCAGGCGCCGGCCTTGAACGCCGCCAGGGCCCGCTCGCGCTGGGGCTGGCTCTTGTCGCCGTGGATCGACGACGCCGACACGCCGGACGCCTCGAGGTAGCGCGCCACGCGGTCGGCGCCGCGCTTGGTGCGGGTGAACACGATCACCCGGTTCAGGGCCTTCTCGGCGAACAGTTCGGCCAGCAGGGCCCGCTTGCGCAGGGCCTCGACGAACAGCAGCGACTGCTCGACCCGCTCCACGGTAGTGGACTCGGGCGCCACCGACACCTTGGCCGGGTCCTTCAGGAGGTCGCCGGCCAGCTTGCCGATCTCGGTCGGCATGGTGGCCGAGAAGAACAGGTTCTGGCGATGCGCCGGCAGCTTGGCCACGATCTTCTTGATCGGCAGGATGAAGCCCAGGTCCAGCATCTGGTCGGCTTCGTCGAGCACGAAGATCTCGGTCTCGCCGAGATGGCAGGTGTGCTGCTGCAGGTGGTCGATCAGGCGGCCGGGGGTGGCGACGAGCACGTCGACGCCGTTGGCCAGGGCCTTGATCTGCGGGTTGATCTTGGCGCCGCCGAACACCACGGCGACGGTGACGCCCATGAAGCGGCCGTAGGCGCGGAAGCTGTCGGCGATCTGACTGGCCAATTCGCGGGTGGGGCTGAGCACCAGCACGCGGCAGCCGCGGCGCGGCGGGCGCTGCTTGTCGGCGGCGAGGCGGTGCAGGATCGGCAGGGCGAAGGCCGCGGTCTTGCCGGTGCCGGTCTGGGCGATGCCCAGCAGGTCCCTGCCTTCCATCACGGTGGGGATGGCCTGGGCCTGGATCGGCGTGGGCTGGGTGTAGCCTTCGGCGGCCAGAGCGCGCAGCAGGGGCTGGGCCAGGCCGAGGTCGGTGAATTGAGTCAAGTTATGTCTTTCACGTAAGCGGACGCGCAGCGCCGATCATCGGATCGGGCCGCGGGGTCGCGGGAGCTTGGGAAGCGCCCCGCGTGAAGGGGGCGATCTATGGCTTAAGGGCTAGAGCCCGCTCAACAGGTCTGGACCGTGACCGGTCCTCTCACGCACCTGGAGCGCCTCGGCGTCATTGGACGCGAGCGGCATATGGGGGAAAACGCGCTGAAAGTCAAAGACTATCGGTCTTGAGCGCCTCACCCGCAAGGACCCGGGCGAACCACCGCGCTGCAGCGCCGCGCTTTTGTAGGACAGTGGACCGTCCCGACGTCTTGCAGGAGCGGCGAAGCACCTGGATCTTCCAAAGCGTCCCGAGCGGAGATTTTGATCATGGCGAAGCTCATCTTCGAATTGAACCTGTCGCTCGACGGCTACGTCGATCATCAGCGGATGGCTCCCTCGCCCGGGCTCTTCCGTCACTTCCTGGAACGGGTGCGCGGCCTGGACGGCATGATCTATGGCCGCGGCATGTATGAGGTGATGCGCTATTGGGACCAAGACCTGCCCGAGTGGGGTGCGGACGAACGCGACTATGCACAGGCGTGGCGCAGCCAGCCGAAGTGGGTGGCGTCACGTTCGCTGACGTCCGTCGGACCCAACGCCACTCTGATCGCGGATGATCTGGGGTCGGCGATACGCGGGCTGACGGCCCGGTTCGACGGAGACATCGAAGTCGCCGGGCCGGAGTTGGCGGCGAGCCTGACCGACCTCGGCCTCGTCGACGAGTACCGGCTCTACTTCCATCCGGTCGTGCTGGGCGGCGGCAAGCCTTTCTTCGCCCGTCCCCGGCCTCCGCTGCGCCTTGTGGCCAGCGACCGCATCAGCCAAGAGGTGATCAGATTGACCTACGTTCCAGCCTGAACGGCGGTCGAACCCCGGGGGCGAAGCACGCAATGGCCGGCGGCTTGAGGGCGTTTCTCGCGCGCTACTTCTACATCGCCATGGCCGTGCTGCTGGCGACGGTGGCCTGGTACGGCTTCTCCCACACCATCGACGAGAACCTGTTCCACGGCTCGTTCCCGCGCCCGCGGGTGCTGTTCGTGCATGCCGCGGTGTTCGGCGGCTGGATGGTCCTGCTGGTGGTCCAGACCGGCCTCGTCGCCCTGTTCCGCAAGCGCCGGTGGCACCGCTGGCTCGGCTGGCTGGGGGTGGCCATGGCCTGCGCCATGCCCGTGCTGGGGACCTGGAGCGCCATCCGCATGACGCACCTGCGCTTCGGCTTTGGCGACATCGACGACGTGGCCTTCCTGATCCTGGCCTTCAACGACATGGCCGCCTTCGCCGTCCTGATGGCCGCCGCCGTCCTGTTGCGCAACAGGGACAGCGAGGCGCACAAGCGGCTGGTGCTGATGGCCACCACCCTGATCTGCGTGGCCGCCCTCACCCGCTTCCCGCCGTGGCTGCCGGCGGCCGAGCACGGCGTGTGGCCCTACTATCTGTACGCCGACGTCCTGGTCGCCCTGGGGCTCGGGCGCGACCTGGTAGTGCTCCGCAGGCCCCACTGGGTCTATGTCCGCGTCTTCCCCGCCATGATCGCCATCCAGGCCATCGCCAACGTCGTCTACATGATGCGGCCCAGGGCCTGGATGGACTTCGCCTTATTGCTCATCCGTTAGGCCTTGCCTCGACCACCGCGACGGTTAACTTGCGCAATCAATTTCGCCCCGAAGACGGGTGACTAGAGGAAGGAAGCTCCCCTTGAAGACAGCCCCCGTGCTCGCCGGCCTGATCGCCGCCGCTTTCGCCACCGCCGCCCTCGCCCCGATCGCCCTCGCCCAGGCGCCCGCCGCCGGCGCCCGCCCCGCCGCCCCGGCCTTCGTCCCCGAGAAGGACGCGAGCAAGATTCGCGACGGCGCCTATGTGGTCGAGCCCGACCACACCCGGACGATGTTCGGCATCTCGCACAAGAGCTTCACCACCTTCTACGGCGAGTTCCGCGACCTCACCGGCAGCCTGAACCTGAATGTGAAGAACCCGTCGGCCTCGACGCTCGAGATTCACATCCCGGTCAAGACCATCTCCACCCAGATCGACCACCTGAACGAGGAGCTGCGGCACAAGCCGTGGCTGGACGCCGACACCTGGCCGGAGATGACCTTCAAGTCGACCACGGTGAAGGTGACCGGCCCCGGGACCGCCGACGTGACCGGCGACTTCAGCTTCCACGGCCAGACCCATCCCCTGACCCTGCACGTGAAGTTCAACGCCGCCGGCGTCGACCCCAACGACAAGTACTATGTGGCCGGCTTCACCGTGACCGGCGCGTTCAGCCGCAAGGCGTGGGGCTTCACCACCGGCGAGCCGATGATCGGCGACGACATCGACCTCATGATCCAGGCGGCGTTCAAGAAGCCGCAAGCCTAAGGCCATGGCCGAGGCCGGAGTGGACATCACCGGGCGCTGCCTCTGCGGCGCCGTCCGCTTCCGGTCCTCGGCCGCGCCGCTCGCCGCGCGGTTCTGCTGGTGCCGCGACTGCCAGCGCTTCGCCGCCGGCAACGCCACGGTCAATGTGGTGTTCGCCCGGCCTTCGGTCACGATCGAGGGCGAAACCTCGGCCTATGAGAGCGTCGCCGACAGCGGCATGGCGATGCGCCGCAGCTTCTGCCCTGAGTGCGGAACGCCGCTGTTCAGCGAGGCCCTGTCGCGGCCGCAGCTGATCATCATCCGCGCCGGCGCCCTGGACGATCCCGACCTCGCCGAACCGTCTGCCGCCATCTGGACCTCCAGCGCCCCCCGCTGGGCCTGCATCGACCCCGAGCTGAAGCAGTTCCCGGCCCAGCCGCCGCCGGGCTGAGCAGGCTTGGCCCCACCGCGCCGATAGGCTAAACAGCGTCTCTCATCCGAGGCGAACTCCATGCGCGGCTTGCGTCCGCTCTCTTCGATGATGATTACCACCCGCCATATCGGACGGGGGCGATCCCGCGCGGCCTGAACGCCGCCTAGATCGTCAGACTTGCACCCCGCTCCGGCCAGGACGCGGGGTTTTTCATGACCTTCTCCGGCCGGCGCCCACCCTCAAGGAGAAGACCAGTGTCCCAGTCCCTGCCCCTCAAATCGTTTGCCGCCGCCACGGGCCGTTTCGTGGCCGACCTGGCCGCCCGCTCGCCGTTCCGGCTGGAAGCCAAGGTGTCGAGCCCGGACGGAATGCCCCTGCTCTGCGCCATAGAAGCGGCCCTCGGCCAGGCGCTGGCGCGGCCCGACACCCAGGAGCTGGTGTGGCTGAACGGGGCGCCCGCCTCGGGCGCGCACGTGCTGCAGCTCAAGGCGTTCGGCCCGGACAACGCCCTGCTGGCCGAGGCCCGCCACGAATTCTGAGCGCGGCCTACCAGACCAGCGGCAGGATCGCCGGGCGCGACTTGCGGAAGGCCTCGTAAGACGCCCCGAACTGCTCGGTCAGGGCGCGCTCCTCCACGTGGATGCGGAAGGCGATCGCCAGGGTCGGCAGCACCACCATGGCCGCCAGCGACGCCCAGTTGCCGAGGGCCAGCCCCAGGCCCACCAGGCTCGCGATCGATCCCGTATAGGCCGGGTGCCTCAGCCAGCGGTAGGGCCCGGCGGTGACCAATTGGTGCGTCTCCTGCACCACCACCGAGGTGCGGAAGAAGGCGCCGAGCGTCTGGATCGCCCACAGGCGAAAGGCCATGCCCACCCAGATCAGCCCGATCCCCGCCCACGACAGGGCCGGCTGCAGGACGCCGATGCGCAGCTCCGGCAGGCGGAACACCACCTGGAAGGCGATGATCAGGGCCGCTGGAATGGCGATCATGAAGCCGAAGAAGCTGCCCTTGTCGGCGGTGCGCCCGGCGAAGCGCCGCCGGTCGCGGCTCATCACCCACAGCTCCATCGCAAACCAGGCGCCGTAGCTGACCCACAGCACGTTCGGCGGGATCCAGATCCTCTGTTCCATGTGGCCCTCCCCAAGGGCGCCAAGAAGGTCGGATAACAACGCTATTCCTCAAGCGCGCCTTGATGCCAGTGAGAGGTCTAGCGGCCGCACTTGTATTCGCCGGACCGCTCATAGCCCTTCAGGATGGCCACAAGCCCCTGCCACGCCTTCGGGTCGGTGGGCTCCTCGCCGAAGTCGACGAACGTCCAACGGCCGCCGACGAACGCTACATCCGCCTGGGCGGCCGGATTGCGGACTCCCCGGGCCTTGAAGTCCTTCACGTCGACCGACACCCGGAAGCCGTGGGCCGTCTTCTCGACCTTGCCCGCCGCATAGGTCCCGGGCGAGTCCTGGGTTTCGAGGAACGGGTCCCAATCGAGACCGACCACGTCGTCCTTGCACTTGCTGGCGGCGGCGTAGTCCTCCTCCAGCAGCCGCTTCAGCTCCGGCGAGAAGGCCTCCGGCTTCCGCCTGATAGCGTCGTTGAAGCCGAACCCGGCGCCGGCCTTGCTCTTGGCGGCGGCGCGCATCTGGCCCACGTACCAGTCGTAGAACCCCTGGACGAAGGTGCGGGCCGAACCCTCCGAGGCATCGCCGGGCTTGGCGGGCTGGGCGCTTGCGGGAGCGGCGATCAGTGAAACCCCCAGAACGGCTCCCGCCGCCCGCACTGCAAGTCTCACCGACATCGCCCCCTCCCAAGATCCGAGACTACTGCGCCGCCAGGGCCTCCGCCTGGCGCAGGTCCACCGACACCAGCTGCGACACGCCCCGCTCGTGCATGGTCACGCCGAACAGGCGATCCATGCGGGCCATGGTCACCGGATTGTGGGTGATGGCGATGAAGCGCGTCTCGGTACGCTGGCGCATCTCGTTCAGCATGTTGCAGAAGCGGTCGACGTTGGCGTCGTCGAGCGGCGCGTCCACCTCGTCCAGCACGCAGATCGGCGCCGGGTTGGCCAGGAACACGCCGAAGATCAGGGCGGCCGCCGTCAGGGCCTGCTCGCCGCCCGACATCAGCGACATGGCGGCCAGCTTCTTGCCCGGCGGGCAGGCGAAGATCTCCAGGCCCGCCTCCAGCGGATCGTCGTTCTCCACCAGCCGCAGCTCGGCCTCGCCGCCGCCGAACAGGGCCTGGAACAGGCTCTTGAAGTGCTCGTGGATCACGTCGAAGGCGGCCAGCAGGCGCTCGCGCCCCTCGGCATTCAGTTCCTCGATGCCCTGGCGCAGGCGCGACACGGCGCCCGACAGGTCGGCCTGCTCCAGCTTCAGCCCCTCCAGCCGGGTCGCGTACTCCTGCGCCTCCTCCTCGGCGCGCAGGTTGACCAGACCGAGCGTGTCGCGCTCGCGCTCCAGCCCGCGCAGGTGCTGCTCCACGCGCGACGGGTCGGCGGGGATGGCGGCGGCTTCCTCTTGCAGGCGGCGGCCGAGTTCGGCCGGCTCGGCCTGGGTCTGTTCGCGGATGTCGGCGGCGACCTCGGTCAGGCGCTCGCGGGCGGCGTCGAGGCGCGCCTGCAGCGCTGCCTTCTGCTCGCGCGCCTCGCCGGCGGCATGGTCGGCGCTGCGGGCGGCGCGATCGGCCTCCGACAGCACACCCTCGGCCTCGGAAAGGGCGTCGGCGGCCCGTTTGCGACGCGCTTCGGCCAGGGTGAAGTCGTCGAGCAGCTTGGCCTTGCGGCCGATCAGGGCCTGGGGCGCCTCGCGGGCGGCGATCAGGGCGCGCTCGACCTTGGTCTGCTCCTCGGCCAGGGCCTCGGTGCGCTTCCTGGCGGCGCCCTGGCGCCTGGCCCAGTCGTCGTGATCCTTGCGCACGCCCTCCAGGCGCCGCTGGCGGCCCTCGCGCTCGCGGCGTTCGATGTCGAGTTCCGAGCGGGCGTCCTGCGCGGCCTCACGCGCGGCGGCCGCGAGGTTGCGGGCGTCGGCGATCGGCGAGGTCAGGATCTCGACCCGGGCGCGCTCCTGGGCCTCGGCCTCGATCGCCGCCAGCAGCTTGCCGGCCTCGGCGCGCTCGGCCTCGAAGCGGGCGATGGTTTCGTCCAGCGACTGGGCGCGGGCCTCGCGCCGCGCTGTCTCCCGCGCCAGGGCGTCGACCTGGTCACGCGCCTGACCCAGCGCCCGCTCGGCGTCCGGCGGCGCCTTGCGCGCGGCGGCCACCGCCTGCTCGGCGGCGCGCAGGGCCTCGGCCGAGGCCTTGTGCGTCTCCAGGGCCTTGGCGGCGGCGGGCGACTGCACGTCGATCTCGGCCTCCAGCTCGGCCAGCCGCGTCTTCTGCGCCATGCGCACGGCGGCCGGACGCGGCGCCTCGGCCCGCGAGACGAAGCCGTCCCAGCGCCAGAGGTCACCTTCCTTGGACACCAGCCGCGCGCCCACGGGCAGGCCCTTGGCCAGGCGGTCGCCGGCGGCCCGATTCACCAGGCCGACATAGGTCAGACGCGCCGCCAGGGCCGCGGGCGCCTTGACCAGGGGCAGCAGCGCCTTGACTCCCTCCGGCCACGCCGGCGGCGCAACCTCGGCCCCGCCCCAGAAGGCCGCAGCCTTGGGGTCGAGCGCCGCGTCGAGGTCGTCGCCGAGGGCCGCGGCGATGGCCGCTTCCAGGCCCCGCTCGGGCGACACCTGGTCCGCCGCCTTGGCGAAGCCGCCTTTCATCTGCGGCGCGGCCACCTGGGCCAGGGCGCGAGCCTCCGCCTTCAGCCGGCCCATCTGGTCCTCGGCCTTGCGCGCGGCGTCTCGACCGGCGGCTTCCGCCCGGGCCAGATCGCCCCGCTCGGTCTCTGCCGTCTCCAGGACGGCGCGGGCGACGCGCAGGGCCTCGAGCGCCGCCTCGAAAAGAGCCTTGGCCTCGGCGGCCTTGGGGTCCTCGGCGGGACCGAGGGCGGCGCGGTCGGCCCTGGCGGCGTCGAGCGCGCGCTGGGCGCGGGCGGCGCGCTGGCGGGCCTCCTCCAGGCGCGCGGCAGCGGCTCTACGCTCGGCCTCCTGGGCGGCGGCAAGGGCGGCCAGGCGCTCGACCTCGGCCTCGGCCTTGGCCCGCTGCGATTCCGCCGTCATCCAGGCGGCCTCCAGCTCGGGCAGGTGCTCGGGGGCGGCGGCAATCTCGGCCTCCAGCCCCTTGATCTCGGCTTTCAGCCGGCCGAGGGCGGCCTCGGCGTCCTCGACGATATGGGCCTCGCGGGCGGCGTCGGCGTCGATGCGCTGCAGCTCGCTGGTCAGCCGGGCGACCTCGGCCTCGGCCTGTTCGGCCTCGCGCTCCAGCCGGTCCTTCTCGATGGCCAGGCGGTGCAGCACGGCGGCGGCCACCGCCTCCTCCTCGCGCAGGGGCCGGATCGCCTCCTGGGCCTTCAGCGCCTTCTCCGTGGCGACCGCGGCGGCGCGTGCGGTCAGCTCTACGGAACCAGACGCCTCGCCCGCCTCGGCCTCGGCCTTGTCCTTGGCGCGCAGGGCCTCGCTCCAGCGGGCGAACAGCATGGCCGATTGCAGCATGCGGATCTCGGCGGCCACGCGCTTGTACTTCTCCGCCGCCCGCGCCTCGCGCTTCAGCCGGCCGAGCGTGGACTCCAGCTCCTTGGACACGTCGTCCAGGCGCACCAGGTTGGCCTCGGCGGACCGCAGGCGGAGCTCGGCCTCGTGGCGGCGGGTGTGCAGGCCCGAGACCCCGGCCGCCTCCTCCAGGATCATGCGCCGGTTCTGCGGCTTGGCGGCGATCAGCTCCGAAATCTGCCCCTGGCGCACCAGGGCCGGGGAGTTGGCCCCGGTGGAGGCGTCGGCGAACAGCAGCTGCACGTCGCGCGCACGCACCTCGCGCCCGTTGACGCGGTAGGTCGAGCCGTCGCCCTTGTCGATGCGGCGACCCACCTCCAGCACCGGATGGTCGTTGAACTGGGCCGGGGCGGTGCGATCGGAATTGTCGATGGTCAGGACGACCTCGGCGTGGTTGCGCGAGGGGCGCGTGCCGGAGCCGGCGAAGATCACGTCCTCCATCCCGCCGGCGCGCATGGCCTTGGCGGAATTGGCGCCCATCACCCAACGCAGGGCTTCCAGCAGGTTCGACTTGCCGCAGCCGTTCGGCCCGACGATCCCGGTCAGCCCCGGCTCGATGCGGAACTCGGTGGGGTCGACGAACGACTTGAACCCCGAAAGGCGCAGCCGCAGGAAGTGCACGGCGCTAGGTGCTCCCCCTGCCTATTTCTTCTCGGCGTCGGCGATGGCCTTGTCGAGCTGGGCCAGGGTCTGTTCGCCGACCAGCTTCTGGCCGTTGATGATGAAGGTCGGCGTGGAGTCGATGCCGTCCTTGCCCGCCTGCTCGACCCGGGTGTTCAGCGCCTTGAGCTGCGTCTGGTCACCGATGCAGGCGTTGAACTGCGGCTCGGTCATGCCCAGCGACTGGGCGATGCGCAGCAGCCCGCCGCGCAGGTCGCCCGAGGTCTCGATCGCCTCTTGCTGGTGGAAGATCTCGTCGGTGACGGCGAAGTACTTGTCCTTGCCGGCGCACCGGGCCAGCAGGAAGCCGGCCGCGGCCATGGCCTGCTCGCCCTGGCCGCCCACCAGCATCTCGTGCAGCACGTAGTGCACCTTGCCGCTGTCGATGTACTTGGCCTTGAAGGCGGGGAAGATATCGTTGTTGAAGGCCGCGCAGTGCGGGCAGGCCACCGAGGCGTATTCGGCCACCAGCACCTTGGCCTGAGGATTGCCCAGGGTCATGTCCTGCGGGCCCGGAGCGCCGACCGACGCGCCACCCTTGCTGCAGGCGGCGAGGCTGGCCAGCATGGCGGCGGCGATCACGAGGCGACGGCTAAACAAGGCCATGAGCGTTCCCTGACAGGCAGCAGCCCCGGAGTTCTCCGAAGGCCGATTTACGAGTTAAGCGCGATTCCCCGCACCGTGCGCGCGGCCTGAAATCGCAGCTTGCGAGGAAGCCTGTCCCGGCCCCGCTGTCAATCGGCGCCAAAGCGACTGGAGGAGCGCTACTTCGCCAGTTGCTTGTCGATGGCCGCGGCCAGATCCTCGTAGGACTGTTCGCCCACCATCTTGGCGTCGCCGATCACGAAGGTGGGGGTGCCCTCGACGCCGTCCTTGTCAGCCCGGGCCACACGGTCGTTCAGGCCCTTGACCGCCTCGTCGCTCATGCAGGCGTTGATCTTGTCCTTGTCCAGGCCGTACTTGGCCCCAATCTTCAACAGGCCGCCCGGCAGGTCGCCGCTTTCGAAGATCGCTTCCTGCTGGTGGAACACGTCGTCGAGCAGGGCGAAGTAGTTCTTGTCGCCGCCGCAGCGCGCCATCATGAAGGCCGTGCCGGCGAAGGGCACCGGCGGCGTCAGGAACTCGCGGAACACGTACCGCACCTTGCCGGTGTCGATGTAGGCCTTCTTGATCTGCGGGATGACCTCGTTGTTCATCCGCGCGCAGTGCGGGCAGGAGGCCGAGGCGTATTCGATCACCGTCACCTTGGCCTTCGGGTTACCCATCGTCTCTTCCGGGGCCAACGACATCTTGGCCGTCGAAGCCGAAGACGCAGCCGGGCCGGCGGCCGGGGCGCCCTTGGAGGCGCCTGACGAAGAGCTCGCCGGGGCCGCCGACGAGGCGGCGTGCAGGCCGAGCGCAGCCGCGAAGGCGCAGGCGACCAGGGCGATGCGGCGGTCAGGGGCCATTCGAACCTTCCGTGAAAAGAGCGCCTAGTAGGGGCTAAGCGGCGCCCAGGTCAATCTCGCTCGACGTCGTGCTCGGCTCGCAAGACTTCGCGGCCGAGCTTCAACAGCGCCTGCTTCAGCGGGCCCTCCGTGGCCTTGGCCAGCCCCTGTTCCAGGGCCGCCTCCTCGGCGGCGTCCAGAGGCCGGGCGCGCCGGCGCCGGGCCTGGGCCGCGCGGCCCTCCGCGGCGACGCCGGCCGGCGGCTTCACCCGGCCCTGGACGATACGCAGCTTCGCCACCTGGCCCTCGCCGAGGTAGAGGTTCACCCGCGCCAGGAGTTCGGGCGCCTGGTGCTGGACCAGGGCGGCGGCCGGGCCATCGACCTTCAGCTCCAGGGTGGCCCCGCCGGTCCGGCTCTTGACCAGCTTCACCGGCTCGGTGCGGGCGGCCAGGGTCTCGCCCGCGATCTCGCGCCAGCGTGCGCGCAGCACGTCCGGCCCCTGGCCGAACTTGGCCTCCAGCCCCTTGAGCAGCTGGGTCAGGCGCTTGCCGGCCGGCGGCGGCCCCCGGCGCGCGGGCCGGGTGCGACGCTCGGCGAGGATGCGGGCGGTCTCGGCTGGCGTGGGCAGGCGGCGGGACATGTCCACAATCTAACCGTCATCCGCGGGCTTGTCCTGGGGATGACGAACAGGCGGCAAGCCCGCTACACAGGCGTCGTGCTCAGCGTCACCGACCTCCGCCGCCGTCTGCTGGACTGGTACGACCAGAACGCCCGCGCCCTGCCCTGGCGCGTCGGCCCGGCCGATCACGCGCGCGGCGCGCGTCAGGCCCCCTACCGGGTGTGGCTGTCGGAGGTGATGCTGCAGCAGACCACCGTGCCGCACGCCACGCCCTACTTCCTCGACTTCGTCCGCCGTTGGCCCAGGGTGACCGACCTCGCCGCCACCCCCGACGCCGAGGTGATGGCGGCCTGGGCCGGCCTCGGCTACTACGCCCGCGCCCGCAACCTGCTGGCCTGCGCCCGCGCCGTGGCCGAACGCCACGGCGGAGTGTTCCCCGATACCGAGGAGGGCCTTCTCGCCCTGCCCGGCGTCGGCGCCTATACCGCCGCGGCGGTGGCCGCCATCGCCTTCGACCGCCCCGCCAACGTGGTCGACGGCAACGTCGAACGGGTGATGGCGCGCCTGCACGCCGTCGAAGCGCCGCTGCCGGGCGCCAAGCCCGAGCTGAAGGCCCTCGCCGCCAGGCTCGTGACGGCCGACCGCCCCGGCGACTGGGCCCAGGCCCTGATGGACCTCGGCGCCACCATCTGCCGGCCCAAGCAGCCTCTGTGCGACCGCTGCCCGATCGCGCAAGCCTGCGCCGCGCGCGTCCAGGGCGCGCCGGAGACCTATCCGCGCAAGGACGCGAAGGCGCAGCGCCCGCATCGGCGCGGGGTCGCCTATGTGCTGACCCGGGGGAACGTCGTCGGTCTCGTCCGCCGGCCGGACAGGGGCCTGCTCGGCGGCATGCTGGCCCTGCCCACCAGCGACTGGGGCGACAGGCCCGCCGCCCTCGCCGGCGCCCCCGTCCCGGCCCGCTGGCGCAGCGTGGGCTCCATCGAGCACGTGTTCACCCACTTCTCCCTGACGCTCGAGGTGATGCGGGCCGAGGGCGTGGCGGAGGGGCTGATCTGGACTCCGGTCGACGAAGCGGCGCGCGCCCTGCCCAGCGTGTTCCTCAAGGCTCTCAG
>DASYBX010000106.1:0-100910 GCA_036500495.1 Caulobacteraceae bacterium
TGCAGGAGATCGTGGTCACCGCCTACCGCAAGAACTCCTTCTCCGCCGACCTGGTGCAGGCCGGCAGTTTCCGCGGCGCCCGCCGGCTCGACACACCCCTGACCATCAGCGTGATGCCGCGCGAACTGCTGCTGACCCAGCAGGCGGCCGGCCTGCTCGACGCCCTGAAGAACACCGCCGGGGTGACCAGCGCCCAGACCGCGCTGACCGTCTACAACAACCTGTCGATCCGCGGCATCGCGGTGGACAACCGCGGCAATTATCGCCTCAACGGCAGCCTGCCGATCGTCAACCTGATCGACCTGCCGCTGGAGGACAAGGACCGGGTCGAGGCCCTGAAGGGCGCCTCGGCGCTCTACTACGGCTTCACCACGCCCTCGGGCATCATCAACCTGACCATGAAGCGGCCGACCGTGCAGCCGATGCTGGAGGTGACCGCCTCGGGCAACGACTACGGCGCGGCGGGGGTGCACGTGGACGCCGGCGGGACGGCGGGAATGTTCGGCGCGCGGGTGAACGTGGCCTACGGCAACGTGGCGCCCGGCATCGACCACACCTCGGGCCCGCGCGAGCTGTTCGCCGGCGCCTTCGACTTCAAGCCCACCGACCGCCTGACTTTCAGCCTCGACGCCGAGAAGATGTCCAAGCGTGTCAACGAGCCCGGCGTGTTCAAGTTCATCCCCCCGGCCTCGACCGTGGCCAATCCCTATCCGCAGATCGCGCTGCCGCCCCTGGTCGACCAGACCATCAACTTCGGTCCCACCTGGGCCGCCAACCGGGCCGAGGAGAGCAACTACCTGGGCCATGTGAACTGGAAGATCACCGACGCCTGGAGCCTGACGGTGGACGGCGGGGAGTCGCACGAGAAGCGCGACCGGGTGTCCTCGACCTTGGCGCCGACCAACTACGCGACCGGGGAGGGCGCCCTCTCGGTGCTGATGCAGCCTGATGCCCGCTACACCAACAAGAACGTCCGCGCTGAGCTGGCCGGGACCTTCTACACCGGGCCGTGGTTCCTGCACGAGGTGATGGTCGGCGCGGGCGACAACTTCCGCCAGCTGTTCACCTCCGACACCATCGCCGCCACCTGTCCGGGCGCGACGCCCACCGCCGCGCGGGTGACCTGCACCCAGAACTTCTTCGATCCTCGGCCGGTGCCGCAGACGCCTCTGCCGGTGCGCACCGGGGTGGCCTCCTACATCGACGACCGCGGCCTCTACGGCTTCGACCGGGTGAAGGTCGGCGACTGGCTGGAGTTGCTCGGCGGTGTGCGCAAGTCCGACTACAGCGAGTTCAACCAGACCGCGAACGTCTACACCACCCAGTTGCAGCCCCTGTCCTACTCCTACGGCCTCGTGCTGAAGCCGCGGCCCTGGGCCAGCGTCTACGGCACCTACATCCAGGGGCTGGAGAGCACGCCGCTCGCGCCGGTCACCGCGATCAACGCCGGCCAGCAACTGCCCGCCACCGAGAGCGAGCAGCGCGAGGCGGGCATCAAGCTCGAACCGCGCAAGGGCCTGCTGCTGCAGGCGGCCTATTTCGACATCAACCGCGCCTCGACCTTCGTCAACGGCCTCAACCTCTACGTCCAGGACGGCCGCGCCGAGTACCGGGGCGTGGAGATGAGCCTGACGGGCGAACTGACCCGCCAGTGGTCGGTCTATGTCAGCGCCCTGTTCCTGGACGCCCAGCAGGTGACGGGCGCGCCGACGGCGATCACCACCAAGGGAACGGTGACGACGGTGTCGCCGACCCTGGTGGGGCGTCGGATCGAGAACACCCCGCGCACCACCGCCTCGATCTCCTCGGAGTACCACCTTGACGTCTGGGTTGCGGGCCTCTCGGTCAACGGCGGGATCTACTACACCGGCGACCGGGCCATCGACCCGCTCAATCGCGCCTATGCCCCGGCCTATACCCTGGTGAACCTCGGCGCGTCCTACCGGCGGATGTTGTGGGACCACATGACCACCTTCCGCATCAATGCCGAGAACGTGGCCAACACCCGCTACTGGGCCACCACCGGCCAGGACTTCCTGGGCGAGGGCACGCCGACGGTGGTGAAGTTCGCCATCACGACCAGCTTCTAGGCTTCGCCTGCGTGAGCTGAATCCTGCTAGCCAGCGCCGCCCACGCTGGCGGCCTCATGCCACTCGTGCTTGACCATGGCGCTCGAGGTCAGGTGGCAGATCATGTGGTCCGAGGCGAGCTGCGGGTTGCCGGCTTCCAGCGCATTGAGGATCTTCATGTGCTCGTCGATCGACGCCAGCACGCGGGCTCGGCCATAGCGCCACTGGTAGTTCAGGAAGCTTCTCAAGAGGATCTGCCGGCGCACCGAATCCAGCAGCATCCGGTTGCCTGAACATCGGGCCAGCTGCTCGTGGAAGTCGGAGTTCATCTCGTAGAATTCCACCGCCCGGAAGTCGCTCCAGGGGCGGATGCGGAAGGCCTGATGGCGGCTGCGGGTGTCCTTCGCCCAGGCGGAGTCCAGGCGGAAGGTGTCCTGCGTCAGCGCGGCCGGTTCGATGGCCCGGCGGAAGGCGTAGCTCTCGGCCGAGGCGATGGCGGAATCGATCAGGGGCTTGAACGCCCAGCCGCGGCCGGGCCGGCGCTCGACCAGACCCAGGTCCATCAGGCGGCGCAGGACGCTGTTCACGACGGTAGGGCTGGCGGAGAACATCCGGCACAGCTGGGTCATCGAGCAACTGTCCGGCAGCCGTCCTTCGTTGCGGGCGGCGGCGATCGCCACCATCAGGTCCTGATCGGCGTCTTCCTTCGGTCCCTGGGTCTCGACCAGCCGCTCCGTCGAGACAGGTTCGACCAGGATGTAGCCGCGTCTGGCGCGGGTCTCGACCGCGCCGCGCAGGGCCAGCAGGTTGAGGGCGCCGCGGATTGGGGAGCGCGACACGCCGAAGGTGTCGCAGAGTTCCTGTTCGACCAGCCGATGCCCCCGGTCCAGCCCCTGGTCCTTGACCAGGCGCATGATCCTGGCGGCCAGGGCCACCTGCAGGGCGCTGGGCGGGGCGCCGGCCGTGCGGTCTTCGAGGGGCCGGGATCGAGCATTGAGGGTCATCGACGTCTCCGCGATGCGACCGGCGCAGCGTCCGGCGGGCCTGCTGAAAGCCCTCGATTTTTGTAGATTGGATACAGTATCAGGTCAAGATTTGTCTTGGTGGGCGCTCATCGTCAAGTCGCGGCGACCACGATGATCTCCACCCGGTATTCGGGCTTGACCATCCTGGCTTCCAAGGTCGCCCGCGCCGGCGGGTTAGCCTGGTCGACCCAGGCGTCCCACACGGTGTTCATGAGCGGGAACTCGGCGACATCGGCCAGCAGGATCGTAGCGGACAGGATCTTGGACTTGTCGCTGCCGGCCTTCGCCAGCAACCGATCGATCTGCGACAGGACGTATCGGGTCTGCGCCTCGACGTCGGCGCCTTCGTCGCCGGCCTGGCCCGTCAGGTAGACGAGGCCGCCGTGGACCACGGCCTGGCTCAGCCGATGGTTGGATTCGATCCGGACAATGGACATGGCTCTACCTTTGCGTCTGGCGGATCACGCCCGGTGGTCGCCGAGCCGGTCGGCGAAGGTGGCGCGGCGCTGGATGCGTGCGTGGATCAGGTCGAGGATCTCGGCGACCAGGCGGGTCCAGCCCGCGGCTTTCAGTTCGCGGAACGCCTGTTCGTTCAGGCCTTGGGGCGTGGAGTGCTCGGCGACCAGCCGGTCGAAGCCGCCCGCCGCCCGCGCCTGCGCGGTCACCCCCAGGGCATGGAACAGGGCGCTCACGTAGGGCTGGACTTGGCTCCCGTCCGCGACATGGTCGCCGAGCCAGGCGGCGGTCTGATCCAGCAAGCCGAAATAGCTGCCCATCAGCGCGGTCACCGCGAGGAAGGCGTCCATGTCCGCTTCCTCCTCGACCTGGACAAGGAGGCCCAGCCCCTCGAACAGGGCCGCGATCTCGGGCGCCGGGGGATGCATGACGAGGGGGCCGAGCCGTTCCGCCACCGCGGGGAGGGGAGCGGCCCGCACGATCGCGCGGGCCGGCTCGACCAGGGGGCGCAGCCGCGCCAGGTCGTAGGTCGCCACCAGGCTGACGATGCGGTGGTCGCCCCGGAACGACAGGGCCCCCAGGACCTCGTCGGCCACCTGCGGGGTCACCGCCAGGACCACGACCTCGCTGGCGTCGAGCACCGCCTGGTTGTCGGCCGCCACCCGGACCTGGGGGAAGCGCCCGGCCAGGTCCTCGGCGATCCGGGCGTTGCGCGGCGACAGCAGGATGTCCGCGCGGCGGTCGCCGTCCCGGCACAGGCCTGTGACCAGCGCCTCGGCGATGGTCCCGACACCGATGAACCCGACCTTCGGCAAACCGCTCACGCTCTCTGCGCCCAATGCCTAGGCCGCCGCCTGGCCCTGTGTTTCCAGCGCCCGGATGGCCGCCTTCACGGTGTCGATCACCCGGGTGCGCTCCTCGCCCACCAGAGCAAGCCGGGGCGCGCGCGTCCACTCCGGCGACCCATCGACCAGGTGCTGGGCCAGCTTGATGTACTGCACCAGCTTGACGTGGGTATCGAGGTGAAAGGCCGGAGTGAGGATGTGGTAGAGCTTGCGCGCCTCGTCGTAGCGCTGGGCCGCGCACAGGTCGAAGATCTTCACGCACTCGGCGGGCCAGACGTTGGTCATGCCGGACACCCAGCCGGTGACGCCCAGGGCCGAGCTCTCCACGATCAGGTCGTCGACGCCGCAGAAGATGCTGAACCGGTCGCCAAAGGCGATGTAGGTGTCGGTGACGCGGCGGATGTCGCCGGTCTCCTCCTTGATGCAGACGATCTCGGGCACGTCGACCAGCTCCCGCAGGATCTCCTCGGTGACGTCGACGCCGTAGGCGATGGGGTTGTTGTAGATCATGATCGGCAGGCGCCCCGCCGCGGCGATCTCGCGGTACCAGTGGGCGGTCTCACGCGGATCGGTGCGGTAGCCCAGGCTCGGGAACACCATCAGGCCCTCGGCGCCGTACGAGCGGTAGGCCGCCGCCTGGGCGGTGGCGTTCTCCAGGCTGATCTCGGCCAGCCCTGACAGCAGAGGGGTGCGGCCGCCGATGGCTTCCTTGGCGATGCGGATGACGCGCTCGCGCTCGGCGTCGGTGAGAGAGGCGTTCTCCCCGAGCATCGGCAGGACGACCACGCCGGAGACGCCGCCCCGCACCAGGCGGTCGACGCTGGCCTGCATGGCGGCCTCATCGAGCCGCCCATCCTTGGTCATCTTGGTGGTGACCGCGGGGAACACCCCTTTCCAGACAGACATCACGCCTCCTCGTCGAATGAGATGGCAGTTTGTAGATCGTATCCAATCTACGAGTCAACGCGAGTTCGACGATGGCTTTCGCGACCGGAAGGGATCGGGCACGGCTTGAGAGGCGGGCGGGCGCGGCCGTTCAGGCGCTCAGGCGGCGTCGGGCGCCCTGGCCTTGGAGAGCACGCGGGCGAGGTTGGCCCCCGCCTCGCGGATGTGCCGCTTCAGATAGGCGACCGCCGCCTTCACTTCGCGCGCCTCGCACAGGCGCAGCAGTTCGCGGTGCTCGACCTCGGCGCCTTCGAGGGCATTGGTCAGCAGCAGTTGCAGGCGGATGTAGCGGTCCGTCTGAATGTTCACGGTCTGCGCCAGGGCCAGGGTCTGGACGCGCCCGGAGGCGAGATAGAGGCTGCGATGGAACGCCCAGTTCAGCTCTCCCCACCGGCTGACCGCGCCATCGATGTAGGCCTGTTCGAGCTGGGTCAGGAGCGCGCGGGATTCGCCGAGCTGGGCGCCGGTCATGTTGGGCAGGGAGCGGGCAAGGAGCTCGCCTTCGAGCAGTTCGCGCAGGTCGAACAACTCGCCGATCTGCTCCAGCGGCAGGGACGTCACCACCGCGCCCTTGTGCATCTGCATGGCCACCAGGCCGGTGGCCTCGAGCTGGCGCAGGGCCTCGCGGATCGGCATCCGGCTGACCTTGTATTCGTTGGCCAGGGCCTCCTGGACCAGGGCGTCGCCTTCCTTGAACTCGCCGCTGAGGATGCGCTGCTGCAGGGACTCCGCGACCGCCTCGGGAATGCTGAGGCGCTTGATCCCCAGGTCGGGAGAAGTGGGCTTCTGGGTCGCGGTCACGGGGCTGCCTCACGGCCGGTCGGCGCGGCCTGCTCACGGTGAATCGGCTGCATGATACACACACTCCCCGACAAAAGGCCGCTCTCCGGAGCCGCCCTGCGGCGGCCCCGCGCCTCCGATTGCACGCCCATCCCCGAAGCCCTTGTCTCATTTGACAGTGGATTGTATCCAATCTACATCACGGCCGACTACAGGAGTCCAGGGTTGAGCAGGCTTCACGTCTTGATCGCCGGCGCGGGCATCGTGGGGCTGTCGGTCGCCTATCACCTGCGCCAGGGCGGCGCGGACGTCACGGTGGTCGACCGGGACCTGGAGGGCGACAAGGCGTCGTTCGGCAACGCCGGCGGCATCGCGGTGACCGAGGTGGTTCCGGCGTCGGCGCCGGGAGTCGCCTGGCGCGTGCCGGGCTGGATGGCCGATCCCCTGGGCCCAGTGTCGGTGAGGCCGGCGCATGCGCCGCGGCTGCTGCCCTGGCTCATCGGCTTCGCCCGCGCGGGCGCGCCCCGGGCCGTCGACCGAATCTCCGCCGCCCTGGCCGCCCTCAACACCCGCGCCGACCAGGACCTCGTCGCCCTGCTGCAGGACATCGGGCTGCCGGGCGAGTTGAATCGCAGCGGCGCGCTGACCCTCTACGAAACCGCCGAGGGCTTCGCGCGCGACGCCTGGGAATGGCGGCTGAAGCGGGCCGCCGGCTGGGAGGCCCAGGACATCCCCGGCGCCGAGGCGCGCGCCCTCGAGCCCGACATCGGCGCGAACGTGCGATGCGCGGTCCTGACGCCGCAGTGGTCGACCCTGAAGGATCCCGAGCGCCTGGCCCTGGCCCTCGGCGCCTGGCTGCGACGGGCCGGCGTGGTCTTCCGCAGCGGCGAGGTCGCCGGCGTCGAGGTCGCCGGCCTGCGCCTCGCCGGCGGCGAGACCCTGACGGCGGATCGGGTGGTGGTCGCCGCCGGCGCCTGGTCCGGCGCCCTGGCGCGCAGCGCGGGCGATCCGGTGCTGATCGAGAGCGAGCGCGGCTACACGGCGACCCTGGCCTCGCCGGGCGTGCGGCTGACGCGGGAGCTGATCTTCGCCGAGCGCAAGTTCGTCGCCGCGCCGCTCGACTGCGGCCTCAGGATCGGCGGGGCGGCGGAGTTCGGCGGCCTCGACGCCAAGCCGAACTTCAAGCGCTCCCAGGCGCTGCTGGCCCTGGCCGCCCGCTATCTGCCCGGCCTCAGGTCCGACGGCGCCGTCTACTGGGCCGGCCATCGCCCGACCACGCCCGACAGCCTGCCGGTGATTGGGAGCTCGCCGCGCGACCCCCGCATCCTCTATGCTTTCGGCCACGGCCACCTGGGCTTGACCCAGGCCGCCACCACGGGCCGCCTGATCGCCGACCTGGTGTTCGCCCGCCCGCCGGCCATGGACATGTCGCCCTTCTCCATCGCCCGCTTCGCCAGAGGCGGACACGCCCTGGCA
Organism: Caulobacteraceae bacterium; assembly: GCA_036500495.1. Lineage (GTDB taxonomy): Bacteria > Pseudomonadota > Alphaproteobacteria > Caulobacterales > Caulobacteraceae > BOG-938. The sequence goes on from DASYBX010000106.1 coordinate 7,597, forward strand.
TCCTGAGATGGCGCAGCACCGCTTCACCTGCATCGACGCCCACACCTGCGGCAACCCGGTCCGGTTGGTGACGGCGGGCGCGCCGGCCTTCGACGGCGTCCCGGTCGCTGAAAAGCGGCTTCTGTTCGCCCGCGACTGCGACTGGATCCGCCGCGCCTTGATGTTCGAGCCCCGGGGCCACGACGTGATGTCCGGCGTGGTGCTCTATCCGCCCACGCGGCCCGACTGCGACGCGGCCTTCCTGTTCATCGAGGTCAGCGGCCTGCTGCCCATGTGCGGCCACGGGACGATCGGCGCGGTGACGGCCGCCTTGGAGAACGGGCTGATCGAGCCTAGGACCGAAGGCCTCCTCGCGATCGAGGCGCCGGCCGGGCGCGTCGAGGTGGAGTTCGTGCGCGACGGTCCGTACGTCGAGCAGGTGCGCATCCGCAACGTGCCGAGCTATCTGCACGCCGCCGACGTGGTCCTCCACGTGCCTGGCCTTGGGAGCCTGACGATCGATCTGGCCTACGGCGGCAATTTCTACGCGATCGTCGAGGCCCAGGCGAACTGGCGGGGCCTCGACGGCATGACCGCCGCCGAGATCGTGGCGCTGAGCCCGATCGTGCGCCGGGCCGCCCAGGCGGCGCTGGCCCCGGTGCATCCGGAGGATGCCAAGATCGCCGGCGTCAGCCACGTGATGTGGTGCGACAGGCCCCTGCATGCGCGCGCCGATGCGCGCAACGCCGTGTTCTATGGCGAGAAGGCGATCGACCGCTCGCCGTGCGGCACCGGCTCCTCCGCCCGGATGGCGCAACTGTGCGCCAAGGGACGCCTGGAGATCGGCCAGGCCTTCGTCAACGAGAGCATCATCGGCACCCTGTTCGACTGCCGCATTGACGGCGGCGCCAGGGTCGGAGACCACGACGCCATCCTGCCCAGCGTCGCCGGTTGGGCCCGGGTGACCGGCTACAACACCATCATCGTCGACGACCGCGATCCGCTCGCCCACGGTTTTCAACTGTCCTGAGACGCAGCCAGGAGCCTTCATGCGCCTACAGCAGGTCATCACGGTCGTCGGGGTCCATGCCGAGGGCGAGGTCGGCCGGGTGATCACCGGCGGCGTCATCGCGCCCCGCGCCGCCTCCATGTTCGAGCGTCAGCAAATCCTGCAGCGCGACCAGGACTGGCTGCGCCTGATGTTGCTGTCGGACCCCCGCGGCAGCGTGAACGCGGCGGTCAACCTGGTGACGCCGCCGATTTCGCCGGAAGCCGACGTCGGCATGATCGTGATCGAATCCGACTACTACCCGCCGATGTCGGGCTCCAACCTGATGTGCACCGTCACCGCCGTGCTGGAGACCGGCATGCTACCCATGCAGGAGCCGGTCACCCGCCTGTGCGTCGACACGCCCGCCGGCCTGGTGCGGGTCGAGGCCGAGTGCGGCGGCGGCAAGTGCCGGCGCGTGACCTTCCGCAACGTGCCGTCGTTCGTGATGCATGCGAACAAGCCGGTGGACGTGCCCGGCCTCGGGCGCGTCGTCGTCGACGTGGCCTACGGCGGCATGATCTATGTGGTGGTCTCGGCCGAGGCCCTGGGCTTCACGCTCGACAAGGGCGAGGCGCGCGCCCTGGTGGAGGTCGGAGAGCGCATCAAGCTGGCGGCGGCCGAGCAGTTGCCGTCGGTCCACCCCGCCAATCCCGATATCCACACCATCAACCAGACCCTGTTCGCCGGCCCGCTGGTGGAGCGAGACGGGGTCAAGACGGCCAAGAACGCGGTGGTGGTGTCGCCCGGCCGGATCGACCGCAGCCCGTGCGGCACCGGCTCCTCCGCACGCATGGCGCTGATGCACGCCTCTGGTGATCTTCAGGTGGGCGAACCGTTCCGGCATGTCTCGATCCTCGACACCGAATTCGATTGCGGCGTCGAAGCCGTCACCGACGTGGCCGGTGTGCCCGCCGTCATCCCCCGCGTCGCCGGCCGGGCGTGGCTGACCGGGGTGTCCTACTACGGGTCCGATCCCGAAGACCCGTTCCCGCACGGCTACCGGCTCAACGACACCTGGCTGTCCTGCTGACCGCTTCCTGGAGTTCCGTCATGACCGACATCCTGCCCCTCGACCATGTGGTCGCCGGAGACCTCGTCGCCGCCGCCGCCGCCCTGATCCAGGAGAACCCGGCCGATCCGTCCGACCTGAGGGTCGAGATTCCCGAGGCCGGCAAACATCTCATCGACAGCGCCATCGCCGGCGCCCGTGAGGCCGTCGGCGTCATGGCCAAGCGCGGCATCGAGCAGCGCGCCGACGCCCTGGCGTTGATCGGCCGCACCCTGATGGCCGAGGCCGATACTCTCGCCGTGCTCATCGCGCGGGAGACGGGCAAGGTGCTGGGCGACGCCAAAGCCGAGGTCGGGCGGGCGGCGCGCATCTTCGACTTCTTCGCCGGCGAGACCCTGCGCAACGTCGGCGAGCGGTTCGCCTCCACCCGGCCGGGCGTGACCGTCGAGGTCGACTACGGCCCTGTGGGCGTGGTCGGCCTGATCACCCCCTGGAACTTCCCGATCGCCATTCCGGCCTGGAAGATCGCCCCGGCGCTCGCCTTCGGCAACGGGGTGGTTTGGAAGCCGTCCGAGGTGTCGTCGGCCACCGCCGCCGCGCTGATGGCGATCATTCGGCGCTCGACCCTGCCGCCGGGCGCCGTCAACCTCGTGCTCGGCGGGGGCAAGGCGGGGACGACTCTGGTCGAGAGCCCGAACCTCGATGCGATCTCGTTCACCGGGTCGGTGGCCACGGGCGCTTCGGTGCGGATGGCGGCCGCCCGCAACGGCGTTCGGGTGCAGGCCGAGATGGGCGGGGTGAACGGGCTGATCGTGCTGGCCGACGCCGATGTCGCCAATGCGGTGGAGTGCATCGTCAACGGCGCCTTTTACGCGGCCGGACAGCGCTGCACGGCCACCTCGCGCATCATCGTGGAGGCCAAGATCGCCGACGAGATCGCCGACAAGGTCCTGGCGCGCCTGAAGGCCCTGCCCATGGGAGATCCGCGCACGCCGGGGACGCTCATCGGCCCCCTGGCGTCGATGAAGCAGAAGGCGACCGTGTCCGGTCAGGTGCGCGCCTTGGAGGAGGCCGGGCTGAAGCCCGCCGCCGGCGGCAGCGCGGTGGAGGCGCCGCACGCCTTCTTCCATCCGACCCTGTTCGTGGATGCGCCCGCGGACTCGCCCCTGACCCACGACGAGATCTTCGGCCCGGTGGCGGGCCTGTTCCGCGTGGGCGACTTCGAGGCGGCCATCGGCATGCTCAACGCCAACCGCTTCGGCCTGTCGGCGGGAATCTGCACCACCTCCCTCGCCAAGGCCGAGGCGTTCAAGGCCCGCGCCCGGGCCGGCATGCTGATGGTCAACCAGCCCACGGCGGGGGTGGACTACCATGCGCCGTTCGGCGGGGTCGCGGCCTCCAGCTACGGGCCGCGCGAACAGGGCCGGCTGGCGCGGCAGTTCTACACCACCGTCAAGACCATCTATCAACTGCCCCTGGGCTGAGCGGCGGACGCCGGCCTGAGCGCCCTTTCCGGGCGCTTTCTTCTGACCCTTTGATCGGTCCCCGCCGTGAATCGCCGAGATGGCGGCGGCGGCGCATATTGTTCTGTCAACGTCACTGAATCAATTTCACCCCCCGCGAGGGGGGTGGTCAGTTGGCGTGCGTGCTCTTAGTTGGGCCTGTTCCATAACCTCGACAAATATGTATATTGTATTATAATTTCAAATAATACTAAAACGGGTCCGCATTTCGCCGCGGTCCGAAACGGTTCGCCATGACGAGCCGAAGGGACGGGCGCGCCGTCGGGGCGCGTGGCGGACAGAAGGGTCATAGGGATGAAGAGCTCGCGGCGTAGCTGGATCAGGATGTTGATGCTCGCCTCGGCGAGCGGCGCGGCCGTGGCCGGCGCAGGAAACGCATTCGCCCAATCGGCGGGCGCCGCGGAGCCGGCCAAGCCGGCCGCCGGGGCGCCGTCCAAGCCGGACGCCACTCTCGAAGAGATCGTGGTCACGGCCGACCGCAAAGGCTACGGGGCCGACCTAGTGCAAGCCGGCAGTTTCCGCGGCGCGCGGCAGATCGAAACCCCGCTGACCGTCAGCGTCATCCCGCAGCAGGTGCTGGTGACCCAGCAGGCGCGCGGCCTGCTCGACGCCCTGCGCAACACCGCCGGGGTGACCAGCGCCCAGACCTCGACCACGGTCTACAACAACCTGTCGATCCGCGGCATTGCCGTGGAGAACCGCGGCAACTTCCGCCTCAACGGCAGCCTGCCGATCGTCAACCTCATCGACCTGCCGCTCGAGGACAAGGACCGGGTCGAGGCCTTGAAGGGCGCCTCGGCGCTCTACTACGGCTTCACCACGCCGGCGGGCATCATCAACCTGACCATGAAGCGGCCGACGCTCGCCCCGATGCTGGACGCCGAGGTGTTCGGCGACAACCACGGCTCCGTCGGCGGCCATGTCGACGCCGGGGGCACCTGGGGCATGTTCGGGGCGAGGACCAACCTGGTCTACGAGGGCGTGGACTCCGGCATCCAGCACACCTGGGGCGAGCGTTACCTGATCTCCGGCGCTTTCGACATCAAGCCGACCGACAGGCTGACGATCAGCGCCGACTTCGAGCGGATCGAGAAGGTCGTGCCCGAGCCGACCGTGTTCAAGTTCGCCGCGCCGAAGTCGACGGCGGCGAACCCCTATCCCGCCATCGTCCTGCCGCCGCTCATCGATCCGGCCGTCAACCTGGGCTCGGACTGGATGAAGAACCAGGCGCACGAGACCAACGTGCTGGGCCACGTGAACTACAAGCTCAACGACTCCTGGGCGATCACGGTGGACGCAGGCACCTCCCGCGCCGACCGCACCCGGCGGTTCTCCACCTTCACCCCCACCAACCTGGTCACCGGCGACGGCACGGAGTCGATCACCCTGCAGAACTTCAACACCTACCGGAACAACAATTTCCGGGCCGAGGTGGCCGGCGCCTTCTTCACCGGGCCGATCAAGCACGAGGTGATGGTCGGGGCCTCGGACAACATCCGCGAGCAGTTCAACGCCAACTCCCTGAACGGCCTGTGCCCGGGCGCCAAGGCGCCGGTCGCCTGCGCCCAGAACATGTTCAATCCGGGGGGGATCCCGGAGATCGCCCTCGGGCCGTCCGTCGGCGTGACCACGGGCATCGACGACCGGGGCCTCTACGCCTTCGACCGGGCGAAGTGGGGCTGGCTGAGCGTCCTGGGCGGCCTTCGCCAGTCCGACTACCGCGAGTACAACACCACCACCAGCCAGACGACCTTCCACGCCCGGCCCTTGTCGGGCTCGTGGGGCGTGGTGATACAGCCGCGGTCCTGGGTCAGCGTCTATGGCACCTACATCGAGGGGCTGGAGAGCACGCCCGCGGCGCCGATCACCGCCGCCAACGCCCAGCAGGCCTTCCCGGCGACCAACTCGACCCAGTACGAAGGCGGGATCAAGTACGAGCCGATCCGAGGGCTCCTGGCCCAGGCGGCCTATTTCGACATCGAGCGCGGCTCGACCTACGTCAACGGCGCGAACGTCTATGTGCAGGACGGTCGCGCCCGCTACCGCGGCGGCGAGTTCAGCCTGACGGGCGAGATCAACCGCTATTTCTCGGTCTACGCCAGCGCCCTCTTGCTCGACGCCCAGCAGATCTCAGGGGCGCCGACGATCATTTCCGGGACCACCGTCACCCCGAGCGTCGTGGGCAAGCAGATCGAGAATGCGCCCAAGACCACCTTCTCCATCGCTGGGGAATACCGGGTCGGCCCCCGCCTGCCGGGCCTGAGCTTCACCGCGGCGGTCTACTACACGGGCGCGCGGGCGGTGAACAACCTGAACCAGGCCTTCGTGCCCGCCTTCACCCTGCTCGATCTCGGCGCCGCCTACAGCACGAGCCGCTTCTTCGGCCGGGCCATGACCTTCCGGGTGAACGCCGACAACGTCGCCAACGTCCGGTACTGGGCGTCGTCCGGCAACCTGACCGCCGCCCAGGGCACGCCCCAGACGGTCAAGTTCGCGATCCTCACCCACTTCTGACGGCTCGGTCTTCCTGCGACTGGCGGACGGTCCCCTGGACCGCCCGCCTTTCGCTTCAGGAGGCCGGTTGCGGGAAGGGAGGCAGCTTGGCGATGTCGTCCGGGTCGTGCTGGATGACCACCTTGGCGTGGAACTGCCGCACGAGGTCGTCGAAGCGGCGGAAGCTTTCCAACAAGGCCTGCCGGTCGTCCTCGTTGGGATTGGCTTCCTTGGCGGCGTACTGCCGCTCGGTGTCGTAGAGGTCGCCGCTCAGCAGCAGCGGCCCGTCCTTGGCCAGGCGCACCAGCAGGCCGTGGTGGCCGGGCGTATGGCCGGGCAGGGCCAGCATCACCACCGAGCCGTCGCCGAAGACGTCATGATCGCCGGTGACCAGTTGCTTGGGCGCGCCGCCGCTGATCCAGGGCGCCAGGCGATAGGGCTCCAGTCCGGGGGCCGGAGGCATCGCCGTGATGCGGGCCCAGTCCTGCTCGCCCAGCACGAGACGCGCCGTGGGAAAGGCCGCCGCCTGCCCGACGTGGTCGTAGTGGATGTGGCTCAGACCCAGGATCGAGACGTCATCCGGCTTCAGCCCGAGCTCCGCCAGCTGTTCGGGGAGCGTGTGATCGAGCACCGCCACGGAGCCGCTGTTGCGCACGGTGGGCTTGTGCAGCATCTCCGCGCCGAGCCCCGCGTCCCACAGCATCCAGTCGCGCCCGTGCCGGATCAGGTAGCAGCTGTCGGTGAAGCCCCGGGTGACGAAGGTCCCGCAGTCCAATCGCCAGAGCTTCAGCGCGGGCGGGGGCGTCGCTGCGACGGCGGCGCAGGCGAGGGGCAAGAGGGTCGCCAGGGCGGCCAGCCGTTTCACGGCGCGGCCGTCTCCAGCTCGGTCGGCCCCGCCAGGGCCATGGCGCCCATGAAGGTGTCCACGGTCACGTTGCGGCCGCACAGGACGATGGCGACGTTCTGGCCGCGGAAGCTTTCGCGCTGCTGCATCAGGCCGGCGAGGGCCACGCCCGCGGTCCCTTCCACCATCCAGCCGTCCGACTGCGCCACCATGCGCATGGCGCCGGCGATCTCGCGTTCGTCGACCACGATGGTGTGGTCTATGACCTGCTGGCACAGGGGAAAGGTGACCGAGCCGGGCTCGACCTCGCCGAGCGAGGCGTCCGAGAGGGTCGGAAACTCCTCGAACGCGATGATGCGGCCGGCCTTCAGCGACTCCAGCATGCAGCGCGAGTTCTCCGGCGAGACGCCGATGATGCGGGTCTTGGGCGACAGCTGTTTCATGGCGACGCCGATGCCGGCGACCAGGCCTCCGCCGCCGACGCAGACGAAGACGGCGTCCAGGTCCTTGTGCTGGCGCGCCAGCTCGGCGCCGATCGTGCCCTGGCCGGCGATGGTGTCGTAGTCGTTGTACGGCGCGACATAGGGCTTGCCGGTCAGTTCGGACTGGCGGCGGGCCTCCAGTTCGGCGGCCAGGGGCGAGCCGTCGACCTCCACGATCTCAGCGCCGAGGTCACGGATGGCCTGCACCTTGGCGGGCATGGCACCGTGGCCAATGTAGACGGTGGCCGCCACCCCCGCGAGCTTGCTCGCCCGCGCGACGCCGAGGCCGTGGTTGCCCGTGGAGGCGGTGACCACGCCTCGGGCCCGGGCCAGGTCACCGAGCACGCGGATCTTGTTGGCCGAGCCACGCACCTTGAACGAGCCGGTCGGCTGCAGGTGGTCGGTCTTGTTCCAGACCTGGCAGCCCAGCGCGTGCGACAGCTTGGCGCTGAACTCCAGGCTCGAGACCGGGACCTGGGGCCGCAGGCCGGCGTCGGCCTCGAGGATCTTGTCGAACAGCGTCTGCATCCCGATCAACCCCGCAATGCCTTGGATACGCCCACAAGACCGGCTTCGAGTTCCGCGCGGGTGGGCCAGCCATAGCCCAGGCGGAAGAAGGTGTCGGGCATCTCGAACCAGTGGCCGGGCCCCAGATAGGTCCCCTGCGTTTCGAGCAGGCGGCGGTAGAAGGCGTCGGTGCTGCCCGCGGGCGGCTCGCGCATGCGCGGCAGGCACACCACACCGCCGGAAGGGACGACCCACTCCAGCAGCGGCTCCTGGGCCATCCAGTCGGTGACCAGGCGGAGGCGGAGGCGCATCTCGTCCAGCGTCGCCCCCAGGATTTCCTGGCGGCGGGACAGGATCTGCTCGGCGATCCATTCGTGGATCACGCTGCCGCAGATGCTGATCTGCTCCTTGGCCGCCAGGAACAGCTCGCGCAGCTCGGGGTCGGTGGCGACCAGCCAGCCCAGGCGGATGCCCGGCGCGCCATAGGCCTTGGACAGGGACGACACGCTGATCACCTGCGGCCCGAGCGAGGCGGCCAGCGGCAGCAGATCGCCATAGCAGAGGTCGCGGTAGGTCTCGTCGACCACCAGGCGGCAGCCGTGCTTGGCGGCGAGGGCCGCCAGGCCCCTCAGCTCGTCGCCGGACAGCATGACGCCGGTGGGATTGTGCGGGGTGGTGACGCTGATCACCTTGGTGTTGGCCTGGATCATCGCCTCCAGCTGGTCGAGGTCGAGCCGGAAGCCGTCCTCGAAGCTCAGGTCGACGAAGGATATGGCGCAGCCGATCGCCCGCGGCGTCTCCAGGTTGGTGGCATAGTTGGGCCGCACCACCACCAGATGGTCTCCCGCCGACAGAAGGGCGGTCGAGATGATGAACAGCGCGCCCGCCGCGCCATCGGTGACCAGCACGTCGTCGGCGTGCAGGCCTGACTCGTCGGCGACGATCAGCGCCCGCAGGGCCGGGGAGCCGCGATGCTCGTTGTAGAGCAAGGTCAGGTCGGGGATCTGCAGACCGAGGTCGGACAGCTTCTTGTCGGAGATCGAGCTCTCCGACAGGTTGTAGCGGATCTTGTCGTACCCGTACTCCTCGGGCGACTCGACCTCGATGGGCATGCGGACGTAGCGCAGGGCAGCCTCCTCTCGGACTGGGGTCGATCCTTGTCGCGGCTTGCCGCGCGGCCGGCCATCCCCCTTGAGGGGGATCACCGCCCCGCCAGGGCGAACAGCTCCGGCAGGCCGCTGATCGACAGCTTGCGATAGATGCGCTTGCGGTAGTCCTTGACCGTGTTGCGCGTGATGCCGAGCCGCAGCTCCACCGCCTCGGTGCCGCAGCCCAGCAGCAGCAGGTCGGCCACCTGCGCCTCTCGGGGCGACAGCGCCTCGCGCCAGGCGGCGCGGCCCGCGGTCAGGTCACGATGCCGGGCGAAGGCCGCGGCCAGGGGATGGGTCATGGCCTTGAGCGCCGACAGCCGCTCGTCGGCGACGAGCGCGCGCCCGCGCGGCCGGCAGAAGGTGAGCTCGACCACCCCTTCCGGCGACGAGAAGTAGACGCCGATCTCCTCCATGTGCCGCGGCCAGCCGACGGTGCGGAAGCCCAGCTCCTCTTCCGGATCCATGACCAGATACGCCGCCGCCGGATTGCGCGAACTCGCACGGGGAAGCGGCTCGTCCCGGAGGCTGAAGTCGCGCGCCCGGACCACCCCGTGTCGCGGGCCCTGCTGTAGCAGCGGGTTGATGGACCAGGTGGCGTGGACATAGGTCTGCACGCCCTGACGCGCGCCGATGGCGTCGAAGTTGTCGTAGAGCAGCCGGGGACCCGCCGCCTCGTGCGCCACCAGGGCCGCCAGATCGAAGCCGGCGAAGCGGGACAGCGCGGCGGCGGTCGCCTGCGGAAACTCCGGCCGCCCGACCGCCTCGATCACGGCGCTGAGCGCAGCATAGGGTTCCTGCCAGCCGATCATGCCGTCGCCACCCCAGGGGGGGATGAAGCCGGCCAACCGGACAGCCTATGGTTCGGGCCGAAACGGAGTGCGGCATGAAGATCGATCTGTCGGGCCAGACCATCCTGGTGACGGGCGCCAGCCGCGGCATCGGCGCCGCCATCGCGGGCCGGCTGGCGCAGAGCGGCGCACAGGTGGCGGTGCACTATGGCCGCAATCGGGACGCTGCCGAAACCTTCGCCGCGCGGCTGGGCGGCGGCGCGCGCGCCTTTGGCGCGGACCTGTCCGACCCTTCGGCCGGCGCAGGACTCTGGACCAAGGTCGAGCAGGCCCTGGGCCCGGTCAATGGCCTGGTCAACAACGCCGGCGTGGCCGTGGAATCGCCGCTCGACGCGCCGCTCGACGCGTGGCTCGACGGCTGGAGCCGGACCCTGGCCGTGAACCTGACCGCGCCGGCGGTGCTGTGCCGGGCGGCGGTCGCGCATTTCGTGGAGCGGGGAGGCGGGCGCATCATCAACGTCGCCTCTCGCGCCGCCTTCCGCGGCGACCAGCCGGACTATCTGGCCTACGCCGCCTCCAAGGCCGGGCTGGTGGCCCTGACCAAGTCGATCGCCCGCGGCTTCGGCAAGCAGGAGGTCAAGGCCTTCGCCCTGGCGCCGGGCTTCACCCGCACCGACATGGCCCAGGCCTTCATCGACCGCTATGGCGAGGACCATGCCGCCAAGGACATCGCCCTGCCGCGCCTGACCGAGCCGGACGATATCGGCCCGATGGCGGCGTTCCTGCTCAGCGGCCTTGCGGATCACGCGACAGGGGCCACCTTCGACCTCAACGCAGCGTCCTACGTCCGTTGAAAGCGCCGTTTGTCCGAGACGTGTTTGCATTGGTCTGGTCGATGTTGCCATATGGCGGCGATAATTGCACTTTTCTGACCAGACAATACAATTGAATATCACGCACAACAACGCCGCTTGTTTCGACGTCCGTGATCCCCACGGAGCGCACCGGTGAGCGCGGGAGGCGAGGGTTCGTCCGCCCGCAAGGCCGGCGTCCTGGAACTGGCCGCGCTCCTGGCCGCGATGTGCTGCGTGCAGGCCGGCGCGGCGTTCGCCCAGCGCCTGTTTCCCTTGGTGGGCCCTCAGGGAACTACGGCGCTGCGGGCGTCGATGGCGGCGCTGATCCTGCTGGCGCTGCGCCGGCCGCGGATCGCGGGCCTGTCGCGCAAGGACATCCTCGCCATCGTCACCTACGGCCTGGCCCTGGGCAGCATGAACCTGCTGTTCTACCTCGCCATCGCCCGCATCCCGCTGGGCGTGGCGGTGACCATGGAGTTCGCCGGACCCCTGGTGCTTTCGGTCATGTCGCATCGGCGCGTGGCCGACGTGCTCTGGCTGGCGCTCGCCACCGGCGGCCTGCTGCTGCTGGCGCCGTTCCAAGGCCACGCCGGGGGCCTGGATCCGGTGGGCCTCGCCCTGGCCCTGGGCGCCGGCGCCTGCTGGGCGATCTACATCCTGGCGGGCCGCTTGGCCGGCGCGGCGCTGCCTGGTGGGGCGGTGGCGGCGGGGATGGCGGTCGCCGCCGTGCTGGTCCTGCCCATCGGCGTGCTGCACGCCGGCGGGCGGCTGCTGCACTGGGACGTGCTGCCGCTCGCCCTGCTGGTGGCGGTGCTGTCGAGCGCTCTGCCCTATTCGCTGGAGATGTTTGCCCTGCCGCGCGTCCCCCGTGTGACCTTCAGCGCCCTGATGAGCCTGGAGCCGGCCATCGCCGCCCTGTCCGGCCTGCTGTTCCTCGGCCAGACACTCAATATCCGGGAGTTCGTCGCCATCGGCTGTATCATGACCGCTTCCGCCGGAGCCGCGATTGCCTATCTGAAGGATGCGCCGGCGGCCTGACCCGGCGCCGCTCAGGACCGTTCAATTTTGGGTTCTAGGCGAAAAAAGAACAATCTGATAAGGGTGGGAGTCTATCTGAGCCCGATTTTGGCGACGGCGGGCATCGCCGAGCCTCACGGCCGGAAGGAGCGTGGAATGGCTGAAACCGCGACGAAGAAAGCGAAGGGCGTCCAGGCGTTGTCCTCGCCCGCTCCAATTCCCGCTGAAGCGCCCCCCAGTCGTCTGCATATCGAACTCGCGGCGCGCATCCTGCGGCTGATGAAGGACCAGGGCGCCGGCCGGGGCCATCACCTCGTCGAGCACGAGCTGTGCAGCACTTTCGGCGTGTCGCGCACCCCGATCCGCGGCGCCCTGCGCCTGCTGGAGAAGCAGGGCTGCGTGGAGGCCCGGACCAACCGCGGCTACATCCTGCTGGAGCCGGTGACGGCCGCCCCGGTGGCCGAGCCCGCCAATCCGCAGGACGAAGCCGACCAGCACCTGCTGATCTCGATCGCTGCGGCGCGCAACGCCGGCTCCCTGCCCAACGACTGCTCGGTGCAGCAGATCTGCCGCATGTTCGACGCCAAGCCGCAGACCGTGAACCGGGTCCTTCGCAAGCTAGCGGACCTGGGCCTCGCCGAGCGCAAGACCGGCAACGGCTGGACCTTCCTGCCCCTGATCAACTCGCTGAACGCGCAGAACGAGAGCTACAAGTTCCGCCGGGCGGTCGAGCCGGCGCTATTCCTGCAGGACACCTTCCAGCTCGATCGGGCGTGGGCCAAGGAGACGCGGCGGCGCCACACCGAATTCCGGCGCCGGCCGTGGAGCGACTTCCGGGCCGTGGAATTCTACGACATGAACTCGGACTTCCACGAGCAGCTCGCGCGCTGCTCGGGCAACCGCTACCTGCTCGATGCGGTGCGCCGCCAGATCCAGCTGCGCAGCTTCCTCAATTACCAGTGGGACTATGGCCGGGCGCGCGTGCTGGCCTCCATCGACGAGCACATGCAGATCCTCGGCGCCCTCGAGTCCGGCAACAGCCAGCTGGCGGCGGACCACATGATCGCCCACCTGACGGCGAGTTCACTGCACACGCGCTCCTGGCCCGGCGACTCGTCTCACTGAAGCCCGCGGCGGCGGGGGGAAAGGCGCCGCCGTCCCTTGGCGAGACGGCGGCGTAAGTCGAACCGGCCGGACAGGGAGGACTGCGACCGGTCTTCGGCGAACCGCCGAACTCAAATCCGAACCCAAACCCGAACTCAGGGGCCTTCCAAAGCCATGGCCGCGGCCATCCGCGATGGCGTCGCGGCCAGAAGGGCGCGGGTGTAGGGATCCTTGGGCGCGTCGAACACGGCGTTGGTCGGGCCTTCCTCGACCACCTTGCCGGCGGACATGACGTAGACCCGGTCGGCGATCTCCTCGACCACGCCCAGGTCGTGGGTGATGAACAGGCAGGCGAAGCCGTATTGGGCCTGCAGCTTGCGGAACAGGGTCAGCACCTGCAGCTGGATGGTCATGTCCAGGGCCGCCACCGGCTCGTCGGCGACCACCAGGCGCGGACGCGAGACCAGGGCGCGGGCGATGGCCACCCGTTGGCGCTGGCCGCCGGACATCTGGTGCGGAAAACGGTCCTCGAACCCCGCCAGGCTCACCTCTTCCAGCATGGCCGCGACCCGGGCCCGGCGTTCGGCGGCGCTCACCTCCGGCGCGTGGCGCAGCGAGGCCCCGATGGCCTCCCCGACCCGCATGCGCGGGTCCAGGGACGAGAAGGGGTCCTGGAACACCAGTTGCGCCTCTTGGCGGAAACGCTTGCGGTCGGCCGCGGTCATGCGGTCCAGCCGCACCCCATCGAAGGCGATCGCCCCGGTCTCGATGGCCTTCAGCCCCAGGACCGCCCGGCCCACGGTGGTCTTGCCCGAGCCGCTGGCGCCCACCACGGCGACGATCTCGCCGGCCGCGACCTGCAGGTCCAGGCCCTGGACCACCGGCGTCGGCGGCGCCCGGCGCAGGAGGCCGGCCTTGCCGGGATAGGTGATGCAGCAGCCGCTCACCTCGAGCAGCGGCGCACCCTCGGGCGGACGCGACTGGTGCTCCCCACGCTTGGGCAGGGCGGCCACCAGGCGCTGGGTGTAGGGGTGTTCGGGATGGGCCAGGACTTGGCGCGTCTCGCCGGTCTCGACCAGGAGGCCCTTCTCCAGAACCACGATCCGCTTGGCGTAGCGGGCGACGACGCCGAGGTCGTGGGTGATCAGCAGGACAGCCGTGCCGCTGTCCTGGCTGAGTTCGACCATCAGTTCCATCACCTCGCGCTGGCTGAGGGTGTCGAGCGCCGTCGTCGGTTCGTCGGCGATCAGCAGCCTGGGCTTCAGCAGCATGACCGAGGCCAGCATGATGCGCTGGCGCATGCCGCCGGAAAATTCGTGCGGATAGGCGGCGAGGCAGCGGGCAGGGTCCTTGATCTGCACCCTGGCCAGCATCTCCAGGCAACGGGCGCGGATCGCGGCGTCGCTCAGATCGGTGTGCAGCTCGAGGCCTTCGGCTAGTTGGCGGCCGACGGTCAGCGCCGGGTTCAGCGACACCATCGGCTCCTGGAACACCATGCCCACGTCCCGGCCGCGGACCGCGCGAAGGCCTTCGGGGGGCAGGGTGGTCAGTTCGCGGCCGTCGAGCACGATCGAGCCGGACCCGCGGCGCACGCCGGGCGGCAGGAGGCCCAGGATCGAGCGGGCGGCCATGGTCTTGCCGCTGCCGGACTCGCCGACCACCGCCACGAACTCGCCGGCGGCGACTTTGAGGTCGAAGCCCCTGAGCAGGGTGATCGGCTCCGCCGCCGGGCCGCAGACGAGGTCCAGGCCTTGGACCTTCAGGAGGGGTGCGGGTCCGGTCACGAGCCCCTCCTCGGATCGAGCCAGTCGCGCAGGGCGTCCCCCAGCATGTTCACGCCCAGGAGGGTTGCGGCGATGCACAGTCCCGGCACGATGCCGAGCCATTCGGCGTATTCCATGTAGGGGCGGGCGGAGGACAGCATGTTGCCCCAGGTGGGGGCCGGCGGCGGGATGCCGACGCCGAGGAAGCTCAAGGCGCTCTCCGATAGGATCGCCCAGCCGAACAGGCTGGTGGCCAGCACGATCACCGGCGGCAGGGCGTTGGGCAGCACGTGGCGGACCATGGTGTAGAGCGGGCCGTCGCCCGCAGCCTTCGAGGCCTCGACGAACTCGCGCTGGCGGACCGACAGCACGCTGGCGCGGACCACGCGGACGATCGAGGGCAGGTAGGCCAGGCTCAAGGCCAGGATCAGGCTGCGGTAGCTCGGCCCCAGCACCGCCATCAGGGCCAGGGCCAGCAGGATGCCGGGAAAGGCCAGGATCGCGTCGTTGACGATCATCAGGCTGCGGTCGAGCCAACCGCCGACGAAGCCGGTCATCAGCCCCAGCGCCAGGCCGGCCGACACCGCCAGGGCGACGACGCCGAGCGCGATGGCGCCGCTGATGCGGGCGCCCAGCATGGCGCGGCTCAGGACGTCGCGGCCGAACTCGTCGGTGCCGAGGACATGGGCCAGGCTCGGCGCGGCCAGGGTGTGGTCGAGGTCGATGGCGATCGGGTCGTAGGGCGTCCATACGAAGCCCACCGCGATCACCAGCAGGAGCAGACCGACCAGCACGACGCCGATCACCGCATTGGGCTGGAGCTGAAGCACCGACCTGCGCATCAGCCGGCCGTCACGCGGGGATCGAACAGGGGGTAGCAGAGGTCCACCAGCAGGTTGACCGTGATGTAGACGAGGGCGGTGAACAGCAGGCAGCCCTGGACCACCGGGTAGTCCCGGGCGAGGATCGAATCGACCATCAGCCGGCCGAGCCCGGGCAGGGTGAACACCGTCTCGATCACCGCGATGCCGCCCAGCAGGTGACCGAGGGTGAGGCCCACCAGGGTCAGCGTCGGGGCGAAGGCGTTGGGGAACACGTGGCGACTCAGGACCGCCGACTCCGGCAGGCCCTTCGCCCGGGCGTGGGTCACATACTCCAGGCGCAGGACCTCGATGGCGCTGGCTCGCATCATGCGCGTCAGCACGCCGCTTTCGGTGATGGTCAGGGTGAGGATCGGCAGGACGACGAACAGCATCGCCTGCACCGGATTCTGGGTGATCGGCACATAGCCGACGAACGGCACCCAATGCAGTTTCAGTCCGAACAGCAACAGGAGCAGCAGCGCCAGCCAGAAGCTGGGGATGGCCAGCACCAGGCTCGAGGCGCTGACGATGGCCAGGTCGAGGCGGCTGTCCCGTCGCCAGGCGGCGATCATCCCCGCGGCAATGGCGATCAGGGTGGCCAGGGCCACGGCGATCAGCACCACCGTGGCGGTCAGGCGGAAGCGCTGGAGGATCAGGCCGAGCACCGGCTCGCCGGTCGAGATCGACTGGCCGAGGTCGCCGTGCAGCGCCCGGCCGATCCACACCGCGAACTGCACGGGCACGGGCCGGTCGAGGCCGAGCTCATGGTGCAGGAGGGAGATGGCGGCCTTGTCGGCGCCCTCGCCGAGCATCACCACGGCCGGGTCGCCGGGGATCAGGCGGATCAGGCCGAACACGGCCACCGCGACCAGCAAGAGGGTCGGTACGCTCAGCAACAGACGACGGACGATGTAGGTCAGCATGAGGCGGTCACTTGAGGGCGACGCCCCACAGGCGCTGCTGCTGCGCGGCCCATTCGTTGAACCCGGTCACATTGGCGCGGACCGCGGAGATCCGCGTGGCGTTGAACAGGACGATGGCGGGCGTGTCGCGCAGGAACTGCTGCTGCAACTGGTCGAACAGGGCCTGGCGCGCCGCCTTGTCGTCCACGCCCAGGGTCTTCTGCAACAGTGCCTCGGCCTGCGGCGAATCCCACGCCTTGCGCGGATCGTCCTTCTTGTCGCCGATCAGCATGTCGAAGCTCATCGACGGGTCGAGGCGGGCGCCGAAGCTGAACGACAGGGCCTGGTACTTGCCGGCGGCGTAGTGCTCGACCTCGCTGGCCCAGTCGACTGTCTCGATCTGGAAGTTGATGCCGGCCTGGCGCGCCATGGCTTGGATCAGCACGGCAGCGTCGAACATCTGCGGCAACTGGCGATTGGTCATCAGCCGGATCGGCTGGCCGTGATAGCCGGCTTCCTTGGCCAGCCGGCGGGCCTCGGCGAGGTTCACCTGCCTCAGCTTGGCCTGGGCCGGATCGAAATAGGCGCTGATCGTCGGGATCGGCGAGTTGTCGGGCTTTGAGGTGCCCCAGGTGATGGCGCGGGTCAGGCCGGCGGTGTCGACCGTCAGCGCGACGGCGCGCCTCAAGCGGGCGTCGGCCAGCACCGGGTCCTGGACCTGGAACAGGATCACCCACATATCGGCCGAGGGCGCCTGCAGCAGTTTCACGCGCTTGTCGCCGCGCACCCCGCCCAGCTCGGTTGGAGGCAGGGAATCGATGACGTCGAGGCTGCCG
This sequence comes from Caulobacteraceae bacterium, assembly GCA_036500495.1. GTDB lineage: Bacteria > Pseudomonadota > Alphaproteobacteria > Caulobacterales > Caulobacteraceae > BOG-938. The sequence goes on from DASYBX010000106.1 coordinate 24,763, forward strand.
CTGAGCAGGGCGGCGCGCGCGGCGGAACTGTCGGGGATGACCAGGAAGCGGACCCTGTCGACCAGGGCCGCCTTGCCGCCGGTGTTGCCGTCTCGCGGGCCGGGCAGGGCGGCATAGTGCGAAAAGCGCGCCAGCTCGATGTACTGCCCGTGCTTCCAGGTCCCGATCATGAAGGGGCCGGTGGCGATCAGGCTGCGCCACTTGCCGTCCGGTCCCACCGAGGCGCGGCTGTAGATGCCCGCTTCGGCGCAGTCGGTGCGCGCCAGGGTCTTGAGGAACAGGGGCGCCGGCTGGCTCAGGCGGATCTGCACCGTCATCGGGTCCGGCGCCGTCACCGCCTCGACCTGGGCGATGCCGTGCTTGCCGAATTCCGAGGTGCAGCGCCAGCCGCTGCCGGGTGCGAAATACCGCTTCAGCGAGAACACCGCGTCGGCGGCAGTCAACGGCTGGCCGTTGTGGAACAGCACGCCCGAGCGCAGGGGGAAGGTATAGGTGCGCCCGTCCGCCGAAATGGTCCAGCTCTTGGCCAGCAGCGGCGCCACCTCGCCGTTCTCACGGTAGGCGACCAGGCCCTCGACCATGTGCAGGATGACGTCGTCGGTGTTCTGGTCCCGGCGCACGCCGGGCTGCAGGGTCATGATGTCGGCCGTCAGGCGGGCCTTCAGGACAGTCTCGGCGTGGGCGGCTGGGACGGCCAGCGCGGCGAAGGCCGCCGCGGCCAGGGCCACGAGCGGTGGTGTCGCGCGCATCGTCCTTTGCCGACGGCCGCCTGGCATCGAGACCTTCCTCCCTAGAGGCATGTTCCGCCGGACCGTGTCACGGCTCTAGCTGGCGGCATAATGCTTTTTTGAATCTAATAATACAAGCATGGCGCCGAGCGGTCGGCGGCCCGTGCGCCGCGATGCGCAAGCTTCGGGCGCCGGGGTCCGTGCGGGAGCAACGCGCAAGAGAGGGCTGGGCAGGGCGCCCTAGATCGTATTATACGACAAAGTAATACGAAATCAGGCGACGGGCTCCCCCATGAAGCTGCTAGTTCTGCCGGGCGACGGCATCGGTCCGGAAATCTCCGCCGCCACCATGGCAGTCCTGCGCGCGGCGGACGACAAGCTCGGCATCGGTTTCGACATCCAGACCATGGACATCGGGCTCGAAAGCCTGGCGCACGAGGGCACGACCTTGCCGGCCAAGGTGATGGAGGCCATCCCCGAGGCGGCGGGCGTCATCCTGGGGCCGGTGTCGCACTACCAATACCCCTCGCGGGAGCAAGGGGGGATCAATCCCTCGGGCGAGCTGCGCACCAAGTTCGAGCTCTACGCCAACATCCGCCCGTGCCGTTCGCGGCCCGACCTGACCATCCTGCGCGAGCCGATGGACCTGATCATCGTGCGCGAGAACACCGAGGGCTTCTATTCGGACCGCAACATGTATGCGGGGGCGGGCGAGTTCATGCCCGACCCGGACAGCGCCTTCTCGATCCGCAAGATCACCGCGAAGGCCTCGGCGCGGGTGGCGCGAACCGCCTTCGACCTTGCCCGCGGGCGCCGGCGCAAGGTCACGGCGGTGCACAAGGCCAATGTGGTCAAGCTGTCCGACGGCCTGTTCCTGCGCGCCGTGCGCGAGGTGGCGGCCGGCTATCCGGACGTGGAGCTGGAAGAGGTGATCGTCGACGCTGCCGCCGCGCTCCTGGTGCGCAGTCCGGGACGGTTCGACGTGATGGTGACCACCAACATGTTCGGCGACATCCTGTCCGACGAGGCCTCCGAGCTGAGTGGCAGCCTCGGGCTCGGCGGCTCGATCAACGCGGGCGACCACATCTGCGTCGCCCAGGCCCAGCACGGCTCGGCCCCGGACATCGCCGGCAAGGGCGTGGCCAATCCGACCTCGCTGATCCTGTCGGCGGCCATGCTGCTCGACTGGATGGGGCGGCGGCGCGGGGATGCGCGGCTGAAAAAGGCGGCTGTCATCGTCGAAAACGCAGTGGAGGTCGTCCTGGCCGCGCCGGGCTTGCGCACGCGTGACCTCGGCGGACCCGCCGACACCCGCACCTTCACCGACGCGGTCGTGGCCGCCATCGCCGGAGCCTGAGCGTGATCCTGTCCGTCAACCCCGCCACGGGGGAAGAACTCGGCCGCTACGACCCCATGGGGCAGGAAGCCGTCGAGGCGGTGCTCGCCGGCGCGGCCGCCGCCCAGGCGGAATGGCGCCGCCTGCCGGTGACCTCGCGCACCGTGCTCCTCGACCGCCTGGCCCGAGTGCTCCGTGAACGGAATGGCGCCCTGGCCCGCCTGATCACGCTGGAGGTCGGCAAGCCGATCGCGGAGGCGCAGGCCGAGGTCGAGAAGTGCGCCTTCACCTGCGACTACTACGCCCGCCACGCCCCGGATTTCCTGGCGGATCGCAGCACGCCCTCGAACGCCGAGGACAGCGCCATCGTCTACGATCCCCTGGGGGTGATCCTGGCGATCATGCCCTGGAACTATCCGCTGTGGCAGTTCTTCCGCTTCGCCGCGCCGGCCCTGGCGGCGGGCAACGGAGCGGTGCTCAAGCACGCCAACAACGTGCCCCAGTGCGCCCTGGCCATCGGCGAGGTGATGCGCGCGGCGGGCTGCCCCGACGGCTTGGTGGCCGTCCTGCTGGTGGAGGCCGAGCGGGTCGAAGGCCTGATCAACGACCGCCGCATCGCCGGGGTGACCCTGACCGGCTCGACCGAGGTCGGCATGATCGTCGCCGCACAGGCCGGCCGCGCCCTGAAGAAGCAGGTGCTGGAGCTGGGCGGCTCGGACCCGTTCGTCGTCCTGGCGGACGCCGATGTGGCCGCGGCCGCGGCGGCGGCGATCAAGGCGCGCTTCCTCAACGCCGGCCAGAGTTGCATCAACGCCAAGCGCTTCATCGTGGCCGAGGCCATCGCCGACCGCTTCCTCGCCCATTTCGCGGCCAACGCCGCGGCGCTGAAGGTGGGCGACCCGTTCGATCCCGAGGTGACGGTCGGTCCCATGGCGCGCCGAAACCTTCGCGACGGCCTGCACGCCCAGGTCCGGCGGACCCTGGCCGAGGGCGGCCAGCTGATCCTCGGCGGCGAGATTCCCGACGGGCCGGGCTTCTTCTATCCCCCGACCATCATCGACCAGGTGAGCCCGGCGATGACCGCTTTCCGCGAGGAGACCTTCGGGCCGGTGGCGGCGATCACCCGGGCGCGGGACGAGGACGAGGCCGTCGCCCTGGCCAACGACACGGCCTTCGGCCTCGGGGCCTCGATCTGGACCCGCGACCTCGACCGGGCGCGGACCCTGGCCCGCCGGATCGAGGCGGGCGCGGTGTTCGTCAACGGGCTGGTCGCGTCGGACCCGCGCCTGCCGTTCGGCGGGATCAAGCATTCCGGCTACGGCCGCGAGCTCGGCGAGGCCGGTCTCAAGGAGTTCGTCAACACCAAGACGCTCTGGGTCGGCCCAGCGCGTGTGAGCTGAAAGGCGCGACCATGACCGCGAACCGCCAAGCCGCCATCCTCCACCCCGCCGACATCAAGGCCAAGGACCGCGGCGGCGGCATCCGCACCGTGCCCCTTGTCACCTCGGGCGTAGGCTCGACCAGCCTGCTCAACGGCGTGACCACCCTGGAGCCCGGGGCCGCCGTGCCGCTGCACATCCACAATTGCGAGGAGAGCGTGCTGGTGCTGTCGGGCTCGGCGCGAGTGCACATCGACGGCCGCGAGCAGGACGTGCAGCCCGGAGACGTGACCTTCATCCCGACCGGCGTGCCGCACTTCTTCCGCAACATCTCCGACCGGGAGCCGATGTCCATCTTCTGGACCTACGCCTCGATCGACGCCACCCGCACCATCCTGGCCACCGGCGTCACCACCCGCATCGACGAGGAGCACGGCGCGGCCAGGTGACCACCCCCGAGGGGGATGGGCGACGGCGGAGGCTCGCGCATACCAGCGCATCGCCCGAGAAGGAGAACGCTTTGCGCGTCGTGTCCCTGCCCGAGATCCTCGCTGTCCTCGACGAAGCCGAGGCCGAGCGCCTCGTCGGCGAGGGATTCAGGCGGTTCAGCGCCGGCCAATGCCAGGTGATGGCGGTGGGCGAGCTGCTGTTCGACGCGCCGCCCGGAGACTGCCACGTCAAGGGCGGCCACCTGCAGGGCGACGAGCATTTCGTCGTCAAGTGCGCCACCACCTTCTACCAGAACCCCGCCGTCGGCCTGCCCTCGGCGGGCGGGTTCGTCGCCCTGGTCAGCGCCCGCACCGGAGAGGTGGCGGCGATCCTGCACGACCAGGGCCGGCTGACCGACATCCGCACCGCCATCGCCGGAGCCCTCGCGGCGCGCGCGGTGAGCCATCCCGGCATCCGGAGCCTGGGCGTGGTCGGCGCCGGCATGCAGGCCAGGCTCCAGGCGCGCCGGATCAGCCGCGCGCTGCAGATCCGCGAAGTGATGGTGTGGGGGCGCGACCCGTCGAAGGCGGCAGCCCTGGCGCGGGAGCTGGGCGGCGAGGCGCCGGGTGTGGAAGCCCTGAGCGCGGAAGCCCTGGGTCTGGAAGCCTTGTGCCGCCGCGCCGACCTCATCGTCACCACCACGCCCTCCACGGAGGTCCTGGTCCAGGCGGACTGGGTGCGGCCGGGAACGCGGATCATCGCCGTGGGCGCCGACGGGGCGGGCAAGCGCGAGCTCGACCCGCGCCTTCTGGCTGACGCCGTCCTGATCGCGGATTCCCGCAGCCAGTGCCTCGATCATGGCGAGATCGGCTGGGCGGTCCGAGCGGGCCTGGCCCAGTCGGAGGCGGTGATCGAACTGGGCGAACTGCTGGCCGAGCCGCGCCCGTTCCCGAAGGACCGGACGGTGGTGGTCGACCTCACCGGCGTGGGCGTGCAGGACGTGCAGATCGCCAAGGCGGTTTGGCGGGCCCTCGCCGCCCAGACCGCCTGACGGGCCGGCCGGACGAGCCCGGCCGGCGCGCCTTGCCTACTTCTGGGTGGTGGGCTGGGTCGAGGGCTCCCACACGTCGCCACTGGTGGCGACGAGCGACTTCATGTCGGTCCACGCACGGCGGCCAGGAACGGTGGTCTTGCTCAGCACCACGGCGTCGGCGTAGGCGATCATCCGCTCCTTCACCCTGTCCTGCTCGGACGCCGGCCAGGTCTCGAACGCGTGGGGGCCGCGCACCACCACCAGGTCCTTCAGGTCGCTCTGGATGCGGCTATAGGAGTCCATCTCGCCCTCCAGGCCGTCGGCGTAGCACCACAGGCCGCGGGCGAAGAAGGCGCTCGGCCATTTGTGCATGCCGGCCAGGGTGGCCGAGCTCGGGAAGAAGACGATGTTGTGCGCCACCTCGATGCCGCCGATGAACAGCGCCCGGTCGCGCCCGGGGCCGCGGCCGTCGTCCTTGGGCGTGGTCTCGGCGGGCACATAGCCGACGCCGCTCGAGAAGTCGGCCACCAGGATGGCGCCCTTGACGTGCGGGTCCTTGCGCGGGGCGGTGCAGACGATCTTGGGCAGGTCGTAGCTGCATTCCTTGTCGAAGTTGATGGTCATGGCCCAGGAACTGGCCATGGTGCCGCGCGAGGAGCCCATGAACAGCACCGGCAGGCCCTGTTCGGGGGCCGGGCCGTGCAGCGTCTCGGCGGCGGCCTTGCCCTGCACCTCCTGCCCGGTGGGCGTCAGGACGCGCACGCCCTTGCCCGAGCGCAGGGCGGCGACGATGTCGAGCAGGTCGCGGCCCTGCTGCAGGGTGTTGGTGTCGCTGTAGCCGCCGGAGATGCCGACGCCGCGACGGTCGAATTCGAGCACGTCGTAGCCGGCCTCGTGCAGGGTGTGGGCCACCTTGCGCCAGGCGGCCATGCCCTTGACCCCGGTGGTCTGGTTGGGGAAGTCGTCGTTGGGGATGGTCAGGCCGGTCTTGGGGTCGATCTCGTAGCCGCGGTCCTTGGGATCGTCGATGGCGGTGACGCGGTCGCCGCCGCCGCCGCTCATGGTCACGAGCGCCCGCACCTTGTGGCCGTGGCCGTCGTCGATCCCTTGGCCGCGGATGTACCAGCCGCGGATCTTGATATCGGCGGTCATGTGCTCGTGCAGCCGCTCATAGGGCTCGGGCCCGGCGGTGAACTCCACGATGTAGGTGCTGGCGTCGTCGGCCGCGATCGGCTCGTTGTAGGGGGCGCGGGCGAAATAGGCCGGGCGGCGGATGGTCTTGAGGTCGGTGGCCGCGCCCTTCTCGTCGATCTTGCCGAGCAGGAACCGACCGTGCGGGTCGGTCATCTTGGTTTCCTTGTTGGGCGGATGGCGGGCCATGACCTGGTCGAACACGCGCTTCTTGCACACCGGGTCGGCCTCGCAGCTATGCCAGGCCGCGCGCAGCTTCTCGTCGGTGAACTCGTCCACGTAGTAGTCGCCCTTGTAGGCCGGCGGCGGCTTGAACAGGGGGGTGGTGAACGGGATGCAGGTCTTGGGCCCGGCCTTGGTCGGCAGCAGGTAGCCGGGCAGCACCATGTCGCGATCGTAGGCGACGCGCGCCTGGCAGTCGGGGAAGGGGGCCGACGCCCTGGTGGAGTGGAACGCCGGCGCGGCCGGCTTGGCGGCGGCCAGGGCCACGGGGCCGAGGCTCAGGGCGAAAACGCCCACCACGGGCAACAGAGCAAGCCGCTTCATCGGACGTCCTCGATCAAGGCCCGACCTGGGTGGTCAGGGCGCGGAAATTGGCGGGAAGGGCAAAGCCCTGGGCGAATGGATCACCGGGCTCGCAGACGAACTCGGCGCGGCCGGCGTAGAAGGCGTGGCCGGACACCCTGACGTTCGACACGGCGCCGGCCGGCTCCGGGCGGCAGGCGGCCAGGGCGCCGGTGAAGCCTCGGCCGGACACGCCCCGGATTTCGCGCGACTGTCCGACCGCCATCTCGCCGCGTGCGGCGGCCAGGGCGATGCGGGCAGTGACGCCGCTGCCAGTGGGAGAACGGTCGATCTGCCCCTCGGCGAAGATGCACAGGTTGTAGCTGGGCTGATCGCCCGAGCCGCCGAGGGCCACGTCGTCGGTCAGGATGGCGCCGTAGAGGAAGCCGAGGTCCGGCTCCTGTGGATGGGTGATGCGGACCTGGGCGCGGGCCGCCTCGGTGATCGCCACGCCGGCCTGGACCAGGGCCTCGAGCGGCGTGTCGAAGAACGGCAGGCCCAGGCGCGAGGCGGGCAGGATGGCGTAGAAGGCGCCGCCGAAGGCGATGTCGAGCCGCAGTGGTCCGAAGCCCGGAACCTCGACGGTCTGGTCCAGATGGCTGGCGAAGGAATCGACGCTGAGGAACGAGACCAGCGGCGCCTCGCCCTCGCCGGCCTCCTCGACCTCCACCGGCACCACGCCGCAGGGCGCCTCAAGCGCGAAGCGCGCCTTGCCGTCCTGGTAGCGAGCCCGGCCCGTGTCCACCGCCCAACGCCCGATGGCGATGGTGGCGTGGCCGCACATGGTGCTGTAGCCCTCCTGATGGGTGAACAGCACGGCAAAGTCGGCGCGGGGATCGCAGGCCTCCGTCGGGATCACCCCGTACATGCCGGCATGTCCGCGGGGCTCCAGCATCAGGGTGCGGCGCAGGCCGTCGAGCCGAGTCAGGGCATCCCGCCTCTTGTCCAGGATGGTGTGGCCCGCCAGCGGCGGGTAGCCGGCCTCCACGATGCGCACCGGCTCGCCGGCGGTGTGCATGTCGACCACGCGCAAAGAGGTTGCGGCCGTCCTGCCGGTCATGCCGCTTCCCCCGCTGGCGTCCGGTAGACGAGGGCCGCGGCGGCGATGTCCGACAGGGCCGTGCCGACAGCCTTGAACACGGTGATCTCGCCGGCGCTGCGGCGTCCGTCGGCGGCGCCGCAACAGAGGTCGGCCATGGTCCCGGAAATGTCGGCCAGGGCCCCGCTCCGCAGGGGGCCGATCAGGTCGCCCGACTCCGTGAGCGCGTCGCGGCTGTCGACGAACACCCGCCCGTGGGCCATGGCCGCGTCGTCGGCCTCGCGCATCTGCGGCGTGAAGCTGCCGATCAGGTCGAGGTGGGCGCCGGGCTTCAGCCAGTCGCCGCGGATCAGGGGTTCGGTGGAAAGGGTGGCGCAGCTGATGATGTCGGCTTTGCGCGCGGCCTGTTCGAGCTCGGCGGCGACGTGCGCCTGAAAGCCCTGCTCCCGCAGACCGTCAGCCAGGGCGTGGGCCTTGGCCGGATCGATGTCCCAGACCGTCACCGCGCGGATCGAGCGGACCTCGCGCATCGCGGGCGCGATCAGGCTGGCTACCCGGCCGGCGCCCACCACCAGCAGGCCGCTCGCCTCGGGCAACGCCAGGTAGGACGCGGCCAGGGCCGCCACCGCCGCGGTGCGCCGGGCGGTGATCTGGTCGCCGTCGATCAGGGCCAGGGGGCGCCCGGTGCCGGCGTCCGACAGCAGATAGGTGGAATAGACGCCGGGCAGGCCACGCCGGTTGTTGCCGGGGTAGATGCCGACGATCTTGACCCCCAGGTAGCCCTGGTCCTGCCAGGCCGGCATCAGCAGGAGCACGGCCGTGGTGCCGTCCGGCTGGGGCATGGCGTGATGGTGGCGGAGGGGGATCTGGGCGCCCGAGGCGAAGGCGTCGCGCACCGCACCGATCAGGCGGTCGAAGCCGAGGGCCGCCCGCGTCTCGTCGGCGTCGATGACCACCACGCCGCTCATGCCGTAGCGAGCCCGACGAGCCGCAGGATCGGCATCTGCATCGCCTCGGTCTCGGCCATCGGTCGCGGTTCTCCCGTCGGCTTCATGAATTGCATTATCTGATTGAATAGATCAATCTATCTTTACCTCCGATCGCCCGATTGTACGCAGGCGCACGAAATCCAACCGGGCTCAAGCTCGCTCGAAGCGGGGGCTGCGGCCGCCTTTTCCCTTGGTTTGCCCGTCGGTGAGGTCGGCGGCCGGGGCGTCGCAAGCCCTCGCCGATCCCGATCGCCGATACATGTGTTATTTCGATAAGTAATACAAAAATGTTGACGCTGCCGATGGCCGTCCTTATCCCTCGACGGGAGCACAACGCGGGCGAGTGTGAGCAGAATGGGCTTTTCGGGGACATCGACTGGCGCCGGCGATGGTTTGCGGCGCGCCTCCCCGAGCGCGATGGGCGTCGACGCCCGGGCCTTCGAGGCGATGCTGGACGAGATCCAGGCCGCGGGTCTCGAGGTGCACAGCCTGATGCTGCATCGGCGCGGGCATGTGGTGGCGGAAGGGTTCTGGTGGCCCTATCGCCCCGAGCAGCGCCGGATCATGCATTCCTTCGCCAAGAGCGTCACCGCCGCGGCCGTGGGTCTGGCCATCGAGGACGGTCGCTTCCGGCTGGGCGACAAGGTCATCTCCTTCTTCCCCGAGATGATCCCGGCCGAGGTCGATCCCAAGCTCGCGGCCCTGACGGTCGAGGATCTGCTGACCATGCGCACCGGCCACGAGGCCGAGGTGGGCGGCTCCCTGTGGCGGGCCATCGACAGCAGCTGGATCGCCGAGTTCTTCAAGATCCCGGTCGTCGAAGAGCCCGGCGCCAAGCACGTCTACTCCAGCGCGGCCAGCTACATGCTGGCGGCGATCCTGCACCGCGCCACCGGCCAGACCCTGCACGAGTACCTGCGCCCGCGCATCTTCGAGCCGCTCGGCATCGAGGGCGAGACCTGGGACGTGGGCCCCGACGGCATCAACCCCGGCGGCAATGGCCTCAGCTGCAAGACCGTCGATGTCCTGAAGTTCTGCATCCTGCACGGCCAGAAGGGGCTGTGGAACGGTCAGCGCCTCGTGCCCGAGCGCTGGGTCGCCGAGGCCACCCGCCCGCACGAGAGCGGCGGCTACGGCTACCATTGGCAGACCTATCCGGGCGGCGCCTACGCCGGCATCGGCCTGTTCGTGCAGATGGGGTTGGTGCTGCCGCAGTACGACGCCGTCCTGGCGGTGATGGGGGCGATGGAGGAAAGCGCGGTCATCCGCCCCGTCTTCGACCGGCACTATCCCACCATCTTCCGGGACGAGGCCTTCGAGGCTCCGGAGGCCGACGCCCGCCTGGCCGAACGCCTGGCCTCGCTGGCCGCGCCCCGGCGGCTCTATTCCAGGGCCTCGCCCGCGGCCGAAAGGATCAGCGGCGCGACCTGGATCGCCGAGGACAATCCTATGGGCATCTCCGAGGTCCGCATCGACTGCGGCGCGGCGGCCTGCACCTTCACCCTGGTCGATGACGGGGGAGCCCATACCATGACCGCGGATATCGGCGGCTGGCGCGAAGGCGTCTCGACCATGCCCGGCCGCGAGCTGCACCACGGCTACGCCCTGGACGGCGCGCCCATCGTCGCGGGCGCGCGCTGGGTGGACGAACGTACCCTGGAGCTGACCTGGATCTTCGTCGGTTCGGCCTTCCGCGATACCGTGGTCTGCCAAGTCGATGGCGACCACCTGTCGGTCGATCGCAGCGTGAACGTCAATTCCGCCGCCCGCCGCCTGCCGACCCTGATCTGCCGCCGCCGCTAGAGCGCGATCAAATGGGGCGGATGCGCTCCAACTAGCCCAGACGCAAAAAGGGCGGCCCTCGCAGGCCGCCCCAGGTCGATGCCCGTACGCGTAAACTTGGCTCAGGAAGAATGGGCCCGGACCGACGCTGGTCCGGTCCGGGCCCTTTGCTCAGAATGCGGCCGAGAGCGAGAACTTGACCACTCGCGGTAGGCTTTCGGCGAGGGCGCTGCCGCCCGCGCCAGCCCAATAGTGCTGGTTGCCGACGTTCTCGGCGTTCACCCGCAGCACCAGATGGTGGTCCTGGTAGTCGACGGCGTAGGAGAAGCCCACGTCGACAGTGGTGTAGGCCGGCGTGAAGGCCTGGTTGGCTGCGTTTACGGCCTGGGTGCCGGTGTGGTAGAGGCCGGCGTTGACCTTCAGGTTCCGGTTCAGCCAAGGCAGGGTGTATTCACCGGCCAGCGACCAGCCATTGTCCGGAGTGCCGTCGACGCGGTTGCCGGCGATGATCGGCTGGTCACGATAGTGGGCGGACAGGATTTCGGCGGTGGCATAGATGGCCAGGTCTCGGGTGACATAGCCCGACAGGCTGAATTCGCCGCCTTCGTAGACCTGCCGGCCGCCGGTGTAATAGTGCAGGATCGTGGTTCCCGGCAGGTTGGCGGTGTAGGCCGCGCCCCGGTCGATCCTGAAATAGGCGGCCTGGATCAGCAGGTTGGACTTCGGCTCCAGCTTGACCCCCGCCTCGTACTGCTTGCTCTGGGTCGGCGCGAAGTTCTGGTTGGCGTTGTCGGTGGTGGTCGGCGCCGCGGCGGTCTCCTCGAGGCCCTCGATGTAGGTGCCGTAGAGGCTGGCCCACTTCTGCGGCTTGACCACGATGCCGGCCGAATAGGACGTCGGGGACGCAGTATAGGGCGACTTGGTCACCGCGTTGATCGAGCCGTCGTCCCTGTAGTCGCTCTTGCGGATGCCGCCCAGCAACTGGAGGTAGTCGGTCAGGAACAGGCGATCGAAGATATAGACGCCCTTGTCGTCGATGGCGGACGGCGTCGGCAGGGGCTGTTGGGCCACGTGCGGGTCCGGGATGAACACCGGGTTGATGAAGTTCTCGGTGAACTTGGTGCGCACCACCGCCCCCGACGCCAGCGAACGCTTCGCCTCGGACACGCCCACCAACAGTTCCTGGCGGGTGAATCCGAGATTGATCGTGCCGGCGGCTTCGACGGCATAGTTGATGTTGTCGAACCGCGCCTTCTGCGGCGAGAACGTGACGCTGCCGGCGCCATAGGTGGCGCTGTTCGGATCGAGCGACGTCGTCAGGTTGGTGGGCGTGAACTGCGGGTTGAAGCGATTGCGCTCCAGGGTCGAGCGGCCGACGTAGGCGGTCAGGTTCCAGGCGTCAGTGAGCTTGTAGACGGCCTTGCCGAGCAGGTTCAGCTCGCTGGTGCGGTTGTAGTCCCAGTTCGATCCGCCGATGTTCTGCGTGATGTCGAGCTTGCTGATATCCGGAATCTTGACCGGGCCGCTGGCCGGGGTGGTCAGGACGAATTGCGCCGGCTCGACGATGTTCTTCGAGAAATACTCCAGGTCCGCCGTCATGGTGAGCCGGTCGGTGGGCTTGTAGTCGAAGGTGCCGGAAAAGGCGTTGCGGTCGCCCTGGGAGTATTTGATGCCGGTGTCGAGGTGGGCCTCCACCGCGTTGATGCGGAAGCCGACCTTGCCGATCGTATTGCCCACATCCACGTGGCCGCCGTAGCCGCCGTTGCTGTCGGTGAACACATCGCCGCTGGCCGTCAGGCCCTCGGTGGGCCGCTTCATCGTCAGGTTGACCACGCCGGCCGGGGTGGAAAAGCCGTAGTAGAGCGCCGAAGCGCCCTTCAGGACTTCGACCCGGTCCTTGTCTTCCAGCGGGAACGAGGTGGACGACAGCATCACCAACGAGCCGTCGAGCCGGTAGTTGGCGCGGGTGTCGACCGTGATCCCCCGGATGGTGAGGTTGGCGTAGGCGACCGGGTTCGAGCCCGTGGTCGAGACGCCCGCCGTGTTGCGGACGGCGTCCAGAAGGTCGATCGCCTGCTGCGACTTCAGGAGTTCGCCAGGGATGACCGCGACGGTCATCGGCACGTCGAGCACCTTGGCGTTGCGGAAGCTGCCCGACTGGACCGTGTCGGCGCCGAAGCGGTTGGCGTTGGTGCCCGTGACCACGATCTCGTCGAGGGTGGATCCCTTGCCAGCCCCGGCCTTGTCACCCGCAGCCGGAGCCGGAGGCGTCGCGCCCTGATTGGCTTTGGCGTCCTGGGCGGACGCGCCGCCGGCGAGCGCCGCGGCTAGGGCGAGACCTCCAACGGAAGCCAGGATTGCTTGGCGACGGCTGCACCACATCGTTTTGTTTCCCCGCAAATTTGCGTACCGGGGCCTTGTAAGCGGCCCCTGTTCGGGCAACAGCCATATCGCACTTTTAAAAATGAGAATACAAAAATTGCATTCTTTTGCGTCATGATGCAACGCGGCCAGGCCGTTCCGCGCGCAGTGGTCCGTCCCATTCGCGCTTCGGGCGAATTGTTCTCGCCGCGTCAGGCGTCCATCGCCATCAGGCTGGCGTTTCCGCCGGCCGAGGTGGTGTCGATGGACACGGTCCGTTCGGCCACGAAACGATGGAGGTAGTGCGGGCCTCCGGCCTTGGGCCCGGCGCCCGACAGGCCCTCGCCGCCGAACGGCTGCACCCCGACCACGGCGCCGATCATGGACCGGTTGACGTAGAGATTGCCGACATTGGCCAGGGCTCGCACCAGCGACTGGACGGCGCCGACACGGCTGTGCAGCCCCATGGTCAGCCCGTAGCCGCTGGCGTTGATCCGCCTCACCACGTCCTCGAGGGCCTCCGCCCGCCAGGTGACCACGTGCAGGATCGGGCCGAACCACTCTTCCTTCAGGTCCTCGATGCGACCCAGGCGGATCACCGTCGGCGGTACGAAATGGCCTTCGGCCGTGGCGGCGGGCAGGGGGCAGGAGGCCAGCACCCGATCGGCGTTCCTGCGGATGTGCCCGCGCAGGCGCTCGGCGGCAGCCGTGTCGATCACGGGCCCCACGTCCACGCTCGGGTCGGCCGGATCGCCAATGCGCAGCTCGGCCATCGCCCCTTGCAGCATCTGCAGGATCGCCGGCGCCACCTCTTCCTGCAGGCACAGCAGGCGCAGCGCCGAGCAGCGCTGGCCCGCGCTGCGAAAGGCCGAGGTGATCACGTCGGCCACCACCTGCTCGGGCAGGGCGGTGGAGTCGACGATCATGGCGTTGAGGCCGCCGGTCTCGGCGATCAGCGGCGACAGCGGGCGCGCATCGTCCTCCAGCAGGGTGCGGGCGATGCGTCGGGCGGTGGTCGTCGAGCCGGTGAAGGCGACGCCGCCCACGCGCCGGTCGGCCACCAGGGCCTGGCCGACGTCCGGGCCGCCGGGGAGCAAGTGCAGGACATCCTTGGGGACCCCCGCTTCGTGCATCAGGGCCACCGCGCGCCGCGCGATCAGCGGGGTCTGCGGCGCCGGCTTGGCGATCACGCTGTTGCCGCTGACCAGGGCGGCTACGACCTGGCCGGCGAAGATGGCCAGGGGGAAGTTCCACGGGCTGATGCACAGGAAGACCCCGCGACCGACCATGCGCAGCTCGTTCTTCTCGCCGGTGGGGCCGGGAAGAGCCAGGGCCTGCAGGTCCTGGCGCGCGCGGGCGGCGTAGTAGCGGCAGAAGTCGACCGCCTCGCGCACCTCGCCGACCGCGTCCGCCAAGGTCTTGCCGGCCTCGCGCACCGCCAGGGCCATGAACTGCGCGCGCCGGGTTTCCAGCAGGTCCGCCATTCGATCGAGGCAGGCCGCGCGCTCCGCCACCGGTCTCGCCGCCCATGCCGGTTGAGCAGCCGCGGCCAAAGCGAGCGCCCGTTCGCAATCGCTGGCGTCGGCTTCCTTGGTGAACCCGGCCACAAGGCGCTGGTCGGCGGGATCGAGCACGGGCCGTGAGCCGGGGCCGCCGGCTTCGGACGCCTCCAAGGTCCAGGCCTTTTCCATCTCTGACAGCACCAAGCCGACCGCCGACGGGTCGGACAGGTCGAGCCCTTCGGAGTTGCGGCGCTCGGCCCCGAACAGGTCGATGGGGCTGGGAATCTTCGGATGGGGCGCGCCGCCGACCTCGCGGATGTGGGCGACGGGGTCGGCCAGCAGGCCGGTCTCGCCGACATTGGGATCGGCCAGCTGATTGACGAAGCTCGAATTGGCGCCGTTCTCCAAAAGCCGGCGGACCAGATAGGCCAATAGGTCCCGGTAGCCGCCCACCGGCGCATAAACCCGGGCGTTGACGCCCTCGTGCTGGATCAGGCCCTCGTAGAGTCCCACGCCCATGCCGTGCAGGCGCTGGAATTCGAAATCGCGGCGCGCGCCGGCCCACTCCATGATCGTCGCCACGGTGAGGGCGTTGTGCGTGGCGAAGGCGGGATAGAGATGCGGCGCCCCCAGTAGGGCGCGAGCGCAGGCCAGGTAGCTGACGTCGGTGGCCGCCTTGCGCGTGAACACCGGATAGTCGCCAAGGCCCTGTTCCTGGGCGCGCTTGATCTCGGTGTCCCAGTAGGCGCCCTTGACGAGGCGCACGGTCATCCGCTTGCCGGACGCGTGCGAAAGCGCGTCCGCCCATACCACGACGGCGGAGGCGCGCCTCTGATAGGCCTGGACGGCCATGCCCAGGCCCTCCCAGTCCTTCAGGCCCGGGTCGGCCATCACCGCGGCGATGATCCGCAGCGACATCTCCAGGCGATCCGCCTCTTCCGCGTCGATGGTCAGGCCGATGCCGGCGGCCTTGGCGGCGCGTGCCAGCTCCAGGACCTGGGCCGTCAGTTCCGGCACGCAGCGGTCCGCCTGCAGGGGCTCGTAGCGTGGGTGCAGCGCCGACAGCTTCACCGACACGGTGTCGCGCGCGAGCACGTCCTCCTTGTCGACCGAGCGTCCCACGGCCGCGATGGCTTCGAGATAGGCCTGCTGGTAGTCCGCTGCGTCGGCCCGGGTGCGGGCGCCTTCGCCGAGCATGTCGAAGGAATAGCGGAACATCGCGCCCGCGCCCTTGCGCGACCGCTTCAGCCCCTCGTCGATGTCCCGCCCGAGAACGAACTGCTCACCCATCCTCTGCATGGCGGCGGCCACGCCGGCCCTCACGGCTGGTTCGCCCATCCTGTGCACCAGGCGCCGCACCGGTCCGCCTTCGGCCTCGTCCACCAAGTAACGGGTCAGCATCAGGCCGAGGGTCGCGCCGTTCACCCGCAGAGAGGGCGAGGCGCCGGCGTGGGCGCGCCAGTCGCCGGGGCCGATCTTGTCCTGCACCAGACGGTCGGCTGTGAAGGCGTCGGGAACGCGCAGATAGGCTTCGGCCAGGCCGAGCAGGGCCACCCCCTCCTCGGAGTTGAGGCCATATTCGTGCAGGAAGCGATCGATCCAGCCCAGATGCCGGCCGGCGCGCAGTTCGGCGATCAGGCCGCGCGCGCGCGCGCGAATCGAGTCCAGTTCCTCCGGCGTCGACCCGGCGTTGGGCAGCAGGGTCTGCAGCACTTCCGGTTCGGCCCGGTGATAGAGCGCCCTCAACGCACCGAAGTCTTGATCAGCCATGGCAATCTCCTGGCCAAGACTGTGCTCTCGGATGCGCCGAATGTGCTCTGTGTTTTTGGCCGTATGCTCGCGCTTTCTATGGATATCGGGCTTTTCAGCCAAAGCTTGTATGGCTCTGGATGGTCTCGGCCGACACATCCTCGGGGGTCGAGCCGATCCCCCGACCGATCAGTGGGCCGCCTGGCCGGAGAGGCGATCGAAGAAGGCGTAGGTGGCCCGCAGCGCCTGGAGCGTGGCCGCGCGGGTCGCGTCGGGCGTCTTGCCGATCAGGCCGTGGTCGACGCCGGGAATATAGAGCGTCTCGACCTTCACGCCGGCCTGTTCGAGCCGCGCGGCCATCTCCTTGGACTGGTCCGGCGAGACCTCGGTGTCGGCCAGGCCGTGCACCAGCAGCGTCGGCGGTGCGGACGGACCGACCCGGTTCACCGGGCTGGCCTTGGCGGCGACGTCAGGGCAGGTCTTGGGCTGGCAGCCCAGCAGGGCCGAGGCGTCCACCGCCTGCAGAGCGGGCAGATCGAAGACGCCGTACCAGGCCGCCAGGCCCTGCACGCAGGTCGACCCCGACGGCGGCTTGACGGCGAGTTGCTGGCCATGGGTGAGGCGGCCGCCGGAGCTGTCCGGCCGATAGGCGGGATCGCCGCAGGTCAGGGCGGCCAGGGCGGCCAGTTGGCCACCGGCCGATCCGCCCCACAGGAACACCCGGCCGGGGTCGCCACCATAGGCCGCCGCATGCGCCTTCAGGAACAGGATCGCGGCGTTGACGTCCTGCACCTGGGCGGGGAAACGCGCCTCGCCGGTCAGGCGGTAGTTGACCGAGGCGACCAGGTAGCCGCGGGCGGCCAGGCCGGCCAGGGCGGCGGGATAGTCGGTGAAAGCGCCGGACTCGCGGGAGTCGCCCCGGTTCCAGCCGCCGCCGTGGATCCACAGAACGATGGGATGGGGCTTTGGCGCCGCCGACGGCCTGTAGATGTCCATCAGCAGGGGCCGGAAGCCGACCAGGTTGGCGAACTCCACGTCCGGCAGGGCCGTCACGCCGCCCGCAAACGCCACGGGCGCGCGCGGATAGACGTCCTCGCGCACCGACTTGCCGCCGACCGCCGGCTCGGGCGACGGCGCCGCCGCTGCGGCCGTGGCCAGCGCGCCGACGATCGCCAGGGCCAGCGCCGCCGGTCTCACTGGCCGTTCCCGAGCTTGGGGCTGTCGGCGTAGAGCTTGACCACGTCGAACAGGAAGTCGCGGCCCTCGTAGAGCGAACGCACGCGGATGCGTTCGTTGAGCCCGTGCACTCCGTCGCCGTCCGGATCTCGGAACATGCCCGACAGGCCGTAGGTCGGGATGCCGATGCTGGTGAAGTAGCGGGCGTCGGTGGCGCCGGTCGACAAGGTCGGGATCACCGGCACGCCCGGCCATATCCGGTTGGCGACCTTCTCCGCAGGGCCCAGGATGGTGTCGTTCAGCGGCGGCGGCGGGGCGACCTTGGACGGATGGACCGAGATCACCCGGGTGACCTTGACCTGCGGGTCGTTGATCGCGGTGCGGATGGCGGTCTCCACCACCTCGACCGGCACGCCTGGGAAGATGCGGCAGTTGACGTTGGACTCCGCGTGCTCCGGCACGGCGTTCTTCAGGTGGCCGGCGTCGAACATCGTCGGCACGCAGGTGGTGCGCAGCATCGAATGCCAGATCGGGTTGCGCGAGACGATCGCGTCGGCCTTGGCGTCCTTGGGGTTGGCGAGCAGGGCCGTCATCGCCGCGCCGGTTTCGCCGCCCAGGATCTTGGCCGTGCGGCCGAAGTAGATGCGGGTGGCGTCGTTGAACTGGACCGGGAACTCCAGGTCCTTCAGCTCGAGCAGGGCGGCGGACATGTTGAACAGCACGTTGTGGCCGTCGGGCCGCGCGGCGTGGCCCCCCGCGCCCTCGGCCGTCAGCTGGAAGTCCTGGTAGGTCTTCTCGCCGGATTCGATGCCCAGGCTGAGCCGGTTGCCCTTGGCGTCGAGGTCGCCGCCGACACCCTCGTTCAGGCCCATAGCCGCGTCCAGCCACTCGGGATGCTGGTTCACCAGCCACCAGGCGCCCTTCAGGCCCGGGCTGGCCTCCTCGCCGCAGGTCAGCACCATGCGGATCGAGCGGCGGGGCCTGTAGCCTTGCTGGCGGTAGCGGACCAGGCTGTCGACCCACACCGCGGCCATCGCCTTGTCGTCGGTCGCGCCCCGCGCATAGAAGTAGCCGTTCTCCTCGATCAGCTTGAACGGGTCGCGCTGCCAGTCCGAACGCTTGGCTTCGACCACGTCGATATGGGCCAGCAGCATGATCGCCTTGGCCTTGGGGTCGCTCCCGCGCAGGGTGGCGATCAGGCCGCCTTCCTTGGGATAGGCCGGATCGGCGAACAGGTTGAGGTCCGCTTCGGCGTAGCCAGCCGCCTTGAGCCGGGCGGCCATGCGCTGGGAGGCCAGGGTGCAGCCCCGCCCGGCGTAGCTGGTGTCGGTCTCGATCAGCTCCTTGTAGAGGTCGCGGAACGTCAGCTGGTCGGGCCGGGGCGCGGGCTCGGCCGCCGAGGCCTGCGAGACCGGAGCCTGAGCGGCGAGAGCCGCGACGGCGAGAGCGAGCAGGGCGGACTTCATGGGTGGCATCCTGAGGTCATGGGCTGGAACACCTCAATCCTCTTCCACGGCGGCCGTCGGCTTGGGATGCAGCCCGTATTCGAGCAGCACGAAGGTGTCGTCGAAGTACTGGTTAGGATAGAAGGGCGCCGCGCGGCGGTTCACCGGCCTGGACGGATCGACCATGCCTTCGGCGGTCACGGTCCAGATGCGCTTGCTCGCCGGATCGATGGCCATGGTGCGGGCGATGGGCCGCGTGGTGACGGCCTGTTCCAGCCTGTACTGGTCGGGCCCCAGTTGGTCGAAGACGGTGATGTTGCCGTCCACGCCGTTGGACGCATAGATCTTGCCGCCCTCGAACTTCACGCCGTCGTTGCCGCGCCCGATCTCCAGCTTGGCCACCACGGCGCCCCGCGCGCCGTCAAGCACGGCCAGCACCGGCTGGTCGCCCTTGCAGCCGACGAACACGCGGTCGTGGACCGCGTCATAGGCGACGCTGGTGGGCTGCTGGCACCCGGTCACCGGCCAGGCGGCGATCAGGGCGCGGCGCTTCACGTCCACCTTGGCCACCTGATCCTTGTCGCGCAGGGCGACGAAGGCGGCGCCGTGGGTGTCGGGGGCCACGCCTTCGATCTGGGTGGAGTCCAGGTGCAGATAGCCCGACACCGTGTCGGTCTTCGAGTCCATGAAGGCCAGCCTCTGGCTGTCGCCCAGGGTGAACATCAGCTGGCCCGAGGCAGGGTCGAAGAACACCGCGTCCGCGCCGTCGCCCAGCTTCACCCGCTTGCTGGCCTTCAGGGTGGCGAGGTCGAACACGGTGGTCGACCCGTCGCCGTTGGCGGTGAAGCCCTTGCCGAGCTGGGGCAGGGGCAGGCCGATGTTGGCGCCGGCCGAATTGGCGACCTGGCCGACCACCGCGTGGTTGCGCACGTCGTACACCGTCACCCCGCCGGCCCGCCGACCGATGTAAAGGCCGCCGTGCGCGGGGTCCAAGGTCAGGTAGTCCCAGCCCGGCGCCTTGCCCTTGAGCGAGGTCACCCGGTCGAGGCGATAGACCTTGTCCTGACTGGCGGCCTTGGACGGCGCGGTCTTGGCTGCTTGCGAAGGGGGGGCGACCAGCAGGGCGCCGGTGAGGAGGGCCGCGGCCGGCAAGAAGGCTTTCATGGAGACTCCGGTTCCTCCCCTCAGGCCCGCTTGGGGTCGGAGAAGACGATGCACGTCGGGCTGCCGGTCTTGATCTGCTGGCCGGCCTCGGAAAGCAGGCCTGCGGCGTCGATGCGGAAGGCGACGATGCTGTCGCTGTCCTCGTTGGCCGCGTAGAGGCGCTGCCCGTTGGGCGACAGGGCGAAGAAGCGAGGCGTCTTGCCGCCGCTGGCCGCCCATTCGATCGGCGTCAGGCGGCCGCTCGTGGGGTGGATGCGGAACACCGCCACGGAGTCCTGCCCACGGTTGGAGGCGTAGAGGAAACGGCCGTCGGCGCTCAGGGCGATCTCCGAGGCCCGGCTGTCGCCAGTGAAGGTGTCGGGCAGGCTCGGCAGCACCTGGAACGGCGCCAGGCTCCCCTTGGCCGGGTCGAAGCGATAGGCGACGACCGTGGAATCCAGCTCGTTGACCAGATAGGCCCACGGCTTGGACGGATGCAGCGCCACGTGGCGCGGGCCCGAGCCCTCGCGGGCGACGGCGGGGGGCGCGGGCGAGGCGGCGAGCTTGCCGTCAGCGCCGAGGCTGTAGACGCGGACCAGGTCGCAGCCCTTGTCCGGCACGATCACCCAGCGCCCGCTGGGGTCGAATTCGGCCTGGTGCGGCTTGGGGAACGGCTGTTCGACCCGGTGGGGGCCGATCTTGCCCTCCAGCTTGACCATGTCGACCACCGGCTGCAGCGCGCCGTCCTGGCCGAGCGGCAGGACCGCGACGTTGGACACGAAGCCGTCCTGGGTCACGTGGTTGGCCACCACCACGAAGCGGTTCGACGGGTCCACGGCCAGGTGGACCGGGTTCTTGCCCTGGGTCGACTGGCGGTTGAGGAAGGTGAGCTTGCCGTCGGCGCCGATGCGGAAGGCGCTGATCTCGCTGGCGTCGCCGTGCACCGCGTAGAGCCTGCGCTTGGTCCGGTCGAACCCCAGCCACGACGGGTTGAACAGGTCGCCCACCGTCTGGATCTTCGTCCAGCCGCCGTTCGGGCCCACCCGCCAGACCGTGATCCCGTCGCCCCTGGCGTTGCGCTCCCGCGAGGTCCGGCATCCGACATAGGCCAGGAAGGGGTCGCTGCTCGCCATGATCCGCTTCGCCTTCTCCACCCGCGCCTGCGCCGACGCAGCTCCCAGCGCCACGCCCCCGACGGCCATCGACGCGGCGATCAGCTCCCGCCGCGAAGGCTGACGATCTCCAGGCACGCGACAACTCCTTCGATGCGACGGGCAAGGAGTAATTGCATTTTTGGTATCAGACAATACATTCTGGCGCCATCACAGCGCTTGGCGCCAAAAAAGGGGAACGGCATGCAGGGCGAGGCCCGGGACGCGGCCCAGAATGCAGCGATGGAGGGGGCGGTCTTCCGCAAGACCTTCTGGCGCATCATCCCGTTCTGCTTCGTCCTCTACGTCATCTCCTATGTCGACCGCGCCAACATCGGCTACGCGGCCCTGCAGATGAACAAGGAGCTGGCCCTGTCGAGCGAGGCGTTCGGCTTCGCCGCGGGCGTGTTCTTCCTCGGCTATTTCCTGTTCGAAGTGCCGTCCAACATGATGCTGGCGCGCTTCGGGGCGCGGGTGTGGATCGCCCGCATCCTGCTCACCTGGGGCGCGGTGTCGGTGCTGAGCGCCTTCGTGCACAGCGCCACACAGCTCTATGTCCTGCGCTTCCTATTGGGCGTGGCCGAGGCCGGCTTCTTCCCCGGCATCATCATCTATCTGACGGCCTGGTTCCGGGCCAAGGACCAGGCGGCGACCATCGCCTGGTTCACCGCCGCCATACCGGTCTCCTACCTGATCGGCGCGCCGCTCAGCACCTGGGTCATGGATCACATGCATGGGTTGGGCCTGTCCGGCTGGCGCTGGATGCTGCTGCTGGAGGGCGTCCCGGCGATCCTCGGCGGCGTGGCGACCTTCATCCTGCTCACCGACCGCCCGGACCAGGCCCGCTGGCTGACCGAAGCGGAGCGGGCGTGGCTGACCTCGGCCCTGGCGCAGGACCAGGCGGCGGTGCGGGGGGCCAAGCATCTCGGCACGCTCAAGGCGGTCACAGATTGGAAGGTGCTCTACCTGTCGATGATCTACTTCATCTACCAGTGCGGCAGCCTGGGCGTCGGCTACTGGCTGCCGCAGATCATCAGGGAGCTGTCGCACGGCTTTTCCGCCGCCCAGATCGGCTGGATCGCGACCATCCCCTACGCCGTGGCCAGCGTGACCATGATCCTCTGGTCGATGCACTCCGACCGCACGCGCGAGCGCCGCCTGCACTCGGCCCTGCCGCTGCTGGTCGGCGGCGCGGCCCTGGCCCTGGCCGGGTTCACCCGCAACCCGACCCTCGCGCTCGGCCTGATCTCCGTTTCCCTGGCCGGCCTCTATGCCTTCAAGGCGCCGTTCTGGGCCTTGCCCGGCCTGTTCCTGACCCGATCCACCGCCGCCATCTCGATCGCCGCCATCAATTCGATCGGCAATTTGGGCGGCTTCGCCGGGCCCTACCTGATCGGCTGGATGAAACAGACCAGCGGCGACGCCATGACGGGCCTGCTGGTGCTGGCCGCCCTGGTGCTGGTCGCGGCGGTGATGACCTTCCTGGCCCGCCTGTCCAACGCCGCCGGGCCGTCTTCACCGGCGCACCCCGCCGCATCCCGCGAGGCCGCGTGATCGTCCTGTCCGAACTCGAGGCGGGCGGCCGCCATCACCGCATCGTCGACCTGCCGGCGACGGTCGGCGCCGGGCTGCACCGGCTGCCCTGGCTGCACCGCGTGTTCGTCGAGAACCTGCTTCGTCGAAGCGATGGCGACCCTCAGACCCTGGCGCTGGTCCGCGCCTGGGCGGCGGCGGGACGCAGCGATGCCGAGATCGCCTTCTACCCGGCCCGGGTGATGATGCACGACACCACCTGCGGCCCGGCCCTGGTCGACCTGGCGGCCTGCCGCTCGGTGCTGGCGGAGGCGGGGGCCGATCCGGCCGTCCTGAACCCCGTCCTGCCGGTGGACATCTCCACCGACCACTCCCTGGCGGTGGACGTGTCGGGGACGCCCGACGCCCTGGAGCGGAACATCCGCCGTGAGTTCCAGCGCAACGGCGAGCGGTACGCCTTCATGAAGTGGGCGGCCGGGGCCATGGCCAACCTGACGGTGCATCCGCCGGGCTCGGGCATCATGCACACCATAAACCTCGAACGGTTGGCCAAGGTGGTGCGCGCCGAGGCGCGCGACGGCGTGCTCTGGGCCATGCCCGACACCTTGATCGGCACCGACAGCCACACGCCGATGGTCAACGCCCTGGGCGTGGCGGGATGGGGCGTCGGCGGATTGGAAGCCGAGAGCGTCATGCTGGGCATGCCGATGGTGATGCGCGCGCCGGCCGTCGTCGGCGTGCGCCTGACCGGGCGGCTCGGCCCGGCGGCCACGGCCACGGATGTGGCGCTGGTCCTGACCCACCGCCTGCGCGCCTTGAAGCTCGACAACCGGTTCCTGGAGTTCTTCGGCCCAGGCGTCTCGACTCTGACCGTCGGCGACCGCGGCGTGCTGGCCAACATGGCGCCGGAATACGGCTCCTCATCGGGCTATTTCCCGATCGACGGCCACACGCTGGATTATCTGCGCCAGGTGGGCCGCGGGCCGGACGAGGTCGAACTCGTCGAACTCTACGCCAGGCGACAGGGCCTATGGTTCGATCCGGACGCCGAGCCGGTCTACGACGAGGTGCTCACCCTGGATCTGGCGGAGGTCGGGCCCAGCCTGGCCGGTCCGACGCGGCCCCAGGACCTGCTGTCGCCTTCCGCCGTGGCAGCCTTCGCCAGGGCCGGCGCCGACGGGCTGCCCAAGGGCGCGGTGGCCATCGCGGCGATCACCAGTTGCACCAACACCACCGATCCGAGGCAACTGCTGGCGGCGGGCCTTTTGGCGCGCAAGGCCCGTGAGCGGGGGCTGGCGCCGCCGTCCTGGGTCAAGACCTCCCTCGCGCCCGGCTCGCCGACGGCGGCGCGGCTGCTGGAGCGGGTCGGACTGCTGGGCGATCTGGAGGCGGAGGGCTTCGCCATCGTCGGTTACGGCTGCACCACCTGCATCGGCAATTCCGGCCCGTTGAAGCCCGAGGCCGAGGCGGCCGTTCGGATCGGCGCCGAACCGGTGGCCGTCCTGTCCGGCAACCGCAACTTCCCCGGTCGCGTGCACGGCCAGCTGACCCAGGCCTTCCTGGCTTCTCCGGCCCTGGTGGTCGCCTACGCCCTGGCCGGCGATATCGACCGCGACATCCTGCGCGATCCCGTGGGCTGCGACGCCGAAGGCCGGCCGGTGCTTCTGGATGAGCTGTGGCCGTCCAGCGCGGAGATCGACGCGCTCCTGGCCAAGGCCTGGCGGACCGAGGATTTCGACGCGGCCTACGGCGAGGCCCGCCGCAATCCGCTGTGGACCGGCCTGTCGGCGGCCTCGGGCGCGCTCTATCCGTGGGACGACCGCTCCACCTACCTGCGCCGCCCGCCGTTCGTCGCCCGGGACGCCGGGTCGAACCTCGGCGCCTGGTCGGCCCTGCCGTTGCTGGTGCTGGGCGACGACATCACCACCGACCACATCTCGCCGGCCGGCGCCGTGCCGCGCGCCAGCGAGGCGGCCGCCTATCTGGTGGCCCATGGCGAGGATCCCGCCGACCTCAACGTGTTCTCGGCGCGCCGCGGCAACTGGGAGGCCATGGTGCGGGGACTGTTCACCAATCCGGGGGTGCGCAACCAGCTGGCCGACGGCCTGCGCCCCGGGCAGACCCTCCACGTTCCGTCCGGCGAGATCCTGCCCCTATGGGAGGCGGCGCAGCGCTATCAGGCCGAGGGCGAGCCGGTGGTGATCGTAGCCGGCGAGCGATACGGCATGGGCTCGTCGCGCGACTGGGCGGCCAAGGGCGTGCGCCTGCTGGGCGCCCGAGCCGTGCTGGCCCTGAGCTTCGAGCGCATCCATCGCTCCAACCTGGTCAACATGGGGGTCCTGCCCCTGCTCCTGCCGGCCGATCGCGGTCCGCAGGCGCTGGCGCTCCAACTGGGCGACCGGATCGAGATCGACGCGCTGCCCGAGCGCCTCGCGCCGCGCGCACCGGTGAAGGTCACCGTGCGCCGCCGGGATGGGCGCGCGGAAAACTTCGACGCCTTGGCGGCCGTGGAGACTGCTCTGGAGATCGAGGTGCTGCGGACCGGCGGCATCCTGCCCCTGATCCTGCAGAGGGCCTTGCCGGCCGGGTAGGTCACTCGTCGCGGACGAGATGACCGGTCAGGGGAGGGTGGGCCATGGCGCCGGTGTTCACATTGACCGAGCGCTGGAGGCTCAGCCGTCCGGGCGTGAAGTGGCAGATCACCGCGTCGCGGAACGCGGTCTCGGCGAAGATCCAGTTCATCTCCAGGGTGTCCGGGTCGAGCCACCGGGCGCCCGCCACCACCCGAGCCGGGTCCAGCCGATAGCCATGATGCAGGTCCGCGCCCGGGATGCCGGTCTCGCCCTCGATCCAGCGGTCCACACCCACCTCGATCGCGTGGGGCCCGGCGGCGTCGGTCACGACCAGGGCGCAGCGGCCGACGGCGAAATCCAGCTCCAACCGCGTCACGCCCAGCGGGTTGTCGCAGACCGAATAGACCTGCCGGTCGGCGCATTCCGGGCGGGGCTCGGCGAGCGAGACGATCGGCTCGGGCCGGCTCATCGCGGCGATGGCTTCGGCCAGCCTGGCGTCGACCTCCGGGCCCGCGCCCCCTTCGACGAAGGCCGCCGGGAAGTGGCGATAGACGTGCGGCAACAGGAGCTTGCTGGTGTCCATCGCCGCGGTCACGGCGATGGCGGCGTCCTGCCCGGGAAAGCCGATGCCCATCTGAACGAACTGGCCGACGGCGTAGAACGTCCCATGCTCGCCGGTCCACCATTGATAGCCGTAGTCGTCGCCGTAGGAGCGCGTGGCGCGGGCCACCCATTCCTCCGACAGCAGGCGCCGGCCCTGCCACACGCCCTTCTGCACGTGCAAGATCGTCAGCTTGAGCAGGTCGGCGGTGGTGCAGGTGAGGCCGTTGCCGCCCGGGTTCACCCCGTCAGGGCCGACGTCCCAGGTTTCGTTCGCGATGCCGAGCGGCTGGAAGAGCCGGGGCTTCAGGAAGGCGTGCAGGGTCTCGCCGGTGACCTTGGTCACGATCGCCGACAGCATGTAGCTCGCCGCGCTGGTGTAGAGGAACGCGCCGCCGGGGCGATGCACGACGGGGATCTTGAAGAACTCGGCGGTCCAGCTCGTCGAGATGCCGCGCCAGATCGAGCCCGAGGTCTCCTCGCCATGGCCGCAGCGCATGGTCAGCAGGTGCTCGACGGTCATGGCCGCCAGGTTGGCGTCGACGGGCGCCGTCACCTGTTCGGGGAAGTAGTCGACCACCCGGTCCGACAGCGACAGGCGCCCCTCGTCGACCAGCATGCCGATGGCGCAGGCGGTGAAGCTCTTGGCGACCGAGTGCATGACCCGCGGCCGGCGCGGTCCGTAGGGCCAGCGGAACCATTCCGCGGCCACCGCCCCGTTCCGGTAGACCATCAGGCTGTGCAGGTTCAGGCCCGCCGCCGCGACGTCCTCCAGGAAGGCCTGGACATGGCCGGCGTCGACGCCGCACCGGCTGGAGGAGGCGCGTTCCAATCCATCGCCTGGGCCGGCCGAAGACGCCAGCGGCGGCGAGGCGGGATAGGGCGAGGAAGGGGCAGGCATGTCGCGGACTTGTCCAGGCTCTGGGCTTTCCGGCGAGGGGCCAGGAATTGCATTGTTGAGATCGGGAATACCCGTTGACGCTCAGCTTCGTCAATGATTTTGTATTTTTGCATTTAAAAAGGCAATTGCGGGGATACCGATGTCGGCCAACCTCAAGCGCGGCGTTCTGTCGATGATGCTGCTGGCGCTCGTTCCGGGCCTGGCCGGGGCGGCCGAACTGCCCATCTCCGGCGGGCCCAAGGAAATCCTGCTGGCCTACCGGGCGCAGCCGGCCGACCGCCCGGCTTTCAGGCAGTACATGCAGACCCAGCAACTCGCCGCCCTGCGCAAGCTCAAGGCCGAAGGCGTGCTCAAGAGCTGCGAGATCGTCTTCAACCCGTTCGTGCAGCCGGCGACCTGGGACGCGATGACGATCCTGTCGTTCAATCGCTTCGAGGACACGGCCAAATGGCAGAAGATCGAGCGCACTCAGCCCGGCGGGCTGGACGCGGCCGGGCTGAAGCTGGCCAAGCCGGTCGCCACCTATTCCGCGGACCTCGAGTGGGACAACGCCTCTCCCCAGCCCGGCCCGGTGACGGACCACGTTTTCTATGTGATCCCCTACAGCTACAACGACGCCAGCCAGTACCGTAAGTATGTGAACGGCTACGTCATTCCCCAGACCGAGGGCTGGATCAAGGAGGGCGTCCTCAGCCGCTACCGCATCTTCATGAACCGCTACCAGGTGGGGGACCCCTGGGACGCCCTGTTCGTCTACGAGTACCGCAACCTGACCGACTTCGGCCGGCGCGAAGAGACGGTGCAAAAGGTCCGCGAGCCGCTTCGGCAAGACCCGGTGTGGAAGCAGCTCAACGACATCAAGTCGACGATCCGCAGCGAATCCGAGAACACGATCGCCGAAGAAGTGGCGACCTGCTGAGCCAGAGGTGAACAGCTTGACGACCGCCGATCTTCCCGGCGCCTACAGCCGGCGCGCGGTGTGGCTCCATTGGCTGACGGCCGGCCTGATCCTGCTGCAATGGGTCCTGGGCCGGGAACTGGACTGGTTCCACGCGGGGCCGCCGCGGGTGTTCGCGCGCTCGTTCCACATGCTGGTCGGGCTGGTTGTCCTGGCCTTCATCCTCGAGCGCGTCTGGCGACGCTTGCGGCATCCGGTGGCCCATGCGGCGGGCGGCCCGCCGATCGCCAACCGCGCGGCGATCGCCGTCCACTGGGCGCTCTACCTGCTGGTGGTGTTCGTGATCCTGGTGGGCGTGGTCCTGGTGTGGGTGCGCGGCGACCAGGTGTTCGGCCTGTTCAAGGTCCCAGCCTTCGACCCCAAGCACCGCGAGTATCGGCGCATGGTCGGTGATTTCCACGGCCTGGTGGCCAATGTCATCCTGGCGGTGGCCGGTTGCCACGCGTTGGCGGCCCTGGTGCACGAGGGCGTGTGGCGAGACGGGGTGCTGGCCCGGATGGTCCCGTTGCTGCGCAGGGCCTGATCCCTCAGGTCAGGCGCGCGAGCAGGATCAGCACCGCCGTCACCGTCACCGCGCCGCCGATGCGGGTGGCGATCTGGGCGAAGGGCATCAGGGCGAGGCGGTTCGCCGCCGTCAGGATGGCCACGTCGCCCGTGCCGCCCTGGCCGCTGTGACAGGCCGTCACCACCGCCGCGTCGATCGGGTACATCTTCATCAGTCGTCCGGCGAAGAAGCCGGCGCCGATCATCGCCATGACCGTCGCCACCACGGTGATCACCATGGCGGGGCTGTAGGCGGCGACCAGCTTGTCCCAGGGCGTCATGGCCACGCCGATGGCGAACAGCAGGGGATAGGTCGCGGCGCTGGAGAAGAACAGGCCGACGGTCTTGGCCCCGCCTTCCAGCCACGGCGGAAGGATGCGGCCCAGCTTCAGGGCCACGGCGATGAACAGCATGGTCACCGGCGCGGGCCAGTTCCACAGGCGCTGGGTGAGCACCCCGATCAGGTAGAAGCAGCAGGCGCCGACGGCGGCGGCGGCGATGATCGCCGGAGTGTTCGGCGCCTCGGCCGCGCGTGCCTCCGGCAGCACGTCTTTGCCCTGGGGTTGAAGCTGGCCCTCGCCGGTCCAGCGCGGCACGCACTTGCCCAGGAAGTTGAGCCCGCCCGAGATCAGGATCGCCGTCAGGCTGCCCAGCATCACCGGCGGCAGGACCTGTGCGAACAGCTCGCCCTGGGGCTTGTGCAGGATCAGGCCATAGCCGATCGACAGGGGAATGGCGCCCTCGCCGACGCCGCCGGCCATGATCGGCGCCACCACGAAGAAGAAGGACTGGCGCAGGCCAAGGCCGAGCAGCGTCCCCATCAGGCAACCCGCGAGCATGCCCGCCAATGAGCCCGCGAACAGGGGGACGAAGATCTTGACGAAGCCCTTGATCAGCACCCGGCGGTCCATGCCGAGGATGCTGCCGACGATGATGGCGGCGATGAACAGGTAGAGGAAATTGGATTGCTTGGTGAAGTCGCCGACCGAGTCGATCAGCGGCTGGGGCAGCAGGCGGGCGTAGACCAGGTAAGAGGGCAGGAAGGTGGCAAGGATCGCCGGCGCGCCCACGTGGCGTAGCCAGGGCAGGCGCCGCCCCAACTCCGCGCAACCGAATCCGCCGGCGGTCAGGACCACCATGGCCATGAGCAGGTCGGACGGCGGCTTGCCGGTCTTCAGGAAGGCCCAGATCAGGGCGAGTTGCAGCAGGAAGAGCGGCAGGGGCAGGATGCCGACCTTACTCGACAGGACCCGCCCCCACGGGGTCGACGGGCGGGCCCCCTCCGCCTCGTGGACCCCCGGCATTTCGGCCGCGCTCATGAAAGGGCCGCTCGACCTTCGGCAAGCGCGGAATGACCTAGCCGTCCCCGCGCCCCCGGCGCCGCGATCGGCCGCCCTTTCGACTGATCCATTGCATTTTCTCTATTATAAAGACAATTTGTTATGGCGCGCCTTGGTTCTTCAGGCAAGGTCGGATTGGCGGAACTACACAGGAGCCGGGCCGGTCGATGAAGCTGTTGCTGGTCGAGGACGATCTCCAGGCGGCCGACTATCTGGGCCGCGCCCTCAGCGATGCCGGCCATCAGGTCCGGCACGCGCCCGACGGCCGCGAAGGCCTGCTGCTGGCTGGAGGAGGGCAGGCGTACGACGTCATCGTGCTCGACCGGATGCTGCCGGGCGTCGACGGCGTCACCCTGCTGCGGACCCTCCGCTCGGCCGGCGTGGCCACGCCGGTGATCCTGCTGACGGCGGTCGACAGCGTCGAGGATCGGGTGGAGGGCCTGGAGGCCGGCGCCGACGACTATCTGGCCAAGCCGTTCGCCGTCGCCGAGCTCCTGGCCCGCCTCAACGCCCTGGCCCGCCGCCCGCCGCCGCGGGAGGCGAAGACCGAACTGAAGGTCGGCGACCTGCACATGGACCTACTCAAGCGTTCGGTCACGCGCGCCGGGGCCCGGGTGGACCTGCAGCCGCGGGAATTCCGCCTGCTCGAATACCTGATGCGCAATGCCGGCCGGGTGGTGACCCGCGCCATGCTGCTCGAAGCGGTCTGGAATTTCCGCTTCGACCCGCAGACCAATATCATCGAGTCCCACATGAGCCGGCTTCGCGGCAAGGTCGACCGGGGCCACGGCGCGGAGATGATCCGAACCGTGCGCTATGCGGGCTACATCCTGTCCGAACCGTCCTGATGTTCGGCTCGATCACCCTGCGCCTGGCCGCCGTCTACACGGCGGTGTTCGCCCTGGCCGTCGCCGCCATCGGCGCGGGCGCCATCGCGGCCACCCACGCCGCCCTGGTGCAGCAACTGGACCGGCGTCTCTCGACCGAGGCAGACGCCATCGCCGCGGACTATGCGGAAGGCGGCCGCCAGGGTCTGCTCGACGAACTGGAGGAGCGGCGCGGCGCGCCGGGCGAGCTGAGCTTCGGCGTCCAGACCGTGGCCGGCGCCCCCGTCGCCGGCCCCCTGGCGCGTCTGAACGCGCCGGCCGGGCTGTCCGCGGCCACGCTGGTGGCGGGCGGCCGGCGTCATGAACTGCGGCTGCTCAGCCGGGACCTGCCGGGTGGCTACCGGTTGCTGGCGGGCGGCGACACGGCCATCCTGAAGGAGCTGACCCGCGACATGACCGCGGGATTCGCCCTGGCCTTCGTCGCGGTGATCGTGGTCGGCGCCGGCGGGGGCCTGGCCTTCAGCCGGCAGGTGGGGGAGCGGCTGTCGGCCATCTCGGGCACGGCGGAGGCGATCATCGACGGCGACCTGTCGCGCCGCATCCCGGTGGTCCGGGCCGGCGACGACCTCGCCCGCCTGGCCCTCACCATCAACCGCATGCTCGACCGCATCCAGGCCCTGATGGAGAGTTTCCGCCAGGTGTCGAGCGACGTGGCGCACGATCTGCGGACCCCGCTCAGCCGCCTCAGGCAAAAGCTGGAGCAGGTGACCCTGGAGACCGCCGATAAGGAGCGCCGGTCGCATCTCGAGTCCGCCTTGGAGGACGTGGACGCCCTGCTGTCGCTGTTCGCCGCCGTCCTGCGCATCGCGCAGATGGAGGCGGGGGCGGGGCGCTCGGTGTTCCGCCGCGCCGACCTGGCCGAATTGGCCCACACGGTATTCGAGGCCTACCGGCCGTCTGCCGAGGAACTGGGCAAGACCCTCGCGCTGGAGGCTGCCGCGCCCGGGCTGGTCGAGGGCGATCCGGAACTCCTGGTCCAACTGATGGCCAACCTGATCGAGAACGCCCTGGCCCACACCCCGCCGGGCGCCCGGATCGTGCTGGCGGTGCAGACCGGGGCGAGGGCGGTGTCGCTGAGCGTCCGCGACGACGGCCCAGGCGTCCCGTCCGGTGAGCGGGGCCGCATCTTCGACCGCTTCTACCGGCTGGAGCGCAGCCGTTCTTCTCCCGGGTCCGGCCTGGGACTGGCGCTGGTCGCCGCCATCGGCCAGCTGCACAGGGCGCAGGTGCAGGCGATCGATGCCCGGCCCGGCCTGGAGGTCAGGGTGACGCTGCCGGCGGCCGTTTAGGCCCGCCCGGGCGCTCTCATTCCGCCGCTAGGACTTCAGAGGCGGGGCGGCTGGTCCGGTCGAGCCGCAGCGTCATGCAGTAGGCGCCGCCGCCGGACAGGATGAACGGGGCAAGGTCGACCTCGCGGATACGGTAGCCGCGCGCCGACAGCCGGCGTTTCAACGAGGCTGGCGCCTTGGCCATGATCACCTCGGTTCCGAGGTTCACGGCGTTGACGCAGAAGGCGGCGGCCTCCTCGGAGGACGCTTCGATCCGCAGGGCCTCAGGGACGCGCTGCCGGATCGCGTCCAGCCCCTCGGGCGTGAAGGCGGGCGGGTAGTAGAGCACCGCCCCGCCCGCCAGGGGGCAGAAGCAGGTGTCGAGGTGGTAGAAGCGCGCCGACGCCAGCGCCAAGGGCGCGACCGCCTGGCCGAACGCCTGGGCGATCGCGGCGGCGGACCCGGGGCTGGAGCGCGGCCCGTACCCGACCCAGAACAACGCCCGGTCGGCGTCCCAGATGGCGTCGCCGGCGCCCTCCTGGAACAGGCCCTCGGGCAGGTCCACGATCTCCTGGAGCAGGCCGCGGCGGCGCAGGCCCTCGAACACCGCACGGAACACCTTCTCCTCGCCTTGCCGCTCGCGATGCCGGAACCGGGCGGGCGCCACGCGGCTGTCGAGCACCACCGCGGCGTTGGCCGGGAACACCAGATCGGGCAGCCCCTTCACCCCGGCGATCGTCTCCACCTCGGCGCCGGCGTCGATCAGCGCCTGTTTCAGCGCTCGCGCCGCCGCCGCGGCTCGGGCGCGGAAGGCGTCCGGGTCCGCGCTCCAGGCCGACGGGTTCATCCACGGATTGATACGGTAGCTGACTTCGAAGTGCTCGGGATCGGTGAGCAGGAAAAGCGGCCTCGGCGCCATCACGGGTCTCCAACAGGTTCGAAGGCAGGATTGCGCCCAGCACGGCTAGCGCCCCTGACCTTCGCTTCAGGCGGCGCGCAGGAGCATGCCGAACAAGTCGCGCGGGTCGTCCGGGTCGGCGACCATGTCGATGTGCTGAAAAAAGTCGGTGCCCTGCAGCTTGGAATAGACGTAGCCGAGCGCCGAGAAGTCCTCGACGGCGAACCCAACGCTGTCGAACAGGGTGATCTGGTCGGCGTCGCGGCGGCCGGCGGCCTCGCCGTTCAGCACCTGCCAGAATTCCGTGACGGGATAGCTGTCGTCCATCTGCTGGATCTCGCCCTCGATACGGGTCTGCGGCTCGAATTCGACGAAGGTGCTGGCGCGGGCCAGGATATCCTTGTGCAGTTCGGTCTTGCCCGGGCAGTCGCCGCCGATCGCATTGATGTGGACCCCGGCGCCGACCATGTTGTCGGTCAGGATGGTCGCGTAGGCCTTGTCGGCCGTGCAGGTCGTGATGATCTGGGCGCCCGCGACCGCCTCCTGCGAAGTCTGGCAGGAGATCACGCGCAGGCCGCTGGCGGCGAGGTTGTGGGCCGTCTTGCGGGTGGCCTTGGGGTCGATGTCGTAGAGGCGCACCTCCTCGATGCCGACCACGGCCTTCATCGCCAGCGCCTGGAATTCCGCCTGGGCCCCGTTGCCGATCATCGCCATGACCTTGGCGTCCCGCGGGGCCAGGCGCCGGGCGGCCATGGCCGAGGTGGCGGCCGTCCGCAGGGCGGTCAGCAGCGTCATCTCGGTCAGCATCAGCGGATAGCCGGTGTCCACCCGGGCCAGCAGGCCGAAAGCCGCCACCGTCTGGAAGCCCTTGGCGGTGTTGCCCGGATGGCCGTTGACATATTTGAAGCCGAAGGTTTCACCGTCGGAGGTCGGCATCAGCTCGATCACGCCCTGGCGGGAATGCGAGGCGAGGCGCGGCGTCTTCTCGAATTCGGTCCAGCGGCGGTAGTCGGCCTCGACGGCGTCGGTCAGTTCGCGCAGGACCGTCTCGACACCGAAATGGTGCACGAGGCGCATCATGTTCTCGACGCTGACGAAGGGGATGAAGGCAAGTTCCGATGGCGCGGTCGGCATGGCGGGTCCTTCGAGGTCGCGGACAGAAGGCCAAGCTACGGCTGCAGGCCGCTGATTAAAATCGCAATTCAGCTCTTCAATCGGCGGGTATATGATACGATTGACCAGTTGGATTGATCATATGGTCAACCGGGACGGAAGCGCGGGCATGGTGGTGGCGAAATTCATCCCGGACGACCTCGATCGCCGCATCATCGCTCACCTGCGGGGGGACGGTCGGGCCTCGCTGTCCAAGCTGGCCCAGGCGCTGAACGTGGCCCGAGGAACAATCCAGAACAGGCTCGATCGCCTCCTCGCCAGCGGCGCCATCCTCGGCTTCACCATCCGCGTGCGCGAGGACTACAACGACCTGAGCGTGCGTGCGGTCATGATGATCGAGGTGATGGGGAAGTCGACGACGCAGGTGATCCAGAAGCTGCGGGGGATCGTCGAAATCCGCACTCTGCACACGACCAACGGCAACTGGGACCTGATCGCCGACATCCATGCCGAGAACCTGTCCGATTTCGACCGCGTGCTGCGGGAGGTGCGGATGATCGACGGGGTGGCCAACAGCGAGACGAGCCTGCTGCTGAGTTCGGTGTAGCGGCGGTCCCCCGGATTTCGGCGAATGGGCGACGGCGCGCGACTGGACTATCGTGAGGCGGGTTCATCCGGGAGAGACAGATCATGGCCGACGACACCCCCCGCCCCGTGAAGAAGTCGGTGGCCCTCTCGGGCACGGTGGCCGGCCAGACCGCCCTGTGCACGGTGGGACGCACGGGCAACGACCTGCACTATCGCGGCTACGACATCCTCGATTTCGCCGACCACGCCGAGTTCGAGGAGATCGCCTACCTGCTGGTGCACGAACGCCTGCCCAATGTCGCCGAGCTCGCGGCCTACAAGGCCAGGCTCAAGGCCCTGCGCGGCCTGCCGCCGGCGCTGAAGATGGTGCTGGAGCAGATCCCCGCCGCCGCCCATCCGATGGACGTGCTGCGCACCGTGGTTTCGGCCCTGGGATGCCTCGAGCCCGAGACGCATGGCCACGATGTGGAAGGGGCGCGTGACATCGCCGACCGGCTGATGGCCTCGATGGGCTCGATGCTGCTGTATTGGCTGCACTTTTCCCAGTCGGGCAAGCGCATCGAGGTGGAGACCGACGACGAGACCATCGGCGGCCACTTCCTGCGCCTGCTTCACGGCCAGGCGCCGCCGGTCGAGTGGGTGCGGGCCATGCACACCTCGCTGATCCTCTACGCCGAGCATGAGTTCAACGCCTCGACCTTTGCCTGCCGCGTGATCGCTGGCACCGGGTCGGACATGTACAGCGCCGTCACCGGCGGCATCGGCGCCCTGCGCGGGCCCAAGCACGGCGGGGCCAACGAGGTGGCCTACGAGATCCAGTCCCGCTACGCCACGCCGGACGACGCCGAGGCCGACATCCGCCGGCGGGTCGAGGCCCACGAGGTGATCATCGGCTTCGGCCACCCGGTCTACACGGTGTCCGACCCCCGCAACCGGGTGATCAAAGAGGTGGCCCGCGAGCTTTCGCAGGAGGCCGGCGACATGAAGCTGTTCGACATCGCCGAGCGGCTGGAGGGCGTGATGTGGGACATCAAGAAGATGTTCCCCAACCTCGACTGGTTCAGCGCCGTCTCCTATCACCAGATGGGTGTGCCCACGGCCCTGTTCACACCGCTGTTCGCCATCTCGCGCACGTCCGGCTGGAGCGCGCACGTGATCGAGCAGCGCATCACCAACAAGATCATCCGCCCGTCGGCCGAGTACATCGGCCACGAGAACCGTCCCTGGATCCCCCTGACCGAGCGCCCCTGAAGCATGTCCGCCCCCATCAGCAACGTCCGTCCCGATCCCGACCAGGTCCTGACGGACATCGCCGACTATGTGCTGAACTATGAGATCACCAGCTCGCTGGCCTATGAAACGGCGAGGAACTGCCTGATCGACACCCTGGGCTGTGGCCTGGAAGCCCTCGGCTACCCGGCTTGCACCAAGATGCTGGGCCCGATCGTGCCCGGGACGGTGGTTCCCAATGGCGCCAAGGTGCCCGGCACGTCCTATCAGCTCGACCCGGTGAAGGCCGCCTTTGACATCGGCGCGATCATCCGCTGGCTCGACTTCAACGACACCTGGCTGGCGGCGGAGTGGGGCCATCCGTCCGACAACCTCGGCGGCATCCTGGCCGTGGCGGACTGGCTGAGCCGCACGGCGGTGGCCGCGGGCAAGCCGCCGCTGACCATGCGCGACGTGCTCACCGCCATGGTCAAGGCGCACGAGATCCAGGGCGTGATCGCGCTGGAGAACAGCTTCAACCGCGTGGGCCTGGACCATGTGGTGCTGGTCAAGGTGGCGACCACCGCCGTGGTCGGCCAGATGCTGGGCCTGACGCGGGACGAGATCATCAACGCCGTGTCGCACGCCTGGCTCGACGGGCAGTCGCTGCGCAGCTATCGCCACGCGCCCAACACCGGGTCACGCAAGAGCTGGGCGGCCGGCGACGCCACCAGCCGTGGGGTGCGCCTCGCCCTCATCGCCAAGACCGGCGAGATGGGCTACCCGAGCGTGCTGACCGCCAAGACCTGGGGCTTCTACGATGTGCTGTTCAAGGGCCACCCATTCCGCTTCCAGCGGCCCTACGACAGCTATGTGATGGAGAACATCCTCTTCAAGATCAGCTTCCCCGCCGAGTTCCACAGCCAGTCGGCGGTCGAGGCGGCGATGACCCTGCACGGCAAGCTCAGGGCGCTGGGCCGGTCGGTGGACGACATCGAGGCCATCACCATCCGCACCCACGAGGCGGCCATCCGGATCATCGACAAGAAGGGCCCGCTGGACAACCCGGCGGACCGCGACCACTGCATCCAGTACATGGTCGCCGTGCCCTTGATCTTCGGCCGCCTGACCGCAGCGGACTACGAGGACTCCGTCGCGTCCGACCCGCGCATCGACGCCCTGCGCGACAAGATCGTCTGCGTGGAAGACCCGCAATTCACCGCCGACTACCACGACCCCGACAAGCGCTCGATCGCCAACGCCCTGACGGTGGTGTTCACCGACGGGACCGTGCTGCCCGAACTGGTCGTGGAATACCCGATCGGGCACAATCGCCGCCGGGCGGACGGCATCCCGCTGCTGGAAGCCAAGTTCCGCACCAACCTGGCGCGGGTGCTGCCCGCCAAGCGACAGGCCCAGATCCTGGCCGTATCGCTCGACCAGGTGGCGCTCGAAGCCATGCCGGTGAACGACTACGTCGACCTCTACGCCCTCTAGGATGCTGCCGATGACCTATCTCGTCGCCGACGAACTGTCCTCTCGGAGCGCCGGCCAGCGCTTCCGCGACCTGCTGGCGAGGCCGGGCATCCTGGCGTTGCCGGGCACCCACAACGGCCTCGCCAGCCAGCAGGCCAAGGCCGCCGGGTTCGAGGCCTGCTACCTCTCGGGCGCAGCCATGACCGCCTCCATGGGACTGCCCGACCTGGGCATCATCACCGTGGACGAAGTGGCGTTCTTCATCCGCCAGGTGGCGCGGGCCTCGGGCCTGCCGGTGCTGGTGGACGGCGACACCGGCTATGGCGAGGCCCTGAACGTCATGCACATGGTGCGCACGTTCGAGGACGCCGGCGCCGGGGCCGTGCACCTGGAGGACCAGCTGCTGCCCAAGAAGTGCGGGCACCTGAACGACAAGAAGCTGGCCGGCGCCCATGACATGGCGGCCAAGGTCCATGCGGCCCGCAGGGCTCGGCGCGACCTGGTGATCATCGCCCGTACCGACGCGGCGGCCAGCGAAGGCATCGAGGGCGCCGTGGCCCGGGCCAAGCTCTATCTGGACGCCGGGGCCGACGCGATCTTCCCCGAGGCCCTGGTCACCGAGGACATGTTCCGCGAGTTCGCCAGGCGCGTGGACGCGCCGCTGCTGGCCAACATGACCGAGTTCGGCCGGACGCCGTTCTTCACGGCCCAGGAATTCGAGGCCATGGGCTACAAGATGGTCATCTGGCCGGTGACCAGCCTGCGCGTCTCGGCCAAGGCCACCGAGGAGCTCTACGCCGAACTCAAGGCCAGGGGTTCGGCCCAGGCCCTGCTGCCCCGCATGCAGACCCGCGCGGAGCTCTACGACACCATCGGCTACCAGCGGTACGAGGCGCTCGACTCCTCGATCGTCGAGAGCGTCGTGCCCCCGCCGCTGCGGCCCAATGCCGAGCCGGGCCGGGGCTGAGCCGGGGTCTAGGCGGCGTTGGTCGCAGGGATCAGGGCGCCGTTGATCGCGCGCGCCGCGGGGCTGGTGAGGAAGGCGATCACGTCGGCGATGGCGGCCGGCGAGGTCCAGGCCGACGGATCGGCGGCCGGCATGTCGGCGCGGTTCTTCGGCGTGTCGATGATCAGGGGCAGCACGGCGTTGACCCGGATGCGGCGGCCGGCCAGTTCCTTGGCCAGAGCTTCCACCAGCCGGGCCACCGCCGACTTGGCCGCGGCATAGGCCGCCATGCCTTCGCCGGCGGGGTCGGCGGATGCGGCGCCCACGAGCACGATGGCCCCGCCGTCGGCCAGCCGGGGGAGGGCCGCCTGCACCGTGCAGACCGCAGTTTCCACATTGGCGGCGAACAGCCGCCGCCAATCCTCGATCGCGCTGTCCTCGACCCGCTTCCAATCGAAGCCTCCGGCCAGATGCACGACGGCGTCGAGCCCGCCGATCGCGTCCGCGGCCGCCTGGACGCTGGCGCGCGCGCCTTCCGGCGTGCCCAAATCGCCGGTGACTCGGGTGACACCCGCCTCCGCGCCCGAGGCTGCGGCCGTGCGGTCGATGGTGGCCAGGGCGTGGCCCTCTTCCCGATATCTGCGGCAGACCGCCTGCCCCAAGGCGCCTCGGGCGCCGGTCACGATCACCTTCAACGCAATCCCTCCCTCAGCGCCGGGGCGCGATCATCGCGTGGCGGCCTTGGCCGTGGCATAGGCCTGTGTCCCGAGCGTGAAGACCCGGTCGGTCGGCAGGATAGCCTCGATCTCGATGTCGGGCGCGTCCCGCAAGGCCTCGTAGATCGGCCCGAAGTCGGTCTCCTGGGTCTGGCGCAGGAGATCCTCGAAGCTGTCGATGACGACGTAGGTCTGCTGGTAGTCGTCGATGCGGTACCTGGTCCGCATGACGCGCTTCAGGTCGAAGCCGATGCGGTTGGGGGAGGGATCGTCCAGGGCGAAGATCGACTCGCCATGGGACGAGGCGATCCCCGCGCCATAGAGCTTCAGGCCATCCGCGGACTGCACCAGCCCGAACTCCACGGTGTACCAGTAGAGGCGCGCAAGCTTCTCCAAGCCGCCCAGCCCCAGGGCGCGAGCCCCGGCCTGGCCGTAGGCCTGCATGTAGTCGGCGAACACCGGGTGGGCGAGCAGCGGTACGTGGCCGAACAGGTCGTGGAAGACGTCCGGCTCCTGCAGGTAGTCGAGCTGGTCGGGCGTGCGGATGAAACGGCCGGCCACGAACCGGCGGTTGGCCAGGTGATCGAAGAAGACATCGTCCGGCACCAGGCCCGGCACGGCCACCACCCGCCAGCCGGTCAGGTTGGCCAGGCGCTCGGACAGCTCCTCGAAATCGGGAACGCCGGGCTTGAGCAGCCGCAGCACCTCGAGGCCGTTCAGGAACTCCGGCGTGACCCGCCCCGGCAGCAGCTCCACCTGCCGCGCGAACAGCCGGTCCCACATGGCATGCTCGGCGGGGGTGTATCGCGACCAGTCCTGCGGGATGGTCCAGTCGGCGGCGGCTGCGGGCGGGCGTTGGAGCGATGCGTTGGCCATGAAAGGGATATGGGGGGCCGGCGGCGGAAATGCCCTCCGGCGCCGGCCGAGTCAGATCGGCAGGGCGGTGGTGGCCTTCACCTCTTCCAGCACGGCGTAGGTGCGGGTCTCGCGCACGCCGGGCATGGTCACCAGGGTCTCGCCCAGGAACGTCCTGTAGGCGGTCATGTCCTGCACCCGGGCCTTGATCAGATAGTCGAAGCCGCCCGCCACCATGTGGCACTCCAGCACCTCGGGCATGCGCCTCACGGCCACGGCGAAGGTGTCGAACACGTCGACCGTCGTGCGATCGAGCACCACCTCGACGAACACCAGCATGGCCCGGTCGAGCTTGGCCGGATCGAGGATCGCCGAGAAGCCGGTGATGTAGCCGCGTTCCTGCAGCCGCTTGAAGCGTTCGTGGCAGGCGGCCGGCGACAGGTGGCAGCGCTCGGCCAGCTCACGATTGGTGATCCGTCCCTCGGTCTGCACGATGCGCAGGATGTGTCGGTCGAAGTCGTCGATAGCCATGGATCGTCCGGCGAGTCGTTGAAAGCCCATGGCTACATACGGCAATCGAGGCCGGTTTGGCTGAATATATTCAGACGAACGGGGCCCCATCGGGCGGCCTGGGGCGGGCTAGGGGGAGATCAGGGCGATGCCGAGGTCCGGCCGCTTGCGCCGCCGCAGATGCGCGGCGCTCTCGACCACCGTCACCTCCAGGGTCGGATGGACATGGCCCTCCAGGAAGTGCCCGCCGCGGACCGCGCCGTCGCGAAGGCCCAGGACCGCGTGCATGTGCAGGCTGGGCTTGCCGTCGTCGCCGGTGGCGATGTCGCCGATCAGACTCAGGGCCTCGCACTGCTGGTCGACGGTAATGGGGTCGTAGCGGCGCGTCGCGAAGTCGAACCAGCCGACCCGGGCGCGGGAAAAGGCGCCGATGGCGGTGAGGGAGGCGGCGGACAGGCCCTGCTCGGCGGCGAAGGCGGTGATGGCGGCGAACGCCTCCTCGCCGTCGTCGAGCACCAGGACGAAGGTGCGTTCGCTGCCTTCCTCGGCGGCGAGGATGGATTTCATGCGCTCTCCACGGTTTGCGGCGGCTCGTGGGTATCAATGGGCGAGCGGCCGGCTGGCTCCCTGCGAACACCGCTTTGCGCAAACGAGATGGCGGCCATCCGAATTAGGAATTCGCCGCGCCCCAACCCCTGGGCTATGCGGGAGATTGCCCTTTTAAAAGTAAAGGCAAGGTCCGGGACAATAACGGGCCGATGCTGTGCAGAAACAATCGAGGGGGGAAACGAGATGAGCAGCATCCAAGGCGCCGTGATCCGTCGGCGAGCGATCATGTTGGCCGGCACCGCGCTATGGGCTCTCGGCACCGTCGGCGCGGCCCAGGCCCAGGCCCCGGTGGCGACCACCGCCGGCGCGGCGCCGTCGTCGTCATCCGCATCCAGTTCGATCGGCGAGATCGTGGTCACCGGCTCGCGCGTGATCCGCCAGGGCCTGACCTCGCCCACCCCGGTCACGTCGCTGAGCGCCAACGAGCTGCTGACGGCCCAGCCCCAATCGCTGGTCCAGGGCCTGGCCGAACTGCCCGCCCTGGCCGACTCCACCACCTCCAAGTCGGTGGGGGCGCTGTCGCAGTACGGGCCGGGCAGCTTCCTGAACCTGCGCAACCTCGGCCCCAACCGCACCCTGGTGCTGCTGGACGGGCAGCGCATGACCCCGACCAACGTGTTCGGCTACGTCGACGTCAACCTGCTGCCCCAGGCGCTCATCTCGGGGGTCAACCTCGTGACCGGCGGCGCCTCGGCTGCCTACGGCTCCGACGCCGTGGCTGGCGTGGCGGACTTCAAGCTCGACACCCGCTTCACGGGCCTGAAGGTCGAGGCGGGCGGCGGTGACAGCGGCGTCGGCGACGGCCAGTACACCAAGTTCTCCATCGCCATGGGCAAGAGCTTCCTGGACGACCGGCTGCATGTCGAGGCGTCCTACGACCGGCTCGACCAGGAGCACGCCTACGCCGACAAGCGCGACTGGGCGTCGTCCAACTGCGCCGTCATCCCGGTTCCGGGCGTCACCACCGCCAACCAGTCGGTCACCAACCCACGCCAGACCCTGTCATGCGGCGTGACCTTGCCCTACTCCGCCGCTGGCGGGGCGATCTACACAGGGCCCCTGACCACGGCGAACCAGGGCGTCACCTTCGGGCCGGGCGGAACGGTGCAGCCGTTCGCCTATGGCACGCAGCGCACCAGCAACTACCAGATCGGCGGCGGCGGCGTGCCGATCAATCAGTACTACAACTTCCAGCCGAAGATGATCGACAACGTCGGCTTCGTCCGGCTCGGCTACGACGTCACGCCCGACATCGAGGCCTATGCCCAGGCGTCGGTCGGCTACGTCAATTCGGAATACATCCTGACGGCGCCGAACTACGGCACGCCGCGCAACCTGACCATCTACAGCGGCAACCCCTACATCCCCGCCTCGATCCAGTCGCAGATGACGACACAGAACATCGCCAACTTCGCGCTCGGCCTGACGCCGACGAGCTGGGGGCCCGAGGACCTGTACAGCGCCGATCGCGAGATCGACGCCGTGGTCGGCCTGAAGGGCAAGTTCGCCGGCGCCTGGAACTGGGACCTGTCCTACGAGCACGGCCAGTCCAACTTCGACCTGATCAACCACGACAATATCCTGGTGCAGCACCTGTTCCGCGCCGTGGACGCGGTGGTGAACCCGGCCAACGGGCAGGTCGTCTGCCGCTCGACCCTGACCAACCCCGGGCCGGCCTCCAACGGCTGCGTGCCGATAAACGTGTTCGGCCCCGGCGCGGCGTCCAGCGCCGCCCTGGCCTATGTCCAGGGCAACGCCTTGTCCGGCAACCGGATCATCCAGGACAACGTCGAAGGCTCGCTGCACGGCGACGTGGCCAACCTGTGGGCGGGGCCGGTGTCGGTCGCCGTCGGCGGCGACTACCGCCGCGTCCAGGGCCGGTCCTACAGCGACGCCACCTCCCAGGCCTATCCGCTCGACTTCACGGGCGTGCGCGGCGTGCCGTCCACCGTGCTCGTGCAACAGGGCGCCTGGCAGAGCAGCAACGTCCAGCCGGCTCGCGGTGATCAGACCGTTTCCGAAGGCTTCGGCGAGGTCCTGTTCCCGCTGCTGCGCGACCTGAGCTTCGCCAAGGCTCTGGACTTCAACGGCGCGGTCCGCGTGACCGACTATTCCACCAGCGGCGTGGTCACGACCTGGAAGGCGGGCCTGACCTGGCGCCCGGTCAACGACTTCCTGTTCCGTGTCGCCCAGTCCCGCGACATCCGCGCGCCGAACGTCAACGACCTCTACGCCGGGTCGAGCACCTTCCAGACCACGGTCAACGACCCGTTCAACAAGGGCGCGCAGGCGAACATCCACTACATCACCTCGGGCAAGGCCGACCTGACGCCCGAAACCGCCGACACCTTCACCATCGGGGCGACCTACAACTCGTCGTGGATCAGCGGCCTGACCGCTTCGCTCGACTACTACGACATCAACATCAAGAACGTGATCAGCTCGCTGGCCCCGCAGGACGAAGTCAACCAGTGCTTCGCCGGCGTCCAATCGCTCTGCCCCCTGCTGCAGAGGGACGCGAATGGCCTGCTGCTCAACGTGTTCACTCCTTCGTTGAACCTGGCGGCCGCCCGCACCCGGGGCATGGACTTCGAGGTCGGCCTGCGGCGCGCCCTGTCTGAACTGCACACCGGCTGGGACGGGACCTATTCGCTGCGCCTGTTCGGCAACCGGCTGATGGAGCAGTCGACCACCACGCCGACCCTGACCGGCAGCAACTACGTCAACCGCGTCGGCGACATGACCCTGGGCAACCCGACCTGGCAGTTCAACGTCATGGGGTCGGTGGACACCGGGCCTTACGGCTTCGACATAGGCGGCAGGTTCATCGGCGCCGGCGTCATCAACGCCACCTACATCGCCGGCGACATCGCCAACAACAACGT
Source organism: Caulobacteraceae bacterium (assembly GCA_036500495.1). GTDB lineage: Bacteria > Pseudomonadota > Alphaproteobacteria > Caulobacterales > Caulobacteraceae > BOG-938. Next base: position 68,168 of record DASYBX010000106.1, read on the forward strand.
GCCGTCGGTGTTCACCCTGGATCTCGGCGCGCGCTACACCTTCAATTCCGCGCCGGGGCGCCCGCAGGTCTATTTCAAGGTCAGCAACGTCCTGAACCAGGCCGCGCCCCAGGTGCCGGCCACCAGCTTCTACACGGCGCCGACCAATCCGGCCGTCTACGATACGCTCGGCCGGTTCTTCAACGTCGGGGTCAAGGCCCGCTTCTAGTCGCGTGTTCCGGGCCGCCCGGCGACGGGCGGCCACGAGTGAGGAAAGACCATGCCCGAGCCCCGGGAAGCCCGATACAACGTCGCCGTCGACATCGGCGGGACGTTTACCGATCTCGTCGCCTATGATCAGGCGACGGGTCTGGTGACCCAGTCCAAGCAGCTGACCACGCCCGCCGAGTTCTCCCAGGGCGTGTGGGACTGCCTGGCGAAGGCGCAGATCGAGACGGGCGACGCGGAGACCCTGGTCCACGGCTCGACCGTGGCCATCAACATCGCCATCGAGAAGACGGGCGCCGACACCGCCCTGGTGGTCACCAAGGGCACGCGGGACGTCTACAAGATCGGCCGCCAGAACCGGCCCGAAGCCTACAACTTCATGTTCCACCGGCCCGAGCCGCTGGTGCCTCGCTCGCGCACCTTCGAGGCGGACGAGCGCATGCTGGCCAGCGGCGAGACGCACATCGAGCTGACCGACGCGGAGATCGACCGCATCGTCGAGCAGGTGCGCGCCTCAGGCGCCAAGGCGGTGGCGATCTGCTTCTTGCACTCCTACGCCAGGCCGGGCCACGAGAACCGCGCCGCCGAGCGTTTGCGCGCGGCCCTGGGGCCGAGCGTCTATGTCACCGCCTCCAACGAGATCATCCGCGAGTACCGCGAGTACGAGCGCATCTCGACCACGGTGATGAACGCCTACATCGGGCCCAAGACCAGCGCCTATGTCGGCCGCATGGAGCAGCGGCTCAAGGACGAGGGTTTCGGCGGCCGCTTCCTGATCATGCAGTCCAACGGCGGGGTGATGTCGCCCTCGACCGCCAAAGCCCTGCCGGTGGCGATGATGGAGTCCGGGCCGGTGGGCGGGGTGATCGCGGCGGCCGAGATCGGCCGGCGGCTCGGCTACACCGACGTGATCTCGTTCGACATGGGCGGGACCACCGCCAAGACCAGCCTGGTCAAGGACGGCGAGGTCTCGGTCGCGCAGGGCTACCACGTCGGCGGCTACGCCAGCGGCCACCCGGTCACCTTCCCGGTGGTCGACATCATCGAGGTGGGCGCGGGCGGCGGCAGCATCGCCTGGATCGACAGCATCGGCGCCCTCAAGCTCGGCCCGCAGAGCGCCAGTTCGGTGCCCGGCCCGATCTGCTACGGCCTCGGCGGGACCGAGCCGACCGTGACCGACGCCAATGTGGTGCTGGGCCGCATCGGGGCCAAGAGCTTCCTGGGCGGCGAGATGCCGCTGGACGCCGAAGCCGCGCGGGCGGGTACGGTCGACCGGCTGGGCGAGCGCCTGGGCATGAGCGCCACGGAGGCGGCCCACGGCATCCTCGAGATCGCGGTGGCCAAGATGTCGCTCGCCGTGCGCGGCGTGTCGGTGGAGCGCGGCTACGATCCGCGCGATTTCGCCATGCTGGCCACCGGCGGGGGAGGGCCGCCGCACGCGGTGGCCATCGCCCGCAACCTGCACATCCCGACCGTGATCGTTCCCAACCTGCCTGCGCACTTCTCGGCCCTGGGGATGCTGATGACAGACGTGCGCCACGACTACGTGCGCACCGTCTACCGGCCGCTGGCCGACGCGGACCTGCCGGCCCTGGTCGACATCTACGCCGAGCTCGGCGTCTCGGGCCTGGAGGCGCTGGAGGCGGCCGGAGTCACCGAAGCGGCTCGCGGCGAGAGCTGGTGGATGGACCTGCGCTATGTCGGCCAGGAGTTCTGGCTGCAGGTCCCGGTCACGTGCGAGGAGGTCGAGGGCGCGGATGTCGCCGCCATCACCCGGCGCTTCCACGACACCCACCACCGCCGCTTCGGCCATGCCGCGCCCGAAGAGCCGGTGGAGCTGGTCAATGTGCGGCTGACCGCGCTCGGCGAGCGGCCCAAGATCGCCTTCCCGCCCGTGCGCGTCGACGGGGCCGACCCGAAGGTCGACGTGCGGCCGGTCTATTTCGACGATCCGAACCGCCCGGTCGACTGCCCGGTCTATCGGCGCGAGCGGCTGGCTCCGGGCCTGAAGATCGACGGCCCCTGCGTGATCGAGGAGTATGGATCGACCACGATCCTGTTCGCCGGCGACACGCTGAAGGTGGCCGAGACAGGCGAGTTGATCATTTCCGTGGGAGACCAATGACCATGGCCACCAAGCCCCTGGATCCGGTCACCCTGGAAGTCATCCGCAACGCCCTGCCGGCCATCTCCGACGAGATGAGCGTCGACCTGCAGCGCACCTCCTACAACATGATGATCTACGAGGTGCGCGACTACTGCGTGGCGCTGCTCGACCCGGACGGCCGGCTGATCTCGCAGAACATGGGCGGGGTCTCGCACTTCGTCGCCGACCTCGGGGTGGTGATCACCTCGGGCGTGGAGCGCTACGGCAAGGGCGGCTACGCGCCTGGCGACGTGCTGCTGCACAACCACCAGGCCACGGCGGGCCAGCACCTCAACAACGTCGTGCTCTACACCCCGGTGTTCCACGCCGAGGAACTGGTCGCCTTCGCCGCCGTACGCGCGCACTGGGTCGACGTGGGCGGGCTGTCGACAGGCTTCAGCGCGTCGGGCGCCTATGACCCGTGGAGCGAGGGCCTGCAGTTCGACCATGTGAAGATCTACGAGCGCGGCGAGCCCGACGAGAAGGTGCTGCGCCTGATCCGCGACAACATTCGCTTCCCGGAAAGCTCGATGGGCGACCTGCGCTCGCAGCTGGCGGCCTGCCGTCTGGGCGAGCGGCGCTACGACGAGCTGCTCGGCCGCTACGGCCGCGAGACCGTGGCCCAGGCCATCGCCGCCATCTATGCCGAGACCGAGACGCGGTGCCGGGCGGTGGTCGAGTCGATCCCTGACGGCGTCTACGAGGCCGAGGCCTATATCGACGACGATACGCGGCCCGATTCCGGCTACGACATCAAGGCGCGGGTGGTGATCTCCGGCAGCGACATGGAGATCGACCTGTCGGGCTGCTCGCCCCAGCGCGAGGGTGGCCACAACGCGCGCACCTACGCCGGCGCCTACATCGCCTACAAGGCCCTGACCGGCCCGCTGGAAGCGCTCAACGAAGGCGCCTTCACCGCCCTCAAGGTCACCATCCCCGAAGGCAACATGATGATGGCGCGCTTCCCCGCCTTCATGGCCCGGTGGAGCTATGTGCTGCCGACGGTGGTCGACACCATCTGGAAGGCCTTCGCCAAGGCCTTGCCCGATCGCATCCCGGCCGCCCATTCCGGCTCCCTGGGCGCGGCCTTCTCGTTCTCCGGATTCGATCCGGCCAATGGCAAGCGGTTCGTGGCCATGAGCATCGAGTCCGGCGGCTGGGGCGGGCGCCCCGGCGAGGACGGCCAGGACGTGTCGATGTCGGTGTGCCAGGGCGACGTGCGCAACTCGCCGATCGAGAACATCGAGCTGAAGACGCCGCTGATGGTGCTGGAGCGGGCGCTGCGCCAGGACTCCGGCGGCGCCGGCGAATATCGCGGCGGCCTCGGCATCTCGACCAAGGTGCGCTCGCTGGTGCCTGGACGCTGGAACGCGGGCAACCCGTCGGGCGGACGGGTGAGCTGTCCGCCGTGGGGGTTGTGGGGCGGCCTGCCGGGCGATACGGCGCGCACCCTGGTCAAGCTGGCGGGCGAACCGGAGTTCCACAAGCCCCCCGCGCCGCGCCTGCAGACCGAGGCGGGCGCCGAGCTTATCTACCTGACCGCCGGCGGCGGCGGCTGGGGCGATCCGGGCCTGCGGCCGATCGAAAAGGTCGTCGCCGACGTGCGCGAGGGCTTCATCTCGGCCGAGGCGGCGCGGCGCGACTACGGCGTGGTGGTGACCGACGGCAAGCTGGATACGGAGGCGACCGCCAGTCTGCGCAAGACGCTGGAAGCGGCCCAATGATGTTTTCGCCCGACGACCCGATGCGGCGGGCGGCCTATCCGGCGCGCCTGGCCAAGGTGCGCGCGGCCATGCGCGAGCAGGGGATCGAGCTGCTGATCGCCTATGGCGACAGCCGCCACAGCTTCCTGGAGATGAATCCGGCGTGGTGGCTGACGGGCCTACGCCAGATGGGGCCGCACATGGCCGTCATCATCCCGCTCGACGGCGAGCCGCAGGTGGTGGCCACGCCCGTGTGGGACGAGGACCGTATCCGCGAACGCTGCGCCATCGATGCGGTGGTCTGCTGCGAGCCGCGCGACTTCCTGGCGACGGTCGAGACCCAGATCGGCGCCCGCAATCTGACGCGAGCCCATGCGGCGGTCTCGGGCGGCGGCCAGATGCCGCGCGCCATCCACGAGGCCTGGCGCGGCCTGTTCGGCGAGACGGTGGGGGGCGCCGACAAGCTGATCAGCGACATCGCCCGCGTGCGCGACGCCTGGTCGCTCAAATGCACGCGCGCCGCCGTCGCCATCGCCGAGCAGGGCTACGACCACCTGCTGCAGATCGCCCGACCGGGCATGCCCGAGCTTCAGGTGGCGGCCGAGCTGGAGGGCCGTGTCCTGGCCCTGGGCGCCGAGGACAATTTCCAGATCATGTCCGCCTCCCAGCACAACCGCGCCTGCCATCGGCCGACCAACCGGCTGCTGGTCGAGGGCGATGTGCTGCTGGGCGAGATCACCCCGTCGGTGGACGGCGAGTTCGCCCAGATCTGCCGCACCGCGGTGCTGGGCGAGCCGAGCGCGGCGCAGCACGCGGCCTTCGACCTGCTGGACGAAGCCCTGCGCGCGGGCATGAAGGCCGCCCGGCCTGGCGTGGCGGTGGAAGCAGTGGTCCAGGCGATCAATGCGCCGATCGCCGCCGCCGGCTACGCCCAGTACACCGTGCCGCCCTACATGCGCACGCGCGGGCACAGCATGGCCATGGGCTCGATGGACCCCGAGATCGCGCTCGGCAACGGCCAGGTGCTGGCCGAGGGCGTGATGTTCGTCATGCACCCCAACCAGTACCTGCCCGAAACGGGCTACATGATGTGCGGCGAGCCGGTGGTGATCGGCCCGAACGGCGCCGAAGCGCTTACCAGCCGCATGGGCGAGCTGCACGCCATCCGCCTGCAGGAGCGCGCGGCATGATCGCCATGGACAAGGTGCTCGAGCGCGGCTTCACCTGGTGGGACCGGGCGCTGTTCCCGCGTGACGAGTTCGAGATGCGCACGCGCGTGGTGCAGCAGGCCATGGCGGAGGCGGGCCTCGACGTGCTGACGGTGTGGTCGTCCTATTATCACACCGAGGGCTCGACGGGCTTCCTGGCGGGCTGGCCGATGGGCGGCGCCGTGCTGCTGTTCCGCGACGGCGAGCCGATCCTGTTCAGCCCGGGGGGCAGCCGCGAGCACTATTTCGCCGCCATGCAGGTGTGGTGCGAGATGCGCACGGCGCCGGGGGGGATCGTGGCGGCCGTGGCCAAGGCCGTGGCCGACAAGGGGCTGGCGGCGGGCCGTCTGGGCCTGGTCCGGCCCGACCAGATCGACGTCGGGCCCTGGCAGGCGTTGCAGGACGCCTTCGCCGCCTTCGAGATCATCGATTTCACCGGGGCCTACGAGGCCCTGCGAGCGTCCAAGCGCCCGCGCGAGCGTGTCGCCATCGGCGCCAGCCAAGCCATTGCATGCCAGGCCGTCGCGGCGGGCCAGCAGGCCTTCGCCGAGGGCGCCAGCAACGCCGCCGCCCTGGCCGAAGCCGAGGGCGTCGCGAGGTTGCTCGGCGCGCGGGACTTCCGCGGCCTGGTCAACAGCGCGCCGAATGCGCTACGGCCCTACGAGGGGACAAACCCCGCGCGCCACGCGCCGCTGGTCCTGTGGGTGGCGGTCGACCAGCATGGCTACTGGGCCACGGCCTCGACCATGGCGGCCATCGAAAGCTCTGCCTCGCACGCCCTGGCGGCCATGATCGCGGCGGTGCGGCCAGGCGTGCGCGCCGGCGACGTGGCCGACCAGGCGCTGGCGCACCTGCCCGAGGCGGCGCGCGCGATGGCGCTGTCCTATGGCCTCGGCGGCGGGATCGGCCTCGGCCTCGAAGAGACGCCGCTGATCGCGCCAGGTGAGGAGACCGTGTTGCGGCAGGACATGGTGCTGTCGCTGCAGGTGTTCGCCCAAGACGATCCGACGGGTGACCCGCTGGGCTTCGCCAGCGCCATGATGCGCGTCGGCCCCCAGGGCGCCGAACCCCTGGCGTCCGCCTCCTGAGCGCCGCGGCCGCCCTGGAGGCGCTGGCCGCCCGCCTCGCCGCGCAGCCTCAGGCCTCGGCCGAACTGCGCGAGATCGCGCGCCAGCGCCTGTTCGACGCCCTGTTCGCCACCCTGATCGGCCGGCGCCTCCCCGAGGCTGCGCCGCTGGCCGCGATACCGCTCGACGGCCACGGACGGCTGCGGGTGCTGGTCGCCACGACCCGCGCGACGGAGATCGACGACGTCGCCATCGGCGGCTGTGTCACCCCCGGCTCGGTCGTGGTTCCCGCCGCCCTGCACCTGGCCGCGAGGGCCGATGCCGACGCCGCCGCGGTGCACGACGCCATGGTCGTCGGCTACGAGGCCATGCTGGCCTTCGCCGAGGCCATCGGCGGCGCGACCGCGATCTATCGCGGCGTCTGGCCCACCGTGATCGCGGCGCCCTTGGGCGTGGCGGCCGTGGCGGGCCGGCTGCAGGGCCTGGACGACGGCCGGATGCGCGCCGCCCTGGCCCTCGCCATCGGACGCACCGGCGGGCGGCTCAACCGCAACCTGCCGCGCTGGCTCTCCCTGGGTCAGGCGGCTGCGGACGGGGCGCTGGCGGCCGAGGCGGCCGCGGCCGGGTTCGACGCGCCGGCCTCGACGCTGGACGCCTGGAGCGAGGCGACCGGCATCGCCGTGTCGCCCGACGGGTTCGCGGCGCCGGGTCGCCCGCGCCTGCTCGACGTCGACGCCAAGCCGTTCCCGACCGCACGCCAGGCTTTGGCGGCGATCGAGGCCTTTGGCCGGCTTCAGGCCGACAGGCCGGTCGATGAGGAAGACCGCATCGTCATCGGCGTGCCCGCCACCTATCGCGACATGGTCGGCAAGACCGAGCCGCCCGATGCGCGCATGCCCTCGCTGATGTCGGCGCCCTACCAGATGGCGCTGATCGCCTGTGCGCCCGGCGCGATCGACGACGCGGTGCGCGACTCGCCCTTGGCCGGGCCCGCCATCGCCGCCTTCCTGCGGCGCGTGACGATCGAGACCGATCCCGCGCTCGACGCGGCCTTCCCTGCAGCCTGGGGCGGGCGCGTGCGGATCGAGCCTGCGGGCGGCGGGCCGGCGCGCGAGGCGACGGTGCTGCTGCCGCACGGTTGCGCCACGCAGCCGTTCGGCTGGGCCGACCTGGAGGAGAAGGCCATGCGGCTCGGCCGGGCCAGCGGTCTCGATCTCGGGGTGGTTTCGGCGTTGCGTGACGCGGTGAAGGCCGACGCCCCCGCTCAGACGCTGCTGGACCTCGTCACGCGCTGACGACGGCCGGTTCGGGCTCCGGCTTGCGGCGGCTGTTGCGGCCCGCCCACAGCATGCCCGCTGCGATCAGGGCGCCCAGGAATTCCGGCGCGGCGGTGGTCAGATAGATGCTCGTGGTGCTGGGATGGCCCGCCAGCATGACGCCGCCGATCACCGGCCCGAGCATCCCGCCCAATCGTCCGAAGCCCGAGGCCCAGGCCACGCCGGTGACGCGCACCGACGGCGGATAGACGATCGCCGCCTGGCAGTTCAGGGCGCTGAGCGCGCTGTTGATCGCATAGCCCGACAGGGCATAGACGACGAAGCCGGTCGACGACGCCAGGTTGCTGAAGGCCAGGGCGGCGTACACCACGCCGCACAGGGCGAAGAACACGGCCAGCGCGCGCGCCGAGCCGAAGCGGTCCATCACGAAACCCGCCGTGGCCATGCCGAAGATGCCCAGCACCGTCCGGCAGGCGAGCATCGTGGCGACCCGCTTGTAGGGGATCGCGGCCAGATGGTGGAAGATGGTCGTATCCCAATTCTGGACCAGCTGGTTGGCGGTGAAGGCCAACAGATAGGCCAGCCACAGCAGCACCGTCATCGGCATCAGCGGGCCGACGAACAGCTTGCCGATGGGCACCGAGCGCCTACGGCCTCGCTCTGCGCCTTGAAGCTCGAACCGTTCATGGCCGGTCAGGGCGAGGTTGGGGTCGAACTGGCGCAGCATCGGCCCGATGCGCGGATCCTGTGGGTCGCGCGTCACGCGGAAGCGGATCGACTCCGGCAGGAAAAACACCACGAGCGGGCAGAGCAGCAGCGGCAAGAGGCCCGCCATGTAGAACCCGCCCTGCCAGCCGAACGGTTCGATGACGAAGGCCAGCACGCTGGCGCAGACCAGTTGCCCGGCGGTGTAGCCGCAGAACACCAGGCTGATCAGCCCGGCCTGCATGCGCTTGGGTGCGATCTCGGAAACGAAGGACACGCAGTTGGGCAGGGCGCCCGAGAAGAAGATCGCCGATGTGAAGCGCAGGGCCATCAACTCGGCGGGCGACCGGGCGAGGGTCACCGCGAAGGACGCCAGCCCGAAGCCGATCAGGCAGCCGATCAGCATTCGCTTGCGCCCGAAACGGTCGGACAGGGGACCGGTGAGCAGCACGCCGGTCAGCAGCCCGAACTGCTGGCTCACGATCACCCCGGTCAGCGCCGAAGGCTTGACGTGCCAGGCGGTGGCGATGACCGGCAGCACCGCCCCGGCCACGAACAGGTCGTAGCCGTCCACCAGCATCACCAGACCGAGGATGATCAGAATGCGGATGTGCACGCCGCGCACGCGGCAGGCGTTGAGGAAGCCGTCGACGTCGAACCGGCGTTCAGCCCCGTCGGTCATGGATCAGGCGACGGCGCCGAGGGCGGGGGAGCGGGCGTGGTCGAGGTTGAACAGCTTGCGCGCGTTCTCGTAGAGGATCTTGCGCTGATCCGCCTCCGACAGGCCGATCTCGCCGAAGAAGCGCAGGGCGTCGGCGGGTATCCAGCAGGGATAGTCGCTGCCGTAGATCACGTGGTCGGCGCCGTAGAACTCGACGGCGAACTTCATGCCGAGGGTGTGGGGCGACACGGTGTCGGTGTACATCCGGCGCAGGTACTCGCTCGGCGGCAGGGGCAGGTTGGCCTTCTTGCCGTTCTTGTCCATGCGCCCGGCCTGGTAGGGCAGGGCCCCGCCGGTGTGCGACATGAAGATCTTCAGGTCGGGATGGCGCTCCATCAGGCCCGAGAACACCAGCCGCATGGCCGCCACGCTGACCTCGATCACGCGCCCCAGGCTCAGGTGCAGGGCGCCGCCATAGCCTTCCAGCATGTCCGAGAAGATCGCGTCGGTCGGGTGCAGGAACACCGGCAGGCCGAGTTCGGCCACGCGGGCGTAGAACGGCTCCAGCCGATCGGCGTCGATGTTGGGATCGTCGCCCACGCTGCCCGGTACGTTGACGCCGACCAGGCCGTGCTTGTTCACGGCATTCTCCAGCACGTCCAGCGCAATGCCCGTGTCGACCAGGGGGATGGCGGCCGTGCCCCACAGCCGGCCGGCGTACTTGCGCTGGGCCCAGCCCATCTGGGCGTTCCACAGCTCGGCCGCCGCGCGGCCTTCCTCGGGCGACAGATCGGAGAAGTGGATCGACAGCGGACCGATCGACGAGATCACGTCGACCTGGTGACCCAGGCCGTCCATGTGCGCCAGCTGGGTGTCGAGGTCGAACCACTCCGCGCCCAGGGCGAAGCCGGCGGTCTGGCCGGCCTTGCGGTAGTAGTCGTAGCCGCCGCGGGCGTTACGTTCGGCGCGGGGGTATTCGGTGCGCTCGCACAGCTGCTCGAACACCGCGCGCGGCCACCAGTGGAAATGGGAGTCGATGATGTGCATGTTCATCCTCCTGGCGCGGACAATTGACACTAGGCGTCGCCGCAATCACCGGCGAATTCCTATTCGGCATAATGTTCATCTGGTTTGCGCAAATCGGCGTGGCCCGCGAAGTGCCCGAGGATCTCCTCGCGCACCATGGCCAGGGCCGGATCGGACAGGTCGCCGCTCGGCATCACCAGGAAATAGCCGAAGCCGACATCATGCCTGACATCCACCGGCGCGACCAGGCGGCCCGAAGCGAGGTCGCCCGAGAACAGCGCCGCATCGACCAGGGCCACGCCCGCGCCCGCCTGGGCCATTTCGGCGGTCAGGGCCACCGTGTCGAACGCCAGGCCCTCGTCGGTGTCCAGGCTCAGGCCCTGGGCGTCGGCGAAGTCGCGCCACACCCAGTCACGCGGCTGACCCTCGATGCGCGTGTGCAGCAGGTCCTGGCCGTGCAGGAAGGCCTCCAGGTCGACCGGGCCCGGCGGCGCCAGCTGCGGCGCGCACACGGGGGTCAGTTGCACCATCCACAAGAGGTCTGAGATGCCTGGCCGCCGCCGGGGGCGGTCGTAGACCACCAGAAGGTCGAACTCCTCCGCCGGCGCCCCGAAGGCGTGGGTGGTCCCGACGTCGAGCATCACGTCGGGCAGGCGCTGGCGCAGCTCGCGCAGCATGGGCAGGGCCACCCGCTGGAGGAACGACGGCGGCAGGTGCAGGCGCAGGGTGCGGCGCGGGGGCGCCGTCTCGCCGCGGACCTCCTCCACGGCCGCCTCCAGCCGATCGAACGCCTCGGTGACTCCGGGCAACAGCGCCGCGCCGGCCTGGGTCAGGCGCAGGCCAGACGGCCGGCGCTCGAACAGGCGATGCCCCAGCAGGTCTTCCAGGGCCGTGATGTGGCGACTGACGGCGCTCTGGCCGACGGAAAGCGACTGGGCGCCTTGGGTGAAGCTGAGGTTGCGGCCCACCGCTTCGAATGCGCGCAGGGCGTTCAGGGGAAGCCACTTCCGATCCATGAGCCGCGCCCGTTACTCAACACTGTTCCGGTTGTCGCGGACGACCATAGCCAATCCGCGCGCCGGCTTCCAACGGCGCTTAGCCCGCTGGGCCCAGGGTGACGATCTGGCCGTCCCGCACCGTCACCGGCCATGGGCGCAGCGCCTGGCCGACGCAGGGACCGCCCACGCAACGCCCGCTGTCCACCTTGTAGAGCGCACCGTGCCAGCTGCATTGGATCAGCCGCCCGTCCGGGGTCAGGTATTGGTCGAGCGCCTGGGCCAGGGGCAGGCCGAGATGCGCGCACTGGTCGATGTAGCCGAACACGGCGTGGCCGCGGCGGACGACGAAACCGAAGCAGCGGCCGTCCTTCAGCTCGACCACGAAGCTGCGCGCCTTTCCGTCGGGAATCTGGTCGAGGGGACCCAGCACAATGCCTGCGGGCGTCCCTTGCAGGCGGGGTAGCGCCGTCACGGCGCGTCGGGCTGGCGCTCCGGCGCGGCCTCCTGGAACGCCGGATGGGCGCCGGCGCTGTCGGCGACCCTGCGGATGCGGGGATAGGCGTCGAGCGCGACCTCGAAGCGTTGCGCCGAATAGACCTGGGGGACGAGGCAGCAGTCGGCCAGGGTGGGCGCCTCGCCGAAGCACCACGGTCCGCCGTCGAGCTGTGTCTCCAGCGCGGCGAAGCCCTCGCCGATCCAGGCCGCGATCCAGGCCTTGATGGCGTCCTCGTCCGCCGCGAACTGAGCGCGCAGGCGGCCCAGCACCCGCAGGTTGTTCAGCGGATGGATGTCGCACGCCACCAGCGCGGCCATGGCGCGCACCCGCGCCCGCTCCAGCGGCGCCTTGGGCAGCAGCGGCGGCTGCGGATGGGTCTCCTCCAGCCACTCCAGGATGGCCACGCTCTGGGTCAGCGCCGCGCCGTCCGCCTCCAACGCGGGGATGACCGCCTGGGGATTGAGCGCGAGATAGGCTGGCGTCTTCTGGCCGCCCGTGCGCAGGTCGTGGGTGGTCTGGCCGTAGTCCAGGCCCTTGAGCTCGAGGCCGATGCGCACGCGATAGGCCGCGGTCGAGCGCCAGTAGCTATGCAGTTGCAGCATCAGCAGGACCTTGGACAGTCTGGTCGATGGCGCCGAAGATCGAGCGGCCGTCCGCGTCCAGCATCTCGATGCGCACCCGGTCGCTATAGGTGAGGAACGCCGAGCGCGGCGCGCCGTGCAGCAGGGTCTCGACCGTGCGCAGCTCGGCGAGGCACGAATAGCCGAGGCCGCCTTCGCTCACCGGCCGCCCCGGCCCGCCCGAGGCGTCACGGTTGGACACGGTGCCCGAACCGATCAGGCTGCCGGCGCCGATGGCGCGGGTCTTGGCCAGGTGCGCGATCAGGGTCCCGAAGTCGAAGGTCATGTCCTCGCCCGCCTCGGCGCGGCCTAGCGGCGCGCCGTTCAGGTCCACGCGCAGCGGCCGGTGCAGCTTGCCGTCGCGCCAGGCCTCGCGCAGGGCGTCGGGCGTGACCGCGACGGGCGAGAAGGCGCTGGCGGGCTTGGACTGGACGAAGCCGAAGCCCTTGGCCAGTTCGTCCGGGATCAGGTTGCGCAAAGAGACGTCGTTGACCAGCAGCACCAGCCGGATCGCCGCCAGCGCCTGCTCGCGCCCCGCGCCCTGGGGCACGTCGCCGGTGATCACCGCCACCTCGGCTTCCAGGTCGCAGCCCCAGGCGGGATCGGCCAGGGGGATCGGATCGCACGGCCCGAGGAAGGCGTCCGAGCCGCCCTGGTACATCAAAGGATCGGTCCAGAACTTCGGCGGCAGCTCGGCGCCGCGCGCTTTGCGCACCAGCTCCACGTGGTTCACATAGGCCGAGCCGTCGGCCCACTGGTAGGCGCGGGGCAGGGGGCTCATGGCCTCGCGCGGGTCGAAGGGCCGGGCCTCGCCGGCGCCGCGCTCCAGGTCGGCCGCCAGGCGCCGCAGCGCCGGTTCGCACCGCGCCCAGTCGTCGAGCGCCTGCTGCAGGGTGGCGCCCGCCGCGCCCGCCTCGATATAGCGTTGCAGGTCGGCCGACACGACCACCAGGCGTCCGTCACGGCCGCCCCTGAGCGAGGCGAGCTTCATGCGTCGCCGCCAGCCGACGGCAGATCGGCCTTGGGGAAGCCGGTCCAGCAGGCGTCGTAGTCGCTCTGCAGCAGCTCCGTGCGGGTCGCCCACGGGGTCAGCTGGATGGGCCAGCGGGTCTCGAACATGAAGGCCAGGGTCTCCTCGATCTTGGTCGGACGCAGCTCGGCTGCGACAGCTTGGCGATGGCTCGCCGCATCCGGGCCATGGGCGCTCATGCGGTTGTGCAGCGAGGCGCCGCCGGGCGTGAACCCCTCGGCCTTGGCGTCATAGGCGCCGCGCACCAGACCCATGAACTCGCTCATGACGTTGCGGTGGAACCACGGCGGACGGAAGGTGTCCTCGGCCACCATCCACCGCGGCGGGAAGATCACGAAGTCGCAGTTGGCCACGCCCGGCGTGTCCGAAGGCGAGGTCAGGACGGTGAAGATCGACGGGTCGGGATGGTCGAAGCTGACCGTGTTGATCGTGTTGAACCGCGCCAGGTCGTATTTGCAGGGCGCCAGGTTGCCGTGCCAGGCGACCACGTCGAACGGCGAGTGGTCGAGTTCGCAGCGCCACAGCTTGCCGGCGAACTTCTGCACCACTTCCGTCGGCGTCGAACGGTCCTCGAACCAGGCGGCAGGGGCCAGGAAGTCTCGCGGGTTGGCCAGGCCGTTGGAGCCGATCGGGCCAAGCTCCGGCAGGCGGAAGGGCGCGCCGAAGTTCTCGCACACATAGCCGCGGGCGGACTCGCCCTGCAGCGCCACCTTGAAGCGGACGCCGCAGGGGATCAGCAGCACTTCGCCCGGCGCGACGTCCAGCCGTCCCATCTCGGTGGTCACCGCCAGGGCGCCATCCTGCGGCACGATCAGCAGCTCGCCGTCGGCGTCGAAGAAGGCGCGGTCGGCCATCGAGCGATCGGCGGCGTAGAGATGGATGCCGAGGCCGGAGCCGCCGCCGGATCGCCCGGCGCCGCCCACGGTGATCAGGCCGTCCACGAAATCGGTCGGCGCGGCGGGCAGGGGCAGAGGGTTCCAGCGCAGCCGGTTGGGCGCGGCCGGCGCCCAGGCGCCTTCGGCGGTGTCGATCCGCGCGGGCCCCGTATAGGGGGTGTACGGCGGGTGGGCGGCGCTCGGGCGCAGGCGATAGAGCCAGCTGCGCCGGTTCTCGCCGCGCGGGGCGCTGAAGGCCGTGCCCGACAGTTGCTCGGCATAGAGGCCGAAGGGCGTCTTCTGCGGGGAGTTGCGCCCGATGGGAAGGGCGCCGGGGACGGCTTCGCTCTGGAAGTGGTTGGCGAAGCCGACCTGGTAGGTCAGCGCCATCTAGGCGTCGACCTTGATCACGCCGCGGCGGATCTGGTCGAGCTCGATGGACTCGAACAGGGCCTGGAAGTTGCCGTTGCCGAAGCCCTCGTTGCCCTTGCGCTGGATGATCTCGAAGAAGATCGGGCCGAACAGGTTCTCGGTGAAGATCTGCAGCAACAGGCCCTCCTTGCCGGCCGAACCGTCGATCAGGATGCGGTTGCGGCGCAGGCGCTCCAGGTCCTCACCGTGGCCCGGAACGCGCTTGTCGACCAGATCATAGTAGGTCTCGATCGTGTCCTGAAGGCGCACGCCGCGCGCCCGCAGCTTCTCGACCGTGGCGTAGATGTCCGGGGTGGTCAGGGCCAGGTGCTGGATGCCCTCGCCGTGGTACTGGCGGATGAACTCCTCGATCTGGCTGTTGTCGTCCTGGCTTTCGTTGAGAGGGATGCGGATGGCGCCGTCGGGCGCGATCATCGCCTGGCTGAACAGGCCCGTCGCCTGGCCCTTGATGTCGAAGTACTTCTGCTCCTGAAAGCCGAAGATGCGGCCGTAGAAGCTCGACCAGGTGCGCATCTCGCCGCGTCGCACGTTGTGGGTCAGGTGGTCGAGCAGGTCGAGGCCGACGCTGTTGCGCGCCTCCGCCTCGGCCGCGCCGGGGATCGGCGTCCAGTCGTCGTAGATCGAGCCGCGCTCGCCGAACCGGTCGACCAGATAGAGCAGGCTGCCGCCCACGCCGACCAGGGCCAGGGCATCGGGGCCGAGCGCGCCGCCACTGGCGTCGGCGGCCTCGGCGCCGCCCTTCAGCGCGGCGTCGAACGCCTGGCGCGCGTCGGCCACGCGGAAGGCCATGCCATTGGCCGAGGGGCCGTGCAGGGCGCGGAAGTCTGCCGCCTGGCCCTCGGCCTCGGCGTTGACCAGCAGGTTGATGCGGCCCTGCTTGAAGCGGACGATGTCGCGGGTCGGGTGTCGCGCGGCGGCCGTGAAGCCGAGCTGCTCCAGCTGGGCCTTCATCGCCTCCGTATCGGGGCTGGTCAGTTCGACGAACTCGAAGCCGTCGAGGCCCAGGGGATTGGCCGCGGATGGATGGGTCTTGGCGAGGGCGTTCATGCGCAGGCTCCCAGGAGCCGGCCGCCCGCGCAGGCATCGCGCGAACCTCTGCTCACGAGACCACTTTGCGCCGCTGTAGGCGAAATTGCCTTTCATCCTTCAGGCAAGCACGCTTATATATGAAATGGAATTCCAGATATGGAGCCATTCTTGATGAGCATGGTTCAATTGGACGAAATCGACCGGCGCATCCTGCGCGCGGTGCAGGCGGACGCCTCGATCAGCCATGCCGAACTGGCCGAGACCGTCGGCGCCTCGCCGGCGTCGTGCTGGCGGCGGGTGAAGGCGCTCGAACAGGCGGGCGTGCTGGGCCGCGCCGTGCGGCTGGTCGATCCGGCCATGGTCGGGCGCGGGGTCAGCGTGATGCTGCAGGTGCGGATGAAGTCTCAGACCATGGCCGACCGCCAGGCGTTCGAGGCTTTCCTGCAGAGCCGGTCGGAGATCATGGAGTGCCACTCCATGTCGGGCGAATGGGACTACCTGATGCGGATCGTGGTGGCTGACGTGGCCGACTACGAGCGGTTCCTGATGCGCGAGATGCTGGGCCAGCCCAATGTGGCGACCTCGACGTCGCACTTTTCGCTCAACCAGGTGAAGTACACGACCGCCTTGCCGGTCTGATCAGCCGGTGGTCGAAGGCGTCGTCGCCTCGGCCAGCCTCAGGGGGCCCGGTCCACCGGCGGCGGGATCGGAGTAGGACGCCTCTCCGGTCTCCACATGGCCCGCCGCGCGCCAGGCCTGGCCGCCCGCCACGAATTGCCGGTCATACCAGCCGTGGCTGCCCTCGAGGTCCAGCCGGATGCGGCGCGTCTGCCTGCCGGCAAGCCCGATCACCTGGGGAGCGGCGCCATAGGCCATGTCCGTCATGGCGATGGACTGGGGAGCGTCGGTGAGGTTTTCGAAGCGGAGCGAGGGCGGCGCGCCCATGCCGCCTTCGACGCCGACCGAGAAGATGTCGCTTCTCCCGGTCAGGCGCCGATGGAAGCCGTTGGGCCCGAGGATGAACAGGTCCGCCCTCTCGCCGGCGGCCGGCAGGGGGTGGGCCAGTTCGCGGCCCGCGCCGACCGTATAGCGGGCGGGCGTCTCGTCCAGCCGCAGGACGTCATAGACATGGAAGACGGCCGCGCGCTCGGCCGAATGGTTGGCGAACAGCACGGCGCGGCCGGACCTCCCACCAGCGCGCAACCGGGCGTCGAGGGCGTAGGGCGTGGCGCGCCGCCGCCGCACGCCGGTTTCCTGCACCGGAGGCGCCGCCTGATCCGGAAGCGGCGGCCGGACCTCCTTCAAGGGCGCCGCGCGGGCCGACAAGGTCGCGGTGGCCGGAAGCGAGGCCATGAACTCGACCGTGTCGGGGGCGCCGAAATCGAAGCAAGACGTCAGGTCGCCGCACACGGCGCGTCGCCAGGCGCTGATGTTCGGCTCGTGGACGCCGAAGCGGGCTTCGAGGAAGCGCAGGATGCTGGTGTGGTCGAACACCTCCGACGCCACATGGCCGCCCCGGCTCCAGGGCGACACCACATAGAGCGGCACGCGCATGCCGAGGCCGTAAGGCCGGCCAAGATAGACCGCGTCCGCGGCCGCCTGGGAATGGAGATGGTATTCGTCGTCCGCCGGGATGGTCGTCGCGCCGAGCGTGCGCCCGGGGACGGTTTCCGCGACGCGCGCCGGCGGGGCCGGCGGAGGGACGTGGTCGAACAGCCCGTCGTTCTCGTCGAAATTGATCAGTAGCACCGTACGCGCCCAGACCTCCGGATTGGCGGTGAGCGCATCGAGCACCCTGGCCGCGTAGTCCGCGCCCTGCAGCGGCGTGGAGGCGCTCGGATGCTCGGACAGGGCGGCGGGGGCGACGATCCACGACACCTCCGGCAGCCGCTTGGCGAGCACGTCCTGCTTGAGGTCGTCCAGCGAACGGGTGGTGATCGTCCGCCGCGCGAGGAGGGCCGCGGCGGCCGTCGCGGTCGCGCCCCCCGCCGTCGCGCCATGCGCCTGGCGATAGCGCTGGAACCCGACCAGCGGGTTGTCGGTGAAGTTGTCGGCCATGTCCTGATAGATCTGGAAGCCGACGCCGGCGTCCATCAGGCGCTCGGGATAGGTGGTCCACAGATAGCCGCCGTGGTGCAGCGGATCGGCGTCCATGCTGTCGTAGCTGTTGTCCAGAGCCGGGCCGTTGCCCTTGGCCAGGGGATCGTGGGTGCCGGTCCAGATGTAGAGCCGGTTGGGGTTGGTGCTCAGGTGCATGGCGCAGTGGTAGGCGTCACACAGGGTGAAGGCCTCGGCCAGGGCGTATTGGAACGGCAGGTCATCGCGGGTGAAATGGGCCATGGCGTGGTTGTGCTTGGCGTGCGGCCAGGCGCTCATCCGCCCATTGTCCCAGGCCGCCTGGCTGTCGACGAAGCCATGGGGCGTGCCGAGCGGGCGATAGAGGCTGAAATCCACCGAGGTATCGAGCCGGAATGGGGCGATCAGCTCGGGCTTGGCCGCGGGATGCTCGTTGGGCTGGAGGAGCACGGTTCGATCCGCGGCCCCGGGCAGCGGCGGGGCGGGAGCTGCGAAGCGGTCGCCGTAGCCCCTGACGCCGCGCATCGTCCCGAAATAGTGGTCGAAGGAACGGTTCTCCTGGGTGAGGATCACCACGTGGGCGACGTCCTTCAGCGTGCCCGTGCGCCGGTCGGCGGGAATCTCCAGGGCGCGGGCGATGGCGGGGGCGAAGGCCGCAGCCGCGCCCGCCGTCGCCATCATGGCGCGGATGAAGCTGCGGCGATCCTGCATCGTGACCATTGGCCGCGCTCTCCTCGAACGGTCATCCGTCATCCCTCGGTCGCAGTGATATGGTCTAGACCACTCATGTGGCGGCTGGGTGACGGGAGAACCGGGGATGTGGAAGACGGCGGCGATGCTTCTGGCCACCTTCGCCCTGTCGGCCAGCACGGATACGACGGCTCTGGGCGCGGCCTTCCGCTGTGACCTGAAGGCGGCGGATGCGGCTTCAGCCGGCCCCGGCTGCCAACGCGCCTGGATGGACCGCAACCTGAAGCTCAACGACCTCGTCACCGTCGGCACCCACAACAGCTACAAGACCCAGCCGCCCGACGCGATCCTGGCCCTGATCCGCGCGGCGGCGCCTGACCGCTCCATCGAGCTCGACTACGGGCATCGTCCGTTGTCGGAACAATTGGACGCCGGCGCGCGCCAGCTCGAGATCGACGTCTACGCCGACCCCAAGGGCGGCCGCTTCCTCGACCCGGCCGGGCTACGCGCCGCCGGCATCGCGCTGGACCCCGCGCGCCGGGCAGCACTGGCCGAGCCGGGGTTCAAGGTGATGCACGTGCCCGACATCGACGTGCTCAGCTCCTGCGTCACCCTGAAGGCCTGTCTGGGCGCCGTGCGGCGCTGGTCGCTGGCCCACCCGGACCATGCGCCGATCCTGCTGATGTTCAACGCCAAGACCGACAAGGCGTCGATGCCTGGCGGCGTTGCCGCTCTGCCGTTCGACGCCGCCGCCTTCGACGCCCTGGATGCCGAGATCCGCTCGGTGTTTCCGCCCCATGCGCTGATCACGCCCGACGATGTCCAGGGCCACTATCCGACCCTGCGCGAGGCGGTGCTGCACGACGCCTGGCCTACCCTCGGGCAGGCGCGCGGAAAGGTGCTGTTCGCCCTCGATGAAGACGCGGACAAGGTGGCCGTCTATCGCGGCAAGCGGCGGTCGCTGGAGGGCAGGGTGTTCTTCGTCAACACCGACGAAAGCTCGCCGGCGGCGGCCTATCTGACGCTCAACGATCCGGTCGAACAGGCCGACCGTATCCGCAAGGCGGTCGCGGCGGGCCTCATCGTCCGCACCCGCGCCGACTCGGGAACCCTTGAAGCCCGGGCCAACGACACCCGGCGGCGGCAGGCGGCGCTGGCCTCCGGCGCCCAGTGGGTGTCGACCGACTACCTCTGGCCGGAGCCTCGGCTGCACAACGACTATCAGGCGCGCCTGCCGGGCGGCGCGGCGGTGCTGTGCAATCCGGTGCGGGCGGCCGGCCGATGCGCGGGCCTCGCCGTGGAGACGGCGGGTCCGGCGAGCCACGACTATCTGTCGCCGGAGACCACGCCCGACGGCGTCCGCATCCTGCCGCGGCCCCCCGCGAAGGGCGGCCCGGTCGCTCGCGCCGACCGCCAGGTGTTCGCCGCGACGCGCCCGCTGCAGGGTTCGCCGCGATGGAACGTGGCGACCTCCGACGTCGACACCGGCCCCTTCGAGCATTTCGCCTGCGCCCTCGGCGCCAGGCTCACGCCCCAGACCGCGCCGGCTCTGGCGCGGTTGCTCGACCGGGCCGGAACCGCCGGGGTGGCCGATCCGGTCAAGGATTTGTATCGCGTGAAGCGTCCCTACATCGGCACGGCCGCGCCGATCTGCCAGGCCAGGACGGCCCATCTCGCCGGCAATGGCGACTATCCGTCCGGCCATGCGGCGAACGGCTGGATGGAGGCGCTGATCCTCGCGGAACTGGCGCCGGACCGGGCCACCGAGATCCTGGCGCGCGGGCGCGCGTTCGGCGAAAGCCGGCTGGTCTGTGGGGCGCACAGCCTGAGCGCGGTCGAGGCGGGATGGATGGCGGGCGCCGCCGCGACCGCGGCCCTGCACGGCTCCGCCGCGTTCCGCGCCGACCTGGAGGCCGCCAGGGCCGAGATGGCGAAGGCGCGTGCGAGCGCTCCGGCGCCCGATGCCTCGACCTGCCGCGCCGAGGCGGCCGCCCTGGCCAAGCCGGCCTACTAGCGGACGCGCGCCTCGACGCTGATCTTCAGCGCGTCGTGGCGCCAGTATTCGCGGTCGAACTCCACCACGCGGCCCAGCGCGTCATAGCTGGTGCGCACCACCTTCAGACCGGGCAGGCCCGACTTGGTCCTGAGGGCCTCGGCTTCCCAGCCGGTCAGAGCGCAGGGCTGCATCTCGATCTTGTTGCGGGTGACCGACAGCCCGTATTGCGCCTTCAGGATGCTGGTCAGCGACTGGTCGAACGAGAACTTCAGCAGGTCCGGCGCCAGGGCGACGTCGACCACGATGTGCTCGACCAGCACGGCGCGTCCATCGACATGGCGCCGGCGGCGGATCAGGTAGAGCGGCGCGCCCAGCGGGCGGTCGAACACGCCCGCGAGCAGGGCGTCGGCGGCAATCTCCGTGGCGTCCAGGGGCTCGGTGGCGGGGCGTCGCCCCTGCGCCTCGACATAGGAGATGAAGCCTTCCCAGCGGGTGGGGTCGTAGACGATGGGCGAGGGCGAGACGTACCAGCCGCTGCGGTCCCTGCGGTAGATCAGGCCCTCCGCCTCGAGCTGGAACAGCCCCTCGCGGATGGTGCCGCGGGCCAGGCGGGTCGCCGCCTGCAACAGCCGTTCCGAGGGCAGCCGGTCGCCGGGCTTCAGTTCGCCGCCGGCGATGCGCGCGGCGATGTGGTTGCGCATTCCGAGATATTGAAGTCCCTCGGCCAGGCCGCCAGGGATGTCGACGGTCGGGCGCTGCGTACGCGGCATGTCCTGTCTCGCGGTAAGCGGAGGGAGCCGCGAGGTCCAGAGCACACCGAGACTCGGAGCGGGTCAAGCTCTCGCGGCTTTCATCGAACCTTCGCCTGGTTGGTATAGTCCAAAACCCGGATTGAGGGGTGGGCATGCGGAGCGATCGGCGCGATTTCCTGCAACGGATCGGAGGCGGCCTGGCCGCGGGCGTGGGCCTCGGCGCCCTGCCGGCGAGCCTGCGCAAGGCCATGGCCATCCCCGCCCATAGCGTCTCGGGCTCGATCATGGATGTCGAGCATGTGGTGATCTACATGCAGGAGAACCGCTCGTTCGACCACTACTTCGGGGCGTTTTCCGGCGTGCGCGGGTTCGGCGATCCGCGCCCGCTGCGCCTGCCCGGCGGCGCCGCGGTGTGGCGCCAGCCCAGCGGCGAGCATCCGGACGGCTGGGTCATGCCCTTCCACGGCGATGCGCGGACCACCAACGCCTATGTCGTCGACGGTTCGGAGCAGAGCCACCAGGAGAATACCACCATCGTCAACGGCGGCCGCTACGACCGCTGGGGCCACAGCGGCGAACTGCACAAGCGGATGGCCTACTACCGGGGCTCGGACCTGCCCTACTACTACGCCCTGGCGAGCGCCTTCACCCTCTGCGACGCCTACCACTGCTCGACCCTGACCCAGACCTATCCGAACCGGTTGCACCTGTGGACCGGGTGCAACGGAGGCGGCAAGGTCGGCGGCGACCCGGAAATGAGCAACTACGGGGAGGACGACACCCCGAGCGCCGATATGGCCGAGGACCGGCCCATGGCGCGCGGCCCGTACGACTGGACGACCTATGCCGAGCGGCTGCAGGAGGCGGGGATCTCCTGGAAGGTCTACCAGGAGTACGACAACTTCGGCGACAACATCCTGTCGGTGTTCAAGCCGTTCCGACCGTGCGCCAAGGACTCGCCGCTCTATGAACGCGGCCGCTCTTGGGTGTCCGAGCACAAGGGCGGCGCGGACCGCAAGCGCTCGGACGGCGAGCAGCTGGTGGAGGCGTTCCGCGCCGACATCGCCGGCGGCCGGCTGCCGCAGGTGTCGTGGATCGTGACCGCGGCGGACCTGTCCGAGCATCCGACGGCCGTACCGTCCAAGGGCGAGCACGTCTGCGCCAAGCTGATCGAGGCCCTGGTCGACCATCCCGAGGTGTTCGCCAGGACTGTGTTCATCATCAACTACGACGAGGCCGGCGGCTTCTACGACCACATGCTCCCGCCCATGCCGCCGCTGCACGAGGCGGAGGGGTTCAGCACCGTGCCGGTCGCGGGCGAGGCCAAGGACTATGGAGCCGATGCCGAAGTCGCCAATCGCGGCCGCCATCCGCTGGGGCTCGGCGTCAGGGTGCCGGCGATCGTGGTCTCGCCGTGGAGCCGGGGCGGGTTCGTCTGCTCGGAGGTGTTCGACCATACCTCGACCCTGCGGTTCCTCGAGACGCGCTTCGGGGTGATGGAGCCGAACATCAGCGACTGGCGGCGCGCGGTGTGCGGCGACCTGACCTCGGCCTTCGATTTCAAGTCGCCCAATCGCGACTGGACGGGACTGGCCCTGCCGGACACTGCCGACTACGCGCAAAGGATCGCCCGGTCGCTGGCCTCGCCGACCCTGAAGATACCGGCACAGCAAGCCCCGTCCGCCCAGGACGCGGGCCAGCGGCCCTCACGCCCCTTGCCCTACCGGCTGGCCGCCGACGCCCGCATCGAGCACGGGCGGCTCCTGGTCGACCTGGTCAACACGGGCAGGGCCGGGGCGGTGTTCCAGGTGTTCGACGCTTCAGGCGCCGCGGGGCCTTGGCGCTTCACGGTGGGCGCCGGCGAGCGCTACGCGGCCGGCCACTGGAACCAGGCCGGGCCCCTTGAAGCCCATGACCTGATCGTCCACGGCCCGAACGGCTTCTATCGGCGCTTCGCGGGTCGGACCGATCAGGGCCTCGCCCTGTCCCTGGCCGAAGCGGCCGGGGGCGACGTCGGCCTGCGCCTTGCCAACCGTGGCGCGGAGCCGCTCGAGGTCGAGGTCGCGATGGATGATCCCTATCCGGTCTTGGCCGGGGCGCTTCGCAGGCGCACCGTCCACGTCGGTCCGGGCCGATCCGCCCAGATCGCCTGGAACCTGGCGGCGAGCGACCACTGGTACAGCCTGACGGTCTCGGCGAAGGGTCTTCCCGGTTTCCTCCAGCGTTTCGCCGGCCGCCTGGAGACAGGCGGCGCCGGCCGGACCGATCCGGGCATCGGCCCAATGCGGCTTTAGGCCCGCGCCGGGGCCGTCGCGCCTTCCCCATTATTTGGTATAGTCCAATTGTTTATCGATGGATCCTTCATGACCTCCACCTCCTTCGCCGACCGCTTCGTCGACCGGCTGTTCGATTTGTTCGCCGAGCGGGGCCAGCGCCACTATGGCGAGGGCGTCAGCCAGCTGGAGCACGCCGTGCAGACGGCCCATCACGCCAAGCATGACGGCGCTTCGCCGGCGCTGATCACGGCGGCCCTGCTGCACGACGTCGGGCACCTGCTGCAGCGCCTGGGGGAGGATGCGGCCGATCGCGGCCTGGACGACCAGCACGAGCGGATCAGCGCCCACTACCTAGCGAAGGCTTTCGGGGCTGCGGTCACCGAGCCGGTCCTCTGGCACGTAGACGCCAAGCGCTACCTGGCGGCGTTCGAGCCTGGCTATCTCGCGCTGCTCAGCCCGGCTTCGCTGCAGAGCCTGGCCTTGCAGGGAGGGCCGATGACCGCGGCCGAGGCGGAGATGTTCCTGAAACGTCCGGCGGCCGCCGACGCCCTTCGCCTGCGGCGCTACGACGAAATGGGCAAGGTGGTCGGCGTCGAGATCGAAGGCCTCGAGGCCTATCGGCCGCTCGTGCTGTCCCAGGTGACGGGCGCCCCTTCGGACGACTGACGTCCGCGCGATCCGGCTCTGATTCCGTATCGGCAAGAAACTGTCACGCGGGTGTTGTCGCAGGCTGCTTTAACAAGCTGGTTCATACCAGATTGGCGAGGGACGCCAGTCTCACCCAGGCAGAAATTGGCGGGGGGCCATCCATGTCGACACGACATCCCGTTCGGGCTATGCGCCCGAACCTCAAGACCGTTTTGCTTGCCGGCGCGACGCTGATCGCCGGCGCCAGTCCTCGGCTCGCCCTGGCGCAGGACGTCTCGGGCGACCAGGCCGCCGCCAAGGGCGCGGTCGACGAGGTGGTCGTCACCGGCTACCGCAAGTCGTTGAGCGAGGCGCGAGACCTCAAGAAGAACGACGTCATCGAAAAGGATTCGATCGTCGCCGAGGACATCGCCAAGTTCCCGGAGCTGAACCTGGCCGAATCCCTGCAGCGCCTGCCGGGCGTGCAGATCACCCGTGAGGCGGGTGAAGGGCGGGAAATCGCCCTGCGCGGCCTCGGCCCGGATTTCTCGCGCGTGCAGCTCAACGGCATGGAAGTGCTGGGCAACGACGACTCCGCGATGGACAGCCGTGGCCAGCGGTCGCGCGACCGCGCGTTCGATTTCAACATCTTCGCCTCGGAACTGTTCTCCAAGGTCGAGGTCGAGAAGACCTACCAGGCCTCCCAGAACGAGGGCGGCATGGCCGGCACGGTCGGCCTGTTCACCGGCAAGCCGTTCGACTACGCGCCGGGCGACAAGGGAGCCCTGGGCGTCAAGGTGGGGAGCAATCAGTACACCAAGGACGTGCAGCTGCGCGCCGTCGCCCTGTTCAGCAAGAACTGGGACAACAAGTTCGGCGTGCTGTTCTCGGTCGCCTACGCCAAGCGCGACACCACCGAGCAGGGCCACGACAACTACAACTACGACGTGCTGAGCGCGTCGGACGCGGCGCAGCTGGTCAAGAACGGGCTGAACCTCAGCCCCCTGAGCGCCGCACAGCAGGCCAAGTTCATGGACGGCGGCCTGTACATCCCGGACGGCAACCGCATCTCCTCGTTCAACGCGAAGATGGAGCGCCTCGGCATCACGGGCGCGGTGCAGTGGCGTCCGGTCGACAACCTGCTGCTGACGCTCGATGCGCTGCACGGCGAGTTCACCACCCACCGCGACGAGCTTCACCTCGCCTCGCGTCCGCTCGCGTCCGGCACGGCCTCCTGGGCGTTCGACACCCCGGCCGGCGGGCCCTGGCCGGCCATCTTCCAGACCGCGTCGACCATCAACAACCTGGTGTGGGACAAGAACAACTACGTCACCAACATCGACGTGACCAACTCGACCTTCGGCACAGAGCATCGCCGCGAGTTGAACGAAAACCGGTTCAACCAGGTGGCCCTGACCGGCAAGTGGGACCTGAACGATCGCATCACGATCGACGGCCATGTCGGCTACGAGAAGTCGACCTACGACACGCCCTACGACGACAAGCTCTACATGCGCGCCAAGGGCAACATCATCGCCGACTACGGCGCCGACGGCCAGTCGGCCAACTTCTCCTATCCGGGGTCGGACCTGACCAATCCGGCCAACTACGCCATGGACGACTTCTACTACCGCGCCTTCCACAACGGATCGGAGCTGGAGGAAGGCGTGCTGAACGGGCGCTACAAGGCGACCGACACGTGGACGCTGCGCGCCGGGGTGGCCTATCACCGGTTCCAGAACGACGGAGCCAACGATTACTACGACAGCAACGTCAATGGGACCGATGCCGAGACCCGGGGCACCTCCGTCGCGGACATCGCCTCGGTGTTCAGCAACAGCGTCGGTTCGTGGCTGAGCGGCAACTACGACGAGGCGTTCAAGAAGTACGCCGAGTACCACCGGCTCGGGCCGAAGCCCAACGGAGTCGGCGGCGCCATCCAGGACATCGAGCAGGTCTACACCGTCACCGAAGCGACCCTGTCCGAATACGTCCAGGCGGACTGGGACACCCACCTGTTCGGCCTGCGCTTCCGCGGCAACATCGGTCTGCGCGGCTACCAGACCCACACGCGCAGCCAAGGTTGGATCCAGGGCGACAGCTATGCCTATCTCGGCACGGCGGACGTGAAGGGCAGCTATTCGGGCGTGCTGCCGGCCATGAACTCGGTGCTGGAACTGACGCCGGACCTGCTGCTGCGCTTTGCCGCCACCCAGAACCTGAACCGTCCGACGCTGAGCTCGCTGGCGGCCGAGGGCAGCGCGTTCCAGAACAACGAGAACTGCAACATCAACCTGCCCCAGAGCAGCACGAACGACTGCCAGATCTCCGCATCCCGCGGCAATCCGGACCTCAAGCCCTTCACCGACACCACGCTGGATTTTTCGGCGGAGTACTATTTCGGCAAGGTGGGCTTGCTCGGGGCGAGCGTGTTCCAGAAGTACATCAAGAACTACATCACCAACGAGACCATCGGCGGCAACAGCTATGGCTCAGGGATTCCCTTCAGCCAGACCGGCGTCCCGATCAGCGCGGTCCCGGGAGCGACGCCGAGCACCGTGGTCGACGAGTTCGACATGCCGGTCAACGACCCTCGCACGCACAGCCTGACCGGCGTGGAACTGGCGGCGCAGAGCCAGTTCTTCTTCCTGCCGGGGCCGCTGAAGAACCTGGGCGCGGTGCTGAACTACACCTATGTGAGCGCCGACCAGGAGCTCACCGGCATCTCGCCGACCAGCTACAACGTCACGCTCTACTACGAAACCAACCGCTGGGGCGTTCGCGGCTCGCTGAACCACCGCAGCCGCTACTACACGGGGTACGATCCCAGCCCCATGAGCGCCACCACGCGCGGCTTCGAGGGGACCGACTACGTCGACGCCGCGGCCTTCTACAACATCACCCCCAAGCTCCAGGTCACGTTCGATGCGATCAATCTGACGAACGAGAAGGAGACGCAGTTCTGGGGCCAGGCCCACTATCTCTATAACCAGACCCAGAGCGGCACGACCTTCATGGCCGGGGTCAGCTACAAATTCTGACATCTGCGCCTGCGATGAACTGCGCGCCCCGCTCCTTTGGGAGGGGGGCGCGTTTTTCCGTGAGTCCCGGACCGTGATCGTTTCCCACCGCCACCGCTTCATCTTCGCCGCCGTGCCCAAGACCGGCACACACGCCGTGCGCCAGGCCCTGCGCGAGCAGCTGGGCGAGGAGGACGTCGAGCAGGTGGGGCTGTTCGTCGACAAGCGCTTCCCCTGGGCGGACCTGGCGGCGATCCGGCATGGCCACCTGTCCCTGCGCCAGGTGCGGCCGTACCTCGGCGAGGAGGCCTTCGGCGGCTATTTCAAATTCGCATTCGTACGCAATCCTTATGATCGCTTCGTCTCCTACTGCGCCTTCATGCTGAGGGGCGGCGAAGCCTTCCAGCAGCAGCCGCGCGAGGCGATGCGCTGGTTCCTGTTCGGCGAGCCGCCGGAGCACCACATCCTGTTCCAGCCACAGGCCTCGGTCCTGGTGGGCGAGGACGGCAAGACCCTGTTGACCGACAGCGTGGGCCGGGTCGAGGACATGCAGGGATCCTATGACGCGATCTGCGCGCGCATCGGCATTGCTTCCCGCCCGCTCGACCGCGTCAACGGCGGCCGGCGCGGAGACTATCACCGCTACTACGACCAGGCCCTGATCGACGGCGTGGCCGCCCGCTACGCGCAGGACCTGGAGCTGTTCGGCTATTCCTTCGAGGGCCCGCGATGAACGCTGTCCCGCCCAAGCCAACCGCCAACCCGCGCAAGACCACGACCATCCACCCCCTCGGCCCGGTCGACGTCACCGCCCTGCGCGAGGCCGTGCTGACGATTCCCGAGGCGGTCTGGGAGGCGGAGAACGCCGGCAAGCCCAACCGGTTCGAGGTGCTGGACCAGACCCAGCACATCGTCTTCCGCTTCATCGACAGCCCGCGCGACTGGCGCGGCTCCCACGATCGCCCGGCGTGGTCGCAGTGGCGCGCCTTGCTGGAGCCGGTCATGGAACAGGCGGTCCGGAGCTACGGCTATGCGCGCGGGCGGTTCCCGCGGGTGATGTTCGCCAGGATGAAGCCGGGCGGAGTGATCCATCCGCACATCGACGCCAACCCCGCGGCGAAGTGGCCGCACAAGATCCATGTGCCGGTGACCACCCATGACGCGGTGGTCTCGTTCTTCGGCGGGGGCGAACGGCATTTCCCGGTGGGCGAGGCGGTGGAGGTCGACAACCTCGGCCCGCACTGGGTGCGCAACGGCGGCGACGCCGCTCGCGTCCACCTGATCTTCGAATACTACGACGCCGACCAGCCGGACCCGGACTGGCTGGCGCCGTTGCCGGCCGCGGGCGCGGCGCGGTGAGTCCCGGTCCTCGTTCGGGCGGCCGCGACGCCCTGTTGCAGGAAGCCCGGGACCTGCGCTCTCATCGGCGCATCCCGGAGGCCTTGGCCGTCCTGGAGCGGCTGCAGACGCTGCACCCCCGGTTCAGCCGCCTGTTCCAGGAGCGCGGCCACTGTCATGTCTTGCTGAGGGAGGCGCCGGCGGCTATCGACGCCTTGCGCGAGGCGGTGCGCCTCAATCCGACGCTGCCGGCCAGCTGGGACATGCTGGAACAGCTCTGCCGCCTGGGGGGCGACACCGCTCAGGCGGCCGTGGTGGCGCAGCATCTGGCCACCCTCAGGCAGTTGCCCGCATCGGTGGTGGTGGCGAACAGCCTGTTCGCCGACGGCGATATCGAGCCGGCGGAGGCGGTCATCCGCGATTACCTGCTCCAGGATGGCGACAACGTCGGCGCCCTGCGCCTTCTGGCCCGTATCCTCATGGAGCGCGACGTCGAGCGCTTCGGCGCCGAGGCCGAGACCTTGCTGGAATCGGTGGTCGAGCGGGCGCCCGACTACCATGCTGCGCGTCTCGACTACGCCATGGTGCTGCTGCAGCGGCAGAAACACCTGCAGGCGCGGCAGGAGGCCGAGCGCCTGCTGCGGCAGGATCCCGACGACCGCGACTTCCTCAAGCAGTACGGCGCGGCCTGCGTCGGCCTGGGCGACCACGAGCCGCTGATCGATCTCTATGAGCGGCTGCTGGGCCGCCAGTCCCTGCCGGCGCCGGAAGTCGCCGACCTGCGCCTGTGGCGGGCCAACGCCTTGAAGGTCACGGGCCGGCTACAGGAGGCGATCGCCGACTACCGCGCCGCCCTCGCGGCGAGGCCGGACTGGGGCGTGGCCTGGTTCAGCCTCGCCAACCTGAAGACCTATCGTTTCACCGACGACGAGATCGCGCGCCTGCGCGCCGCGGCGGCCGATCCTGGCGCGCAGGACATGGACCGCGTCTATCTCTGCTTTGCCCTCGGCAAGGCGCTGGAGGACCGGGGCGATTACGCCGCCTCGTGGCGGTTCTACGCGCGCGGCAATGGGCTGCGGCGCGCCGCCGGCCGGTATCGCGCGGACGCCGCGCAAACCTGCGCTCTGAAGCTGAAGGCGGTGTTCACACCTGAATTCTTCGCCGCCCGCGCCGGCTGGGGCGTGAACGATCCGGCGCCGATCTTCGTCCTCGGTTTGCCGCGTTCGGGTTCGACGCTGATCGAGCAGATCCTGGCCTCTCACCCTTGCGTGGAGGGCACGCAGGAATTGACCGAAATCGACCGGTACGCCGGCGAGCTCTGCGGCCGCGATCCCGATGGAGGCCTGCCGCTGCATCCCGAGGCGCTGCTGCG
This sequence comes from Caulobacteraceae bacterium, assembly GCA_036500495.1. Lineage (GTDB taxonomy): Bacteria > Pseudomonadota > Alphaproteobacteria > Caulobacterales > Caulobacteraceae > BOG-938. Next base: position 97,795 of record DASYBX010000106.1, read on the forward strand.
CCTGACGGCCGCGGACGCCCGGGCGCTCGGCGAGCGCTTCCTGGCTGAAACCGGCGTCTATCGCCGGCTGGGCCGGCCGTTCTTCATCGACAAGGCGCCGAACAACGCCTGGCACATCGGCCTGATCCACCTGATGCTGCCCCGGTCGAAGATCATCGACATGCGGCGCGAGCCGATGGCCTGCTGCTTCAGCAACCTCAAGCAGCTGTTCGGAACCACCAACCAGGAATTCACCTACGGCGTCGATGACATCGCCGACCACTACCGCGTCTACCTCGACCTCATGCGGCGCTGGGACGAGGTGCTGCCGGGGCGGGTGCTGAGGGTGCACTACGAAGACGTTGTCGAGGACCTCGAAGGCAGCGTGCGGCGCCTGCTGGCGCACTGCCAGCTGCTCTACGCCCCGGCCTGCCTGACGTTCCACCAGACCCGGCGCAGCGTACGCACCCCGAGTTCCGAACAGGTGCGCCAGCCCCTCGGTCGGGAGGGCCTGGAGCAATGGCGGCGCTATGAACCCTGGCTCGCGCCACTGCGGGAGCGGCTGGGCGACGCCTTGACCGGTTACAGGGCCTGACCCGTGCGGCTGCCGCGCCCCTTCTTTCAGCTTCCCGTGCTGTTCGAGGCGGAGCGCCTGCAGGCCGAGGTCGGCGCCTTGCCGGCAGAGGCCTGGACCTCGCACCCGGACGGCGTGCCCGGCAACAGCGCGGCGCGGTTGATCAGCGTCGGCGGCGAGGAGACCGATGCCGTCCACGGGCAGATGCGGCCGACGCGCTGGCTGGCAGCGATGCCCTACCTGCGCCAGGTCCTCGCCGGCTTCGGCGTGGTCTGGAGCCGTTCGCGGCTGATGCGCCTGGCGCCCGGCGCCGGCGTGCCCGAGCATGCCGACATCAACTATCACTGGCACAGCCGGGTGCGGCTGCACATCCCGGTGCTCACCTGGCCGCAGGTGCGCTTCCACTGCGACGGGCAGTCGGTGCACATGGCCGCCGGCGAGGCCTGGATCTTCGACAACTGGCGTCGGCACCATGTGGAAAACGGGGCCAGTGCGGAACGCATCCATCTCGTCGCCGACACCACCGGCACGGCCGCCTTCTGGCAGTTCGCCTACGGCCGGGCTCCGCCGCGCGCGCAATGGCGGACAGCGGCCTGGAACCCGGCGGCCAACCCGACCTTGTTCACCGAGGGCGACCAGCGCCTGCCGGTGATGCCCGCCGCCGAGGTGCAACTGCTGATCGACGACCTGAGGGCGGAACTGACGGTCGCCTCCGATGGCGCCGAGGCCAGGGCGCGCGCCGTGCGGTTCAGCGGGCTGCTGGAGAGCTTCGTGCTCGAATGGCGGCAGCTCTGCGCGCTGCACGGCGTCGGCGGGCGGGCGCGACCGGAGTTCCTGCGCCTGGCCAGCGCCGTGCACGAGGCCGCCCAGCCGATCGCCGAAGGGCTGGTCATGCGCACCAACGGCGCCGGCGCCCTACTGGTGCTCGAAAAACGCGTGCTGCAGCACCTGGTCGCGGACGAAGCCGCGCCTTAGCCGGTGTGCCTGATCCCGCGGGCGCGCTCACATCGATCGTCAGAGATGCAGCCTTGGAAGCGCGAGGGGCGCTCGCCCGTCGCTCCTGCGCGGGGCGCTGTCGCCCGCTCCCTCAACGGGCCAAGCTGCGACTTGACGTTTCACAACTCCGGCCGCAAGATCGCCGATATACGGACTAATGACCGATAAACGGTTATTCCCAAACAAGAAAGAATGCCCCTCGGACAAACGCGAGGGCGAGAAACAGGGAGGTTCAACCATGTCACAGCACACGGTGGCGGGCGCCGTCCGTCGCAAGCGGAAGGGCGCCTGGGGTGCGGCGCTGGTCGTGGCCGTGGGGATGGGGGCGGTCGCCGTCGGCCCCGCCGCCCTGGCCCAGGCCAAGCCCGAAGCCAAGCCCGAAGCCAAGCCGGCGGCCAAGAAGGCGGTCGCCAAGACGGCCAGGCGGACCCAGTTTCCCGACTGGCGGGGCGTATGGGCCCACGTCGGCAGCCTCAACTTCGACCCGGTCACCAAGTCCGGCGAGCGCCAGGACAACGCGCCGCTGAACGCTGAATACAAGGCGAAGTACGAGGACTACCTCAAGGCCCGCGCGGCCGGTAAGCCCAAGGGCGACATCGGCTGCCTGCCGGAGGGCGTTCCGCGCATCATGCGCTCGCCCTATCCGATGGAAGTCGCGATCACGGCCGACGAGGTGTGGATCCCGCTCGAATTCAAGCACGAGATCCGCCGCGTCTACACCGACGGCCGTAAGGTTCCAGATGACGTGGACCCGACCTACGAGGGCTACTCCACGGGTCACTGGGAAGGCGACACCCTGGTGATCGACACCGTGGCCATCAAGGCGGGCACCATCGATTCGGGCGGCCTGGAGCATTCCGACGCCCTGACCATGCACGAGCGCATGCGCAAGGTGAACAAAGACACCCTGGAAGACCAGATCACCCTGACCGATCCGAAGGTCTTCACCAAGCCGTGGACGGTCACGAGGCAGTACGCCCTGCACAAGGACTGGGAGATCAAGGAGTTCGTCTGCGAAGAAAACGATCGCAATCCCATCGACGCCAGCGGCCAGACCGGGGTTGCGCTCAAGAAATAGATCGTCGTCGGACCGCACGGCGGGCCGTCAGCGAGGTCCAGGGCCATCTTCTTCTCGTCTTCTTCCAGTCGTCATTGGGAGAAATAGAGAAGGGGGTGGCCCATTGTTTCGTTGAAAGCAGAAATGTTGCCGAGTTTTTGCGGTTCTTGGGGAAGACTTTCTGTCCCCGATAATCGGAGTTCAAGCGGCGGTATGACTGCGCAGACCTGTCTGTCGGCAATATGCTTGACTTTTTGTATTTAGGAGTTCAGCTTAATCCAATATCCGGGTGTTTAACCGATAAACGGTTACTATATAACCGATAAGCGGTTACTTTAGGGAATTGGTCTCGGTCAACGAGATGTCCCCATCCGGTTGCGGCCTGCCCGGAGAACGTCGCAATGACAAGGTTCAAGCCTTCCATCCTGATGATCGGCTCCAGCATCGTGGCTGTGACGGCCGGCATCCTGGTCGCCTGCGCGCACGACAAGACCGGCCAGGTGGCCGAGG
>DASYBX010000107.1:0-14428 GCA_036500495.1 Caulobacteraceae bacterium
GGAAGTGTTCGAGATGAACAACGGCTGCGTCTGCTGCACCGTGCGCGGCGACCTGATCCGGGTGGTCCAGGGCCTGATGAAGCGCAAGGGCAAGTTCGACGCCATCATCATCGAGACCACGGGCCTGGCCGATCCCGGCCCCGTCGCCCAGACCTTCTTCGTCGACGACGACGTCAAGGCCAAGAGCCGACTGGACTCGGTGACCACCGTGGTCGACGCCAAGCACATCCTTCTGCGGCTGTCGGACTCCAAGGTGGTGCGCGAGCAGATCGCCTTCGCCGACCAGATCGTGCTCAACAAGACCGACCTCGTCTCCGAGGACGACCTGCGCATGGTGGAAAGCCGTATCCGCCGGATGAACCCGCTGGCGCCGATCCACCGCGCCCAGCGCTCCAACGTGCCGCTCGACGCCATCCTCGGGAAGCACTCGTTCGACCTCGGCCGCATCGTCGAGCTGGAGCCGGAGTTCCTGAACCCGGCCCACGGCGAAGCGGGCCACGTGCACGACGAGCATTGCGGCCATGACCACGATCACCACGATCATGATCACCATCACCACGATCACCACGCCGATGAGCACGGCAACACCGCCCAGCGCCACGACGACGACATCAAGGGCGTCAGCCTGCGTCTCGACAGGCCGGTGGACGGGGTGTTGGTCACCAAGTGGCTGAACGACCTGCTGCAGGAGCAGGGCCCCGACATCCTCCGCGCCAAGGGCATCCTGGACGTGAAGGGCGAGGACAAGCGCCTGGTGTTCCAGGCGGTGCACATGATCCTGGAGGGCGACCTGCAGCGCGAATGGAAGGCCGGCGAGGAGCGCTACAGCCGCATGGTGTTCATCGGCCGCAACCTGGACGAGGCCAAGCTGCGGGCCGGGTTTGAAGCGACGGCGGCGTAACCATTGATCGTCATCCCGGGCTTCGCGAAGCGGAGACCCGGGACCCAGCAGCTCCACGCATGAAGCTGCGAACTCGAACGACGGCAGCGTTGACCTCTTCGCTGTTGGCTCCCGGATCTCCGCGCTCTGCGAGCGATCCGTCCGGGATGACGAACGCGCTAAAGCAGCGAAGCGTTAGCGCACACAAATTTTGGGGATGGGTATGGACTTCAACTTCGACGCCTACGTCACCGCCGCCCTGTTCGACAAACACCACCGGGCCATCTTCGCGCTCGGCGACGGCACGGTGCGGTTCGAGGACGGGGCTTCGGTCGAGGCCCATCCGGACGCCTCCGTCCAGTGCGCCTGCGCCCACCCCTCGGGCGAGGGCATCCTGACGGGCGGCGACGACGGGCGCGTGGTGTGGACCCGCGCCTCGGGCGCCGAACTGGTCGGCGAGATCAAGGGGCGGTGGATCGACAGCGTCGCCGCCAGCGCCGAGAGCGGACTGATCGCCTATGCCGCCGGCAAGGACCTGCACGTCAAGGACGTCAAGGATCCGAAGTTTACGCGGGCCTTCAGGCACGAGCACTCCCTGGCCGACCTGACCTTCGAGCCGAAGGGCCGCCGCATCGCCGCGGCCACCTATGGCGGGATCGCCCTGTGGTACGCCCGCATCGCCGAGCAGAAGTCGCAGATGCTGACCTGGGCCGGCAGCCACGTGGGCGTGGCGTGGTCGCCCGACGGCCGCTTCATCATCTCCTCCATGCAGGAGGGCCAGCTGCACGGCTGGCGCCTGCAGGACGCCAAGAACATGCAGATGGGCGGCTATCCGGCCAAGGTGAAGTCGCTGGCCTTCCTGGCCGAGGGCCAGATCCTCGCCACCTCCGGCTCCAACGGCGCGGTGGTGTGGCCGTTCGGCGGGGCCAACGGTCCGCTCGGCAAGCAGGCCTCCGAGGTCGCCTACGACGAGGGCCTGACCACCCGCGTCGCCTCCGCCGGCGGCAAGGGCCCGCTGCTGGCCGTGGGCCGCGACGACGGGCGCGTAGGCGTGCTGAACCTGTCGGCCACGCACAACGAGAAGGTGCGCAACACCCCCACCGGCGCCCCGATCACCGCCCTGGCGCTCTCCACCGACGGCGGCCGCGTGGCCTTCGGCGACGAATCCGGCGCCGCGGGCGTGGCGGGCCTGCCGGCGATGGTGTGACGCCCGACCTCCGCCCGCGCTCCGCATGGGCAAGGTTGGATATCTTTGACAATTCGCCCTAGTGCTTCCCTGGCGGGCGGTGGAATAAAGTCCGCCGAGTCGGGACGGGACCATGGCGGAAACCACGGCGGGCCGGATCAGGGTGCGCAAGGCGAAAACGGGCAAGAAGAAGCGCGGCCTCCTGGCGCGCGTGGTCCTGTGGCTGTTGGGCCTCGTGGTGGTGTTCCCGGCCCTGTGGGTGCTGGCCTACCGCTTCGTCCCGCCGCCGGTCACCAGCCTGATGGCGATCCGCTATGTGCAGGGCCACGGCCTGGACTACCGCTGGCGCGGGCTGAAGGACATTTCCCCGACCCTGGCCGACGCCGCCATCGCCAGCGAGGACGCCCATTTCTGCCAGCACCACGGCTTCGACTTCAGCGCCATGCAGAAGGCGCTGGCGCATAACGACCGGCGGCCGAACCGCATCCGCGGCGGCTCGACCATCAGCCAGCAGACCGCAAAGAACGTTTTCCTGTGGCCGGACCGCAGCTACGTCCGCAAGGGGCTGGAGGTCTATTTCACTGTCCTGATCGAGGCCCTGTGGGGCAAGAAGCGGATCATGGAGGTGTATCTCAACGTGGTGGAGATGGGCTCGGGCGTCTATGGCGCGGAAGCCGCCAGCCGCGTCGACTTCGGCCACTCCGCCAAGCGCATGTCCACCTCCGAGGCCGCGCGCCTGGTCTCGATCTTACCCGATCCCTTGAAGTACAACGCCGTCGAGCCGGGCAAATACGTCCAGCGCCGCGCTGGTCGGGTCGCCGGCCAGGTGGGCGTGGTGCGCTCCGACTCCGACCTATCCGGATGCATCAGATGACCAGACACATAGCGGCCCCATCCTTTCTTCTCCTGGCCGCTTTCCTGCTCGCCGCCACAGCGCCGGCCGCCCACGCCCAGACGCCCGACGTGCCGATCAACGCCCAGACCCAGATCTTCTGCCGCGACAACACCGGGACCCCGGTGCTGCAGACCTATTCCAACTGGGGCGCGGTGATGCGCCGCTACGCCGACCGCTTCCACTTCGACATGAGCATCCAGTCGGGCCAGCCTGAGCAGGTGGTGTTCTCCAACCCCGCCGAGACGCCCTATTCGATCACCTATACGGTCGAGCCCTACCGCGACCCGGCTGGCCGCAGCGGCATCCTGCTCGACAAGATGCACCTGTTCCTCGACAACGCCGACCGCGACGTGGACGGCGTGCCGATGTGCTACTTCACCGAATACGGGAAGTAGGCGCCGTGCCGAAGATCGCGTTCGACAGGGCCGAGCGCGAGGCGCTGGCCCGCCGTCTGGTGCGCCAGTTGCGCGATGAGCTCGACATCGAAGTGGCGCCCATGGACGGCCAGCGGCTGCTCGACCTCTTGTCCGAGACCCTCGGCCCCGCCTGGTACAACCAGGGCCTTCGCGACGCCCAGGCGGCGTTGCAGGCGCGGGTCGACGGCATCGCCGAGGCCATCGCCGGGCTGGAGCGGCCGGAGCCGCGCTAGCCTAGCCTCCGCCGCGCATCACTTGCGCCAACGGATCGTCGCCGAGGCCCGTCGCGACACCGGCGCGATCGGCCTGCGAGCGGTTCTGGCTGGCCTTCCACTTGCCCTCGATGCGGGCGATGGGGATCTCCAGCCCGACGATGCCCCTGAGTTGGGCGGCAACGTAGTCGGCGGGCGCGTCCTCCACGGCCCAGGGCTCGGCGCGGCCGTTTTCCCGGGAAACGGTCAGGCGGCCGACCAGGGCGCGCAGCCAGGCCGGATCGTCGATCACCCGGGGCTTTCCCCAGCAATGCACGGCGACGTAGTTCCAGGTCGGCACCACCTTATGGGTCTCGGCCTTGGTCGCATACCAGGAGGGCGAGACGTAGGCCTGCGGCCCCTGGAAGAGGACCAGGGCCTCCGATCCTTCGCGCAGGGCCGCCAGCTGTCCGTTGGCCCGCGCCAGGTGGGCTTGCAGCACGCCGAACGGGCCGCCTTCCTCGACCAGGAATGGGATCGGGTTTGCCTCCAGCCCCGCCGCGCCAGCGGTGACCAGGGTGGCCAGGGGATGGGCGCGGATCGCGGCGTGCAGCACGTCGATCCGGTCTTCGCGGAAGTGGGGCGGGAGGTACATCCGCCGAGCTTGGTGTCGCGCCTGCGCCGGATCAAGGGCGAAGCTCAGGCGTCGTCCGGCTGCAGCGGCAGGCAGAACTTGAACAGGGCTCCGTAGGGCGGCGCCGCCTCCGCCCAGATGCGTCCGCCGTGCGACTCGATGATCGACTTGGAGATGGCCAGGCCCAGGCCCGTGCCGCCTTCCTTGGTGGTGTAGAGGTGTCCGAAGATGGCCTCCGACGTCTGCGGATCCAGACCGGGCCCGCGGTCCTCGACCTCGACCAGCGCCTCGCCATTGTCGGCGAGGGTCGACCGCACCCGGAGCCGCCGCTCGGCCTCGGGGGTGTCGTGCATCGCCTCGATGGCGTTCTGGACCAGGTTCAGCATCACCTGCTGGATCTGCACCCGGTCGCCGTGGACCACGACGGTATCGGGGGACAGGGCGGTCTCGACCGACACGTTCCAGCGCTGCAGCTCCCCGCGCGACAGCGCCAGGATCTCGCTGATGGCCTCATTGAGGTTGAAGTCGGCGGCCTCGGCCGGCCGGCGCGTGGTCAAGGAGCGCATGCGGGCGACGATGTCGCTGGCGCGCCGCGCGTCACGGGCGCTGCGCTCGATGGCGCGCGACACCTTGGCGAGGTCCGGCTGATCGGTCTCCAGCAGGCGGCGGGCTACATCGCTGTTGATCACCAGGGCGCCCAGGGGCTGGTTGATCTCGTGGGCCAGGGATGCGCTGAAGGCGCCCAGGGCCGAGATCCGGGCCGCCCGCGCCATCTCGGCCCGCACTTCCCTGAGCGTCGTCTCCGCCTCCATGCGCGCGGACACGTCGCGGCATACCGACAGCACGCCGACGATCTTGCCCTCGTCGTTGCGGACCGCGGAGGGCATGCTCTCGATCCACATCCAGCGCCCGTCCGACTTGTGCACGCGCGCGTCGATGCGGCCGCCGGGGCCGCCCTCGCCCACCTCTCGCATCCGCTGGCGCAGGGCGTCGACGTCGTCGGGGTGGATGAAATCGAAGCGGACCAGGCCGATCAGCATCTCGGGCTCGTAGCCCAGCTGGCTGACCGACGGTGAGACGTAGTCGATGCGCCCCTCCAGGTCGTGCTGCAGGATGATGTCGGTGACGTTGTCCGCCAGCAGGCGATAGCGCTCCTCGCTGAGCGCGATGTGCTGGGCGGTGACCTCCTCGCGCGCGAAGCGGACCAGCAGGCCGCCGATGACCACCTCGGCCAGGGGAAAGATCAGCAGCAGCGGCTCGGCCACGCCCTTCAGCCCGACCAGCAGGAGGGCCGGGGGGGTCACATAGGCGAGCAGGACGATCGCGATGTGCACGCTCAGGCCGAACAGGTAGAGCTCGATCAGGCTGATCTCGGCCACCTTCGGCGTCCGGAACCGGCGCCACAGCAGGCCGGCGAGGATCGAAGTCGCCATCACGATCATGGCCGGGGCAATGCCCGGGCCGCCGGTGTAGATGCGGTAGAGCGTGGCGATCGTCAGGGCCACGAGCGACGGGACGATGCCCAGGAACAGGGCGGTGAGGCTGAGCAGGATCGAGCGGGCGTCCAGCAGCAGGCCGGCGTAGCGCACCGGCGTCAGGATCATGGCGACGGCGATCAGGCCGATCATCACGCCCGTCTGCAGCTGCATCACCAGGTCCTGCGACTTGGCGTGCAGCAGGTAGACGCCGTGGCGGCCTCCGACCAGGGCGTAGATCACCACGATCGCCAGCAGCATCGAGACGTTCTGCAGCAGCGGGATCAGCATCGCCGGCCAGGTCTCCAGCCGGTCTAGGTCGCGGCCGAGGGCGCCGGGGGTATCCGAACCGGCACGGTTTCTGCGCTCCGATGATGTCGACGAAGGTCGAACCCTTCGCGCTCAGGTTGCCCATTCCACTCTGGAGTCACAAGCCGCTATTGCGTCGCGGGGGCGCAGGCGGGCGATGGCATCCTCAGGCCAGTTTGATCTCCCGGAGCCGCTCCATCAGGAAGTCGTGCGCGGTGATCGGTTCCGGATAGCGGTCCGGAGTGTCCGGCGTGACGCAACTGGGCAAGGTCCGGATCATGTATTCCGGCGCGAAATGCAGGAAGAACGGCGTGGAATAGCGCGAGACGCCGCGACGCTCGGGCGGCGGATTGACCACCCGATGGGTCGTCGACGGCAGGGCGTGGTTGGTCAGGCGCTGCAGCATGTCGCCGATGTTGCAGACCACCGCCCCCTCCGGCGCATTGATCGGCAGCCAGCGGCCGCCCGCATCCAGCACCTCCAGCCCCGCCTCCTCGGCCCCGAGCAGCAGGGTGATCACGTTGATGTCCTCGTGCGCTCCGGCCCGCACGCCCGGCGCGTCGGCCGGCACGGGCGGATAGTGCAGCAGGCGCAGGATCGAATTGCCCTGGTCCACCGGCTCGTCGAATAAGCGGTCGCCGATCTTCAGATAGTGGGCGATGGCCCGCAGGATGCGCCCCCCGAGCTCGTCGAGCCCGTCATAGAGGCCGCCGACATAGTCGTGGAAGCCCTCGACCTCGGCCGGCCAGACGTTGTCGGGCATGTACTTGCGCATGGGGTCGCCGGGCGGCAGCTCGCGGCCCACGTGCCAGAACTCCTTGAGGTCCTTCTGCACCGCGCCCTTGGCCGTCTCGACGCCGAAGGGGGTATAGCCGCGCTGCCCGTGTCCGCCGGCGAGGTGGTAGCGGCGCTTGACGTCTTCGGGCAGGGCGAAGAAGGCCTTGGCGCGGCCGATCGCGCCGTCGACCAGGCCGGCGGGCAGGTCGTGGTCGGCCACCACCGCGAAGCCGTAGCGGGCGAAGGAGGCGCCGAGCGTCTGGGCGAAGGCGTCGAAGTCCTTGTCGTAGAGCGTCAGGGACACGGGCTCGATGCGCGGCAAGCTCGAGGCGGGGGCGTTCACGAGAAGGACTCCTGCGCTCGGATAGCGAAGCGTTAGCGCGACCGAGACTCTACCCGCCGACGATCCTGCGGACCAGGGCGTCCAGGTCGCCGCCGTCGAACAGATGGCCCTTAACGCCCGCCCGGCGGGCGGCCTCCAGGTCGCTCTGTTTGTCGCCGATCAGGAACGAGCGCTCGCGGTCGATGGCGAAATCCTGCATGGCGCGCAGCAGCATGCCCGGGTTCGGCTTGCGGTCCGGATGGTCGGGATGGCGGTAGCGGGCCTCCGCCGCATGTTCGTGGTGCGGGGCGAAGTAGACGGCGTCGATGTGGGCGCCGGCGGTGGCGAGGTGGGCGTTCAACGCCGCGTGCACCGCATGCATCGCCGCCTCGTCGTAGTAGCCGCGGCCGATGCCCGACTGGTTGGTGACGATGATCACCAGGTAGTCCAGGTCGTTCAGCCGCCGCACCGCCTGCGGCCCGCCGGGAATCCAGGCCAGGTCTTCCGGCTTGTGCACATAGCCTTGGTCCTCGTTGAACACCCCGTCCCGGTCGAAGAAGGCGGCTGGCCGGGACGGCCCTGGGGTCATTGCAGCGTCTCCGTCTCGCTCGGGCGCGCGGCCAACCGGCGCAGGTCGGCCGCCGGCGGCTGCTCGGCGGCTTCCTCGACCAGGGTCTCAAGGTCGGCCGCCAGCAGCCTGTCCATGGTGTTCTGGGCGTCGCGCGCTGCCAGGATGAAGCGCTCCTCCTCGCCGGCCAGCGGGGCCAGCTTGTTGAACAGCTTCAGGTCGTGGGCGCGGAACAGGTCGGCCGCCCGCTTGGCGCGGCCGGTCGGTATGCCCAGGGCCTTCAGCGTCTTGATCCCCGCCATCAGCCCGCCCTCGAAGGTCTCGCGCTCCACCTCGTCGGCGCCGCTGCGCAGCAGGTCGTAGGCGTGGCGCCGGTCCCAGGCCCGGGCGATGATCTTGAGCTTGGGGAAGGCCTCGTGAGCGGTCGCCACCAGGCGGGCGGTGGCGTCGGTGTCGTCGATCGCCACCAGCAGCACCTTGGCGTGGTCCGCGCCGGCGTCGCGCAGCAGGTCGAGCCGGGTAGCGTCGCCATAGTGCACCCGCCGGCCGAAGCGGCGCAGCAGCTCGATGTGCTCGATCGAGGCGTCCAGCACCACGGTCTTGAAGTTGTTGGCGGTCAGCAGGCGCCCGGCGATCTGGCCGAAGCGGCCGTAGCCGGCGATGATCACGTCCGGCGCCCCCTCGTCGAAGGGGTCGTTCTCCGGCTCGGCCCGGCCGCGGCCGGACTGCTCGCGCCGCGCCTCGATGATGGTGTTGGCCTTGTCCATGACGGCGAAGGTCAGGGGGCTGAGCGCCATCGACAGGGCGACCACGGCGGTCAGGAAGGCCGAGGCGTGGGCCCCGATGATGCCCTCGCCGGCGATCAGGCCGATCAGCACGAAGGCGAATTCGCCCACCTGGGACAGCGACACCGCCACCGCCGCCGCGTCACGCCGGTCCAGCTTGTCGAGCCGCGCCAGGAGGAACATCACCACCCCCTTCAGGACCATGATGCCGATCACCGCCCCGGCCAGGCGCAGGGGCTCGGAGGCGACCACCCGGAAATCCAGGCTCGCCCCCACGGTGATGAAGAACAGGCCGAGCAGAAGGCCGCGGAACGGCTCGATGTCGGTCTCCAACTCGCGGCGGAACTCGCTCTCGGCCAGCACCACCCCGGCCAGGAAGGCGCCCAGCGCCGGCGACAGGCCGACCAGCTCCATCAGCACGGCCACGGCGATCACCAGCAGCAGGGCCGAGGCGGTGAAGATCTCGCGCAGGCGCGCGGCGGCGATGAAGCGGAACGCCGGGGTCACCAGATAGCGCCCGCCGCCGATCACCGCGGCCACGGCGGCCAGGCCCGCCAGGGTCTGCAGCCAGGCCGGCTCGTGGGCCAGCAGGCTCGCCGACCCCTGCTCGGGCGCCATGATCCCGTGCGGCGACAGCAGGGGCAGCAGGGCGAACAGCGGGATCACCGCCAGGTCCTGCAGCAGCAGCACGCCGAACGCGGCATGGCCGACCGGGCCGTGGCGCAGGTCCTTCTCCTCCAAGGTCTGCAGCACGATGGCGGTGGACGACATGGCCATGACGAAGCCGACGGCGAGCGCGCTCTTCCACGGCAGGCCGACCAGCATCGACGCCCCGCCGACCACCACCGCGGTCGACAGCACCTGGGCCCCGCCGAGGCCGAAGATCGCGCCGCGCATCTGCCACAACAAGGTGGGGCGCACCTCCAGCCCGATCAGGAACAGCAGGATCACCACGCCGAATTCGGCGAATTTCATCACGTCGGCCTGCTGGCCGACCAGGGCCAGGGCGAAGGGGCCGATCAAGGCCCCGGCCACCAGATAGCCCAGCACCGACCCCAGGCCGAGCCGCTTGGCGATCGGCACCGAGACGACTCCGGCGGCCAGATAGACCAGGGCCTGGATCAAGAGGGACTGGCCGTGCATCGAAGAAAGGGCCTCACGTGTCAGGGAACGGCAACGATAGGCCAATCCCGGTGGTTTGGGCACGATTGAAAAACAGCCCTGATTTTGCGATGCACCATGGGAGCCCAAGGAGGTCGGACGATGGTCAACAAGATCTATGAGGACGCGAGCAAGGCGCTCGACGGCCTGGTGTTCGACGGCATGACGATCATGTCCGGAGGCTTCGGCTTGTCGGGCAATCCCGAGACGCTGATCGACCGGCTGCTGAAGTCGGGCGTGAAGGGCCTGACGGTGGTCTCCAACAACTGCGGCGCGGACGGCTTCGGCCTGTGGTCGCTGCTCAACAGCCGGCAGATCAGCAAGATGATCTCGTCCTACGTGGGCGAGAACAAGCTGTTCGAACAGCTCTACCTCTCAGGCGAACTGGAGCTCGAGCTCAATCCCCAGGGCACGCTGGCCGAGCGCATCCGCGCCGGCGGGGCCGGCATCCCGGCCTTCTACACCAAGACCGGCGTCGGCACGGTGGTGGCCGAGGGCAAGGAGGTGCGCGAGTTCGAGGGCCAGGCCTATGTGATGGAGCGCTGGTTGCGCGCCGATCTCTCGATCGTGAAGGGCTGGAAGGCCGACACCGAGGGCAACGTCGTCTACCGGAAGACCGCGCGGAACTTCAATCCGGTGATGGCCACCGCCGGCAAGGCCACGGTGGTGGAGGTCGAGGAGATCGTGCCGGCCGGGACCTTCGACCCGGACATGATCCACACACCCTCGATCTACGTCGACCGGGTGATCAAGAGCACGATCAACGAGAAGCGGGTCGAGTTCCGCACCGTCCGTCAGCGAGACGTGAATTTGGGGGAGACCGTCTGATGCCCTGGAGCCGCAACGACATGGCCGCGCGGGCGGCCAAGGAGCTGAGGGACGGGTTCTACGTGAACCTCGGCATCGGCATCCCGACCCTGGTGGCCAACTACATCCCGCAGGGTATGGACGTGACCCTGAAGAGCGAGAACGGCATGCTCGGCATCGGCCCGTTCCCCTATGACGAGGACGTCGACCCCGACCTGATCAACGCCGGCAAGCAAACCGTCACCGCCCTGCCGAAGTCTTCGTTCTTCTCCAGCGCCGACAGCTTCGCCATGATCCGCGGCGGCCACATCGACATGGCCGTGCTGGGCGCCATGCAGGTGGCGGAGAACGGCGATCTCGCCAACTGGACCATCCCCGGCAAGATGGTGAAGGGCATGGGCGGGGCCATGGACCTGGTCGCCGGGGTCAAGAAGATCGTGGTGGTCATGGAGCACGTCGACAAGAACGGCGGGCCCAAGTTCGTCCACCGCTGCTCCCTGCCGCTGACCGGCGCGAGCGTGGTCGACATGCTGGTCACGGACCTCGCGGTGTTCACTATCGACCGGGCCAAGGCCAAGGCGGGGGAGAAGGGCGCGGTGACGCTGGTCGAACTCGCCCCCGGCGTCACTGAGGACGAGGTGAGGGCCAAGACCGAGGCGGACTACCAGACGGCCTTGCAGACGGCGTAGGGCCCGCCCTCATTCGCGGTGCGGATGAGGGAGCGGAGGCGGACTTCCGCTCAATTGGCGGGCGGCGAACCCCGTCCGGCTAGGCAGCGTGCTGTGCCATAGTTGGATTTTCCTCCTGGCCGTGCACTTGCTACGGTTATTGCAACCTTTTGCGGTCAAACCAGTGAGCGTGAGAGACTCCGAACCTCGCGACCGGCGACGTCACGGTCTGCGCCCACGATTGGCGCGGGCGTTGCGGAGCTTTGCCATGGCGCTCGACCCTCTCGTCGATTCCACCCGCCGCGCCCACGAGCGCGCGGAGCTGGCCGAGACCCGTCTTCGCACCGCCATCGAGGCCCTGCCCGAGGGCGTGGTGTTCCTCGACCGCGAGGGGCGCTACATCCTGTGGAACCAGCGCTACGCCGAAATCTACCACCGCAGCGCCGACCTGTTCGCGCCCGGTCGCCTGCTTTCGGAGACCCTGGCCGAGGGCGTGGCGCGCGGCGACTATCCCGAGGCGAGGGGGCGCGAGCAGGCCTGGATCGAGGAACGGCTCGCCGCCATGGCCCGGCCGGGCGAGCGGCACGAGCAATACCTGTCGGACGGCCGCTGCATCCTGATCGAGGAACGCCGCACCGAAGACGGCGGCCTGATCGGCCTGCGCATCGACATCACCGAGTTGAAGGAACAGTCCGACCGCCTGCGCCACGCCCTGGCCCAGGCCGAACTGGCCAACAAGGCCAAGATCCAGTTCCTGTCCAACATGAGCCACGAAATCCGTACGCCGCTGAACGGCGTGCTGGGCCTGGCCCACGTGCTGGCGCGCACCACGCTCGATTCCAAGCAGACGCATCTGGTGAAGACCATCATCGAGTCGGCGGTGGTGCTGGAACGGCTGCTGTCGGACGTGCTCGACCTGGCGCGCATCGAATCCGGCCGGCTGGAGCTGCGCCAGGAGGCCTTCGCCCTCGAGGGGCTGGTGCGCGACACCATGGCCAACTTCGAGCCCCAGGCGGCCGACAAGGGCCTGCAGATGGCGCTCGACATCGCGCCCGACACCGGCGGCCTGGTGACCGGCGACCCCGTGCGCCTGCGCCAGGTGCTGGGCAACCTGATCGGCAACGCGGTGAAGTTCACCACCGAGGGTTATGTGAGCGTCGAGGTCCGCCGCGTCGGCGGCGACATGGCCGAGTTCCGGGTGATCGACACCGGCATCGGCTTCCCGCTGGAACAGGCCGAGAAGCTGTTCGAGCGCTTCATCCAGGCCGACGGCTCGATCACCCGGCAGTTCGGCGGCTCGGGTCTGGGCCTGGCGATCTGCCGCGACCTGGTGGAGATGATGGGCGGCCGCATCGCCGCCTGGGGCGAGCCCGGCAAGGGCGCCGCCTTCCGCGTCACGGTGCCGCTGCCGCCGGCCGATCAGCGCCTGGACGACGCCCCGATGACGGCCGCCTGAACGGTCCTCGAGGGATCGCTCCGGCCGCCTGGATCGTTAATCCGCAAAGGCTTCGCGCGCTCTCGGCGGAACCCGTCCATGCCTTAACAGGCCCCCTCTGGAGGCGGGCTTATCAACCGATTCTTTACGAAAAAGTCTCTGCCAAGCCCCATCTTGCGATTGACGGTTTAGCGAAGCCGTGTCCCCATATCTGGGTTGTTCGGCGGGAACCGACACAACATATAGGGGCTGGGGGTTCGATCAGGTGAATCTCCGAGGGGAAGGTTAGAGGGTAAGATGATCGGTGGCGAAGCTAAGAAATCGGTCGGTGCCCTGCAGGATCGGGCCCAGGCCCGCGCCGCCGACAAGCCGCAGCTGCGCCTGGTCACCAAGGTCGAGGTCGACCGTTCGCGCGACCAGCTTCTCACCGATTTCGGCAAGACCACCCTGGAAGATCGCTACCTGCTGCCGGGTGAATCCTACCAGGACATGTTCGCCCGGGTGGCGACCGCCTACGCCGACGACGGCGAGCACGCCCAGCGCATCTACGACTACATCTCGCGGCTCTGGTTCATGCCGGCCACCCCGGTGCTCAGCAACGGCGGCGCCGAGCGCGGCCTGCCGATCAGCTGCTTCCTGAACGCGGTCTCCGACAGTCTCGACGGCATCGTCGGGGTGTGGAACGAGAACGTGTGGCTGGCGGCCAACGGCGGCGGCATCGGCACCTACTGGGGCGGGGTCCGCTCCATCGGCGAGAAGGTCAAGGGCCAGGGCCAGACCTCGGGCATCATCCCCTTCATCCGCGTGATGGACTCGCTCACCCTGGCCATCTCGCAGGGCTCCCTGCGCCGCGGCTCGGCCGCCGTCTACCTCGACATCCACCACCCGGAGATCGAGGAGTTCCTGGAGATCAGGAAGCCGTCGGGCGACTTCAACCGCAAGGCGCTGAACCTGCACCACGGCATCAACCTGACCGACGAATTCATGGAGGCGGTGCGCGACGGCGCCCCCTTCGGCCTGCGCTCGCCCAAGACCAAGGACGTGGTCAAGACGGTCGACGCCCGGGCCCTGTGGCAGAAGATCATCGAGATCCGCCTGCAGACCGGCGAGCCCTACCTGATCTTCTCCGACACCGTGAACCGCGCCATGCCGCAGCACCAGCGCGAGCTGGGCATGCAGGTGCGCCAGTCGAACCTGTGCTCGGAGATCATGCTGCACACCGGCAAGGACCACTTGGGCGAGGAGCGCACCGCGGTGTGCTGCCTGTCGTCGGTCAACGCCGAGAAGTTCCTGGAATGGCGCGACGATCCCCGCTTCGTCGAGGATGTGATGCGCTTCCTCGACAACGTGCTGCAGGACTTCATCACCCGCGCCCCGCCCTCGATGAGCGCCGCAATCTACTCCGCCACCCGCGAGCGTTCGGTCGGCCTGGGGCTGATGGGCTTCCACTCGTTCCTGCAGGGCCAGAACGTGCCGTTCGAGAGCGCGCTCGCCAAGTCGTGGAACATGCGCCTGTTCAAGCACCTGCGCCGCGAGGCCGACAAGGCGTCGCGCGTGCTGGCCGAGGAGAAGGGCCCGTGCCCGGACGCGGCCGATCGCGGCCTGATGGAACGCTTCACCCACAAGCTGGCGATCGCCCCGACCGCCTCGATCTCGATCATCTGCGGCGGCACCTCGGCCGGCATCGAGCCGATCCCGGCCAACATCTACACGCACAAGACCCTGTCGGGCTCGTTCGCGGTCAAGAACCCGTACCTGGAGAACCTGCTCGACGAGAAGGGCCAGAACACTCCGGAAATCTGGCGATCGATCCTGGAGCAGGAGGGCTCGGTGCAGCACCTCGATTTCCTGAGCCAGGACGAGAAGGACGTCTACAAGACCGCCTTCGAGCTCGACCAGCGCTGGATCATCGAACTGGC
>DASYBX010000108.1:0-44942 GCA_036500495.1 Caulobacteraceae bacterium
GATCGCGCTGGCCCTCGTCACCGGACAGATCGGCCGCAAGGGCACGGGCCTGCATCCGCTGCGCGGCCAGAACAACGTGCAGGGCGCGTCCGACGCCGGGCTGATCCCGATGGTCTATCCGGATTACCAGTCGGTCGAGAAGGCCGAGGTGCGCGAGATGTTCGAGGCCTTCTGGGGCCAGTCGCTGGACCCGAAGCGCGGACTGACCGTGGTCGAGATCATGAACGCGGTCCACGCCGGCGAAATCCACGGCATGTACGTGGAGGGCGAGAACCCGGCCATGTCGGACCCGGACCTGAACCACGCGCGCGGGGCCCTGGCCAAGCTCGATCACCTGGTGGTGCAGGACCTGTTCGTCACCGAGACGGCCTTCCACGCCGACGTGATCCTGCCGGCCTCGGCCTTCGCCGAGAAGAGCGGCACCTTCACCAACACCGACCGCCGCGTGCAACTGGCGCGTCCGGTGATCAATCCGCCGGGCGACGCGCGCCAGGACCTGTGGATCATCCAGGAGGTGGCCAAGCGGCTCGGCCTGGACTGGAACTACCCGGGCCCCGCCGAGGTGTTCGCCGAGATGGCGATGACCATGCCGTCGTTCAACAACATCACCTGGGAGCGGCTGGAGCGCGAAGGCGCGGTCACCTACCCGGTCGACGGGCCGGACCAGCCAGGCAACGAGATCATCTTCTACGCCGGCTTCCCCACCGACAACGGCCGGGCCAAGATCGTGCCGGCCAACATCCGCCCGCCCGACGAGGTGCCGGACATGGAGTTCCCCATGGTCCTGTCCACCGGCCGGGTGCTGGAGCACTGGCACACCGGCTCCATGACCCGCCGCGCCGGGGTGCTCGACGCGCTGGAGCCCGAGGCGGTGGCCTTCATGGCCCCCAGGGAGCTCTACAACCTCGGCCTTCAGCCCGGCGACAAGATGAAGCTGGAGACGCGGCGCGGGGCCGTCGAGGTCAAGGTGCGCTCGGACCGCGACGTGCCGCAGAACATGGTGTTCATGCCGTTCTGCTACGCCGAGGCCGCCGCCAACCTGCTGACCAACCCGGCGCTCGACCCCATGGGCAAGATCCCCGAGTTCAAGTTCTGCGCCTGCCGCGTGGAGCCGGTCGCGGCGGCGGTGGAGGCGGCGGAGTAGGGCTTGGCCGAGCGGCTGTTCTCCTACGGCACCCTGCGCCAGACCGAGGTACAGGTCGCGACCTTCGGCCGGACGGTCCAGGGCGCGCCCGACGCCCTGCCCGGCTACCGGCTCGAGATGCTGACCATCAGCAATCCGGACGTGGTCGGCGTGAGCGGCTCAGCGCAGCATCCCGTGGCGATCCCCACCGGGTCGCCGGCCGACACCGTGCCCGGCATGGTGTTCGAGGTGACGGCCGAGGAGCTGGCGTCGGCCGACGCCTATGAGGACGCCGACTACCGCCGCATCCCGGTGGTCCTGGCCTCCGGTCTACAGGCCTGGCTCTACGTCGCGCGCTAGAAGAAAGCCTCGTGCGGGTAGAAGGCGATCATCTCGCCCTCCTCCACCCCCGCGGCGTCGTCGGCCAGGGCCACGAGGCCGTCGCTGGTGGTCAGGGAGGTGAGCAGGGCAGCACCCTCCTTGGGAAACCTGCGGGCTTCGAGCACGCCGTCGGCGGCGCGCGAGACGCTGACGCGCACGAATTCCCGCCGCCCCGTCCGCTTCTTGGACTTGAACGTCGAGCGCACCCTGAGCGGCATCAG
Organism: Caulobacteraceae bacterium; assembly: GCA_036500495.1. Lineage (GTDB taxonomy): Bacteria > Pseudomonadota > Alphaproteobacteria > Caulobacterales > Caulobacteraceae > BOG-938. The sequence goes on from DASYBX010000108.1 coordinate 1,726, forward strand.
CGGCTGCGCCGTCGCCCCGGCCAGGTGCGCCAGCAGCGGACGGACGACCATGACGAAGGTGACGTAGGCGGCGGCCGGATTGCCGGGCAGGCCGATCAGGGGCGTGCCCTGCACCACCCCCATGGCCAGGGGCCGGCCCGGCTTGATCGCCAAGCGCCAGAACACCAGCTGGCCCTTGGCCTGCACCGCCGCCTTGACGTGATCCTCTTCACCGAGGGACACGCCGCCCGAGGTGATGATCAGGTCGTTGTCGGCCGCGCCCTCGACCAGGCGCTCGGCCAGGATGGCCTCGTCGTCGGGCAGGATGCCGAAGTCGTTCACCACCGCGCCCAGCCGGCGGACCAGCGCGGCCAGCATGATGCGGTTGGAGTCGTAGATCGCCCCGGGGCCCAGCGCCGCGCCGGGCTCGGCCAGCTCGTCGCCGGTGGAGAAGATCGCCACCCTGAGCGGCTTGCGCACGCGGATGCTCTGATGCCCCGTGGCGGCGGCCAGGGCGATGTCCTGGGGTTTCAGGAGGCGGCCGGCGGCGATGATCCGCTCGCCCTCGGCCACGTCCTCGCCCGGCGGGCGCATGTTGGCCCCGCGCTTGAGGCCCGGCGGCAGGACCACGGCCCCGCCTTCGACGGTCACGTCCTCCTGCATGAACACGGTGTCGGCGTCCGGCGGCATGGCGGCGCCGGTGAAGATGCGCACGGCCCGTCCGGCCGCCGAGACCCGTTCGGCCGAGCCGGCCGCCAGCCGGCCGCCGATCGGCAAGCGGGTCTCGCCTTCGGCGGCGAGCTCGGCGTGGGGCACCGCATAGCCGTCCACCGCCGAATTGGCGAAGGGCGGCAGGTTGTTGAGGGCCAAGAGGTCCTCGGCGGCGATGCGGCCGTCCGCCTGGCCGAGCGCCACCGTCTCGGTTTGCGCGGCCACCGGCAGCCGCTCGGTGGCGAGCGCGATCGCCTCCTCGATGGTCATCGAGGGGGACTTGGCGGTGAAACAGTCGTCCGTGAGCTGGGCCATCCGCCCTTCAGTCCTCCAGCCGCGCCAGGACCGCGTCGAGCGGCTCGGCGTGCGTGCAGACGAGGTCGGCGATGGCGGCCACGTCGTCAAGCGCCACTACCGGGATTCCGGCGTCGGGGAACGGCCGATCGCTGGCGACGGCCACGATCCGCGGGTCTTCCGGATGCAGAGGCGTCTTGCCCGTCTCGGCGCGGAACACCTCCAGCTTGGGGTGGCGCTCGCGCTTGAACCCTTCGACCACCACGAGATCGCAGGGCGCGAGGCGGCGCAGGAGCTGCGCCAGGGTCTGTTCCGGCTCCTCGCGGTTCTCGTGCATCAGCACCCAGCGGCCGTCGGAGGAGATCAGCACTTCGCCCGCCCCGGCCCTGCGGTGCTCGTAGGAATCCTTGCCCGGCTTGTCGACCTGAAAGGCGTGGTGGGCGCGCTTGATGGTGGACACCTTCAGGCCCCGGGCGGCCAGCACCGGGATCAGCTTGGTCAGCAGGGTCGTCTTGCCGGAGCCGCTCCAGCCGGCCATGCCGATCACGCGGGTCGTCATGGCCTCAGCGGGCGCCGTCCACCAGGGGCACGAGGCCGTTCTTGGCGACGATGGCCTGGCCGGACTCGGACAGCAGATAGAGCGCCAGGCGCAAGGTCTCGGGGCGGTTGTTCAGCACGGCCACACCATAGACCGGATGCGGGTCGAGCGCAGTGGGGATCGGGAAGCTGGACAGCCCCGGGACCTCCTTGTCGATGGCGGCGCTGCAATAGACGATCGTCATGTCGATCTTGTCGTTGGCGAACAGGGCCGCCAGGGCGCTCTGCCCGGGCTTGGTGGGCGGCGCGGTCAGGGTCATGTTCGGCGTGGCCTTGGCCTTGAGCGTCTGGCCTCCGCCGGGCTTTTGCGCTTCGATCTTGTCGAAGATGGCCCAGGTGTAGTCGCCCGAAGGATCGGCCACCGGCTGGGAGGTCTTGATGCGCACCTTGGGGTCGAGCAGCTTGGTCGTGAGGTTGGCGGGGGTCACGCCGAGCGCCGTCTTCGCCACCACGCACTCGCGGTTCTTGGCGAAGGCGACCACCGGCAGCACCGTGCGGCCCTCGGCCTGCAGCTTCTGCGGCGAGCCCATGTCGGCCGACATCAGCAGGTCCGGCTTCTCGCCCTTCTCGATGCGCTCGCGCATGGAGCCGGAGCCGCCGAACTCGCCCTTGACCTCAAGGCCCAGCGCCGGCCCGGCCTGTTCGAGGCCGCCGACCACGCCGCGCAGGCTGCCGGCGGCGAACACCTGCACGGCCTGGGGCGAGGTCTGGCTCGATGTCTGGGCGCCGGCCGGGGCCGCCGCCAGGAGAACCGCGGCCGACGCCGCCGCAAAGGTCGCCAGCCGCATGATCCGCTCTCCCCTAGAAGTTGACTTCGATGCTGGCCTGGTAGGTGCGCGGCGGGGCCATGTAGGCGGTGTTGGCGCCCGGGCTGCCCACGATCGAACCATCGGCGATCGAGTTGTAGTAGCGCACGTCGCTCAGGTTGAGCACCTGGAAGCGCAGGGTGGTGGCCCGGCCGGCGATCGGCAGGGTGTAGCGGGCGCCCAGGTCGAAGGTGGTGTAGGCCGGGGCGAAGGAGTTGTTGACGTTGGTCGCCGCCCGCTGGCTTTCGGCGTGGATGGCCGCGGTCAGGGCCACGCCCTGCAGCACGGCCGGATGGTAGTCGGCCGCCATGTCGGCCTTGAACTCCGGCACGCCCACGACCCACTTGCCGTTCACCTGCGGCAGCACCGAGCCGTAGAGCTTGGCGTCGATGTAGGTGGCCCCGCCGAACAGGCTGAGGTCGCGGGTCACGGCCCCCTGCACGAACAGCTCCACGCCGGTGTTGCGCTGCTCGCCGATCACCTGGAACACATTGTTCGTGGGGTTGGTCTGGGCGAACGGCCGCGTCATGCGGAAGCCGTCGAGCGTCACCAGCAGTTGCGGGATCGGGGCGTACTTCACTCCGCCCTCGTACATGACGTCGTGGTAGGGGCTGAGGAACTGCAGGGTGTTGGCGTTGTTGGCGGCCGCCTGCTCGCCCTGCTCGATGCTGTTGGCGTAGGTGAAATAGCCGGTGAGCTTGTCGGTGGGCTTGTAGATCAGGCTGACGGTGCCGCTGATCGCGCCGCTCTCGCTGTTGCTGCTGGTCAGCACGTCCTTGTTGCTCCAGCTCTTGGAGCTGAAGAAGGAGTCGTTGACCACGCCCTGGACGGCCAGTTGCGGGGTCAGGTGCAGGGTGTCGCCGAGGACGAGGGTCTGGTTGTTGAGCACGCCCGCCTCGTAGTGGCCGCCGGTCGCCGGTTCGGGCTTGCCCGGCAGGATCGGCGGGTTGGCGATGTTGCCAGTCCCCAGCGTGGTGGCGATCGAGTTGCGGTAGTTGTACTGGCCGTTGATGAAACCGTTGGTGCCCAGGGTGACGTCGTTCATCAGCCCGCCGAGCAGCACATGGCCATTCAGATAGGCCTCGTTGCTGCCGATGGTGAAGTGCGGCACGGCGGTGAAGTTCTTGGTGACGGTGAAGGCGCCCAGGTCGTTGGTCAGGGTGTTGGTGATGCCGAACAGGTTGCGCACCGCGTCCTGGTAGAGGCCGCCGAACTCGAAGCTCCAGTCGTCGGAGATCTGATGCTCGACCTTGAACGAGCCGAGGTTGGTGGTCAGGTCCGCGCCGGCGCCCGACTGGCCGAAGCCCGCCTTGGTCGGATCCAGCCCGATCGGCAGGAAGCTCGACGTGCCGCTCTTGCTGGAGACGCCGTCATAGACGATCGAGCCCGGCAGGCCGGTGATGTTGGTGTCGTAGTAGACGTAGTTCAACTCCACCACCGTGCGGGAGTCGAAGTGGTAATCGGCGGCGATGCCGGCCAGGGTGCGGTGCACGTAGCTGTCGTCGGTCCAGCTGTGGCCGTCGCCCTGGGCCACGTTCAGGCGCAGGCCGAAGCGGTTGTCCGGGCCGAAGCGGCCGCCGGCGTCCAGGTGCTCGGTGAAGGTGCTGCCCGAATCGTAGCTCTCCGTGAACTGCGCCGTGGGCCGATCGGTGGGCCGCTTGAGCTGGTAGTTGAACACGCCCGCCGGGGTCGCCGGGCCATAGAGCGCGCCCGAGAGGCCGTTCATCACCTCGACGCTGTCGAGCATCTCCGCCGCCGTGGCCGAGGTGCCGACGATGCTGAGGCCGTCCACCCGGGTGTTCTGCGCCACCGAGCCCTGGAAGCCGCGCGCCTGGGGCCGCGAGACCTCGTAGCCCTGCTGGTCGCGCACCTGCACCGACGGCAGGTAGCGCAGGGTGTCGTTCACGGTCTTGGACTGCAGGTTCAGGATCAGGTCGTTCGGCACGATGGTGATCGCCTGCGGGGTGTTGGCCAGCACCTCCTCGCCGAGCGGGCCGACGGGCGCCTGGGCCTCCGGCTGATAGGCCTGCACCGCCCGCTCCGAGGTCACCGTCACGGGCGAGACGGCGGTCTGGGCCTTGGCGGCGCCGGCCATCAGGGCGAGCGCCGCGACGGAAGCGAGCAGCAGCGAAGGCGACGAAAACGCGGTGCGAGTCATGAGGTCCCCAGAGGTGTCGGCCGCGCCATATACGCGATGCTATATCCAATTGAGCATATTTCTGCGGGCGCTATATCCAGTTGAGCGCAACGGCGGCAAGGCCAAACTTGGCCGTCTCGATCAGAGGTCTGAGGTGTTGCCCGAGGGACTCAGGTCGGGGGACTCAGGTCGGGGGACTCAGGTTGACGGACCCTGGCCGGGATCGGGCCGCGCCAGGCGTTCGACGAGTTGCTCGCGATAAGGGCTGGCCTGCGCCGCCGCGCGCACCGCGTCTTCCAGCACCCGGAACTCCGCCACCACCTCGCGCCCCAGGCCGGTGAGCGTCGCGCCCTTGGCGGGGCCGCCGTTCTTGCGCGTCAGCACCAGCGGACCGACGAACGCGCTGTTCATGCGGTCGGTCAGCATCCAGGCCTTGCGGTAGGTCATCCCCAGCGCCCGGGCCGCCGCTGGGACCGAACCCTCGCGGCCGATGGCCTCCAAAAGGTCCGCCTTGCCCGGGCCCATGGCGTGCCACGGCCCGCAGAATAACTGGGCCTTAACCTTCAACGCCCCGACAACGATCATCCGTTCATGGATCCAGCACCTTCGAGCCACTCGGCTTGAGCTACAAAAGCCGAATGAAAACAAACACTCCAGCGTCAAGTCACCAGTAATTGAACGCTCCTCAATTCGCCCGGCGCGCGAATGACTCGCCGAGAGAACGTCGTTCCGTCAAGCTGGCTCAGCCGTAGCCAAGAGGGGGCGTGGTGTACGAACGGCTTTCCATCGACAGGGAAACCCCCTGCGCCGTCACCGGCCTTGCCCGGACGGACGCGATCGTGATCTCCCAGGTGCGCTTCCTGCGCGACTGCCTGGAGGGCGCGTTGGAGGGCGATCCGGAGGTGCGCATAGTGCGGGGGTGCGAGACCCTGGCCGAGGCCGTGCGCGCGGCGCTCGGGCTCCGGCCCGGCCTCGTGCTGCTCGACAGCGCCTTCCCTGACGGCCCCCAGGCGGTGGCTCAGCTGCGCTCGGCGGCTCCGGCGGCGCGGGTGGTGGCCTTCGCCCTGCCCGAGACCGAACAAACCATCCTGCGCTGGGCCCAGGCCGGCATCGCCGGCTATGTGCCCGCCTCGACGCCTCTGTCCGGCCTGTCGCGCCAACTGGCCCGGATCAGCCGGGGCGAGCAGTTCTGTTCGTCCCGCGTCACCGGCGCCCTGCTGCGCCGGCTCGGCGACCCGGTGGAGGGCGCCCCCGCCGCACCGGGTCGGCGCGTGGCCCTGACCGGACGCGAGCGCGACATCCTGCAGTTGATCGGCCTCGGCCTGACCAACAAGGAGATCGCCCGCCGCCTCGGCATCGGGCTTGGCACCACCAAGACCCATGTGCACAACCTGCTGCACAAGCTGAAGCTCAAGAGCCGCGCCCAGGTCGCCGCCCATTTGCGCTCTGCGGAGGCGACTCCGGCGGAGATGAACCAGGCGGAGACGCCCGCCCCAATCCAGCCTTTATTTAGGCAAAATCACGACACGATCTCTATCCCGGCGTCGGCCGATCTATATCCCCGCCTATACCCTCCGATTGATTGTGGCTCATCTGGCGATCCCCTAGCCTCATCTTAGCAATAGCTTAGGGAGGGCAAGTCATGACGGCAGTGGCAGTCACGGGTGCTTCGCCGATCACGTTCGTGAGCGAAGACAGCGGCCTCCAAATCCAGATTCCCCTCGCCCTGCTGACGGTCGCCAACGGCGTGGTGGACGCCTCGACCTGGACGTCGCTGGTCACCCTCAGCTCCAACGACACCACGATCCTGACGAACCTGCTGGCCGACCTCCTGGCCCGCGGCGTGATCGCCCCCGTCACCGCCTGATCATCGGCCTCCGTCCGAGCCGTGACACCATGGCGCCGCAGGGCGCCGCCAGCACAAGGGTCGCCCCATGTCTGTCACCACCTCCTACCCTGGGCTGTACATCCAGGAGATACCGCTGGACTCCCACGCCATCGTGCCGGCGCCGACCTCGATCGCCGCCTTCGTGGGCTATTCGCACCCCTACAAGACGACCGAATTCAAGGTCGCCCAGCAGATCTTCAGCTTCAGCGACTACCAGACCTATTTCGGCGGCCTGTTCTCCAGCGGGGTGATCGACGCCAGCCTGCCGCGGGCGGTCTACCAGTTCTTCCTGAACGGCGGCTCGGTGGCCTATGTGGTGGGCCTGCAGCCGGGCGAGTTCGACAAGAACGGCGCGGCCATCGACCGCCTCGGCCCGGGCGGCGTGTTCATCACCTCGACCCTGGCGACGGCGGGCGGCGGCGGCATCGTCTTCACCGCGCGTGAACTGACCGACGTGGTCGCCATGACGGTGACGATCACCAACGTCCGCACCAGCAATACGGTGTTCGACATCGTGGTCACCTACGGCACCCAGGTCGAGACCCATCGCGGGCTCGTGCTGGGCAGCGCCACCTCGACGCTCGCCGACCAGCTCAACAAGGCCTCGAACCTGATCAGCGTCGCGCCGGACTCGGGCGGCTGGGGCACGGCCCTGACCGCCGCGACGATCTCGCCGATCCCCCTGACCTACACCCCCGGGTCGGGCCTAGTCTCCGGCTTCAGCGCCGCCGACTTCGCCCCGGTGTTCGCCGCCAACAGCTCGCTCGACAACGTCGAGATCTTCAACCTGCTGATGGTCCCCGGGGTGAACGACAACGCCGTGCTCAGCGAGGCCCTGGCCTTCGCCGAGCGCAAGCGCGCCTTCGCCATCATCGACCCGCCGCCCCAGGCCCCCGCCGTCGGACAGGCGCCGCCGTCGCCGATCGACGACTGGATGACGGGCACGGGCGTCCCCGCCCTGCCGACCAGCCAGAACGGCGCCCTCTATTTCCCCTACCTCACCTCCACCGACCTGATCACCGGCAAGCCGATCCCCATGGCGCCGAGCGGCTTCGTGGCCGGGATCTACGCCCAGACCGACGCCAGTCGCGGCGTGTGGAAGGCGCCCGCGGGCCTGGCTACCGTGGTGCTCAACACCCAGGGCCCGGTGCCCAGCGGGGTGATGAACGACCCGCAGCAAGGGGTGCTGAACCTCGACTCCATCAACTGCCTGCGCACCTTCTCGGGCGTCGGCACGGTGGTGTGGGGCTCGCGCACCCTGGTGGCCAAGAACACCGCCTTCGCCCAATCGAAATATGTGCCGGTGCGGCGCATGACCCTGTTCATCGAACAGACCCTGCTGGCCAACCTGCGCTGGGCGGTGTTCGAGCCGAACGACGAGCCCCTTTGGGTGTCGATCCGCGCCTCGATCGAGGCCTTCATGCTGTCGCTGTTCCGCCAGGGCGCGCTGCAGGGCTCGACGCCGAGCCAGGCCTTCCAGGTCAAGTGCGACTCCACGACGACCACGCCGACTGACCAGCAGAACGGCATCGTCAACATCGTCGTCGCCTTCGCGCCGCTCAAGCCCGCCGAGTTCGTGGTCATCCAGATCGCGCAGCTGGCCGGCCAGACCAATTCCTGAGGAGACGCGCCGTGGGCAAGCCCTTCACCGTCAACATCAACCGCTACGATCCCTACAAGACCTATCGGTTCCTGGTCTATTTCGGGACCTCGACCTCGCCCGTCGCCGCCGTTAGCAAGGTGGGCGGCCTGAAGCGGTCGTCGGACGTCATCGAATACAAGGAGGGCGGCAACGCCATCATCCTCAAGGGCCTGGGCCGCACCAAGTACGACCCGATCACCCTCGAGCGCGGCCTGACCCAGGACCAGGACTTCGTCAACTGGGCCAACGCCTCCCAGGTGCTGGACAAGGGCTCGCCCTCGACCTCGCTGAAGAACCTGCGCAAGGAGGTCCGCATCGACCTCTTGAACGAGGAGGGCCAGCCGGTCTGGCGCTTCTTCGTCCACCGCTGCTGGGTGTCGGAGTACCAGGCCCTGCCGGACCTGGACGCCGGGACCAACGCCGTCGCCCTCGAGCACATCAAGCTGGAAAACGAGGGCTGGGAGCAGGACACCACCCTCACCGAGCCTGCCGAGCTGTGAGGCATGATCCGCCTCCCGGTCAGCGGCGTGGACGCCTCGCCGCGCCTTCCCAACGGCGCGGACGAAATGGCGATGCGCGAAATGGCAGGCCCGCCGATCGTGCGGGCCATCGCCCTGGCCGAACGCCTCGCAGGGCCAAGCGCCTGGCCCGGGGGCGAGTGGGCTGACCTGCCGGTCACCGATTTCGAGACCCTGATGCTGGCCATCCGCGTCCAGACCCTGGGCGGGGCGCTGACCCTCGGCCTCGCCTGCCCGGCGTGCCGGGCGCGGATCGAGATCGGCTTCAACCTCGACGACTACGCTGCGATCGTGGAGCCTCGCCGGCCTGCGGGAGTGACGCCGGACGAGGACCGGGCGGGCTGGTTCCGGCTGGATGGGATCTGCTTCCGCCTGCCGACCGCCCGCGACCAAGCCGCCGTCGCCGGCCGCGCCGACGCGGTGAAGGCCCTGGAAGCCCGCTGCTTCGATGCGCCGAGGCCCCTGGCCCGAGACCGCGCCCGCGCCGAACGCGCCATGGCCGTCATGGCCCCGGAGGTGTCGCGGCCGATCGCGGGCCAATGCCCCGAATGCGGTTCTGGGGTCGAGGCGCCGCTGCACGTGTCCCGCCTCGTGGTCGGCGAGATGGTGCGCGACGCGGCGGCCCTGCCCGAGGAGGTCGACCTGATCGCCCAGGCCTATCACTGGCCCGAGGCCGACATCCTGGCCCTGCCCCGCGCGCGCCGGCGCGCCTATGCCGAGCGGATCCGCAACGCCCGGCGGGCGGCCTGACATGGCCCCCCGCTCGTACCTGTCACGCATCGCCCAGCCGCTGACCGCGGCCGATCCCCTGGTGTGGTCGGTGCCCCAACCCGCCGAGGGCGAGGCCCGCCCGCCCGCCGAGACCTCAGCCGCGACGGCGATGAGCCCGACGCTGCGCCGGAGCCCGGCCTCCAAGGCGCCCTCAGCGCCGCCCTCCCCGACAAGCCGCCCAGCAGCTCAGCATGCCTCGCCGCCAGCCCAAGCAGCGGCGCGCGCCGAGGCCGCGCGGAGCGACCGCATCACGCCGCCGTTGTCGACGGAAGGCCCTGCGCCGGCTCCTCGCGCGGAGACTGTCCGCCCGCCGATCGACCCGAGCGAGCCGCCGTGGGCGGACGGCCCCGCTCGACCGTTCCTTTCCACGCTTGCGAGCCGTCAGGCCGAGACTCCGTCGTCCGAAAGCGCGGGCGAGCCGCCCGCCCCCTCTGCACGGAGCACGCCGGTCCAACCGCCGGCGTCCAAGGCTGCGCGGCGAACCCCCGGCCCCGAAGCCTTGGCCGAGGCGTCCTGGCCGAGCCCAGAGGAGGCCGCCACCCCGCCGGCCGGGCGCAGCCCCGCTCCCGCCCTCGCGCCCAAGGCCGAACCGTCCCCGCGCCTGCACATCGGCTCGATCGAGGTGCGGACCTCGGCCCCGCCCGCGCCCCCGGCTCAGCCCCAGGCCGCGCCGGCCCGCGCCGCCGCCGCCCCGTCGGGCGCCCAGAATCGCATCGGCCGCGCCTACGCCTGGCGCTTCGGCCTCGTCCAGGGGTAGCGGCCATGCCCTGGACCACGGCCGACCTCTCCACGATCACCCAGTCGCTCTACGATCTGCTGACCAAGGCGCTGAACGATTCCGTCAATCCCCCGCTCAGCATCCCGCAGTTCAACTGCACCATCAATTGCGGGAGCCCCGAGACGGCGCGCACCGGCGCGGACTGCCAGCTCACCCTCTACCTGCTGCACGTGGGCCGCGATCCCTATTGGCGCAACGCGCCGCCCGACGGCGGCCGGCCGCAGCCGAACACCATCCAGCCGCTGAGCCTGAACCTCTACTACGTGCTGACCGCTTGGGCCGACGCCAACTTCACCCACGAACAGCAGGCGATGACGATCGCCCTGCAGTGCTTCCACAACAATCCGATCTACCGGCCCGGCGGCACGAACGACGAATTCACCATCTCCATCGAGGCCGACACCATCGAGGAGATGAGCCAGCTGTGGCAGGCGTTCCACACGCCGATCCGGCTGTCCTGCAAGATCAAGGTCGGGGTGGTGTTCGTCACCCCCGCCAAGACGCCCGACACGCTGTTCCCGCCGCCGTCGGTGGTGAACCTGTCCGCGGCGCCGCAGGCCGGCGCCGGGCCGCTGCTATTCGGCGGCGAAGGCCTGGTGGTCGATCCGGACCAGCCGGTGGACCCCGTCATGACCGCCGTGACCTTGTCCGCCCCGGTCGCCGTGGGCGGCTCCAGCCTGTCGATCCTCGGCGCAGGACTGGATCAGCCGAGCGCCGGCCAGATGTATCTGTCGACCTCCGACGGCGCGACCGAATGGCAGGTGAGCGGCTGGCGGCAAGGCGCGGCCGCAAGCCAGCTCGATCTGGTTCCCCCCGCCGCCTACGCCGCGCCCGCGGCGGGCACACCGCCGCCCGGCGCCTACCGCCTGGCGGTCGGGCGCGACACCCCGGCCCCGGCCGTGCGCAGCAACACCGTGCCCATCGTCATCGCCGCCCGCATCGACAGCGTGGCCCGGCCGGCGACGCCCACCGGCGTCTACACCCTGAACGGCGCGGGCTTCGTGCCTGGCTCGACGAGCGTGAGCGTGGGCGGGACGGCGCTGACGGCCGGCGCCAACCCGCCCGGCGCCGGCGAGTTCTTCGTCGATCCCGGCGGCGGCTCGATCGCCTTCGCCCTGTCCACGCCCGGCAGCTTCGCCCTCGGCGTGAGCGTGAACGGCGTGCCAAGCGCCGCGGGATGGCTGACATGACCCTGGTCAGCGTGCTCAGCCCCCGCGCCCAACCCATTGCGCCGGCCACGGCGTCGGGACGGCTGCTGACGGTGGCCCAGGCCCGCGCGCGCCGGCTGGCGCTGGCCATGCGGCGCATCTGGGAGAGCGGCCAGTCGAGCCCCGACCAGGGCTTGGCCATCACCCCCGAAGAGGTCGCGCGCCTGCTGGTCGGCGGACAAGACGCCGCCTCCGTCCTCGGCCACGATCCGGAGGCCCTGGCTCTGACGCACGAGGTCGAGGCTGCGGAGGCCGCTCTCCTCGCCGACGACCGCTGGTCACGCCTGATCGAGGCGTTCGCGCTCGACCCAGCTGAGGCGGACCTGCTGCTGACCGCCGTGGCGGTCGAGATCGACCCAGGCCTGCAGCGGGTCTATGCCTATCTGCACGACGACGTGCGCGCCATCGCGCCGACCGGCGTCCTGGCCGCGCGCCTGGCCGGCCGCGAACCTGTCCCGGTCACGGGGGGCGCGCTCCACCGCTGGCGGCTCGCCGAACCGCTCGACGACGCCTCGCCCCATCGCCTGGCGACGGCCTGGCGGGCCGACCCCGCCGTGGTCCTCACGGTCTGCGGGCAGGACTGGCGCGATCCGGCGATCGAAGCGGCCGTCACGGTCATCGCACCCCAGAAGGCGGCCGGCCTCGAGTGCTTCCATGGCGACGCCCTGGCGGCGCTGGAGGCGGGCCAGCCGAGCGAAACCGAGCTGGTCGGGCCCGCCGGCGTCGGCCGCCAGACCCTGGCCGCGCAGTTCGCCGCCGCGCGCGGCCGCGCCCTGCTCGCCGCCGACCTGCCCGCCCTGTTGGGCCTCGGCCTACCCGTGCGCGAGGCGCTGCTGCGGGTGCTGCGGCAGGCCCGCGCGATGGGCGCCCTGGCCTATTTCCGCGACGCCGACGCGGCCACCCCAGCCGACTGGACGCTGGCCCAGCGCCTGGAGGTCCCATTCCTGCGCGGCGCTCGCGAAGGCGCCGGCGGCCTCGTCAGCATCGCGGTGAAGCCGTTGGACACCGCCCAGCGCCTGGCGCTCTGGAACAGCCGCAGCGCCTCGCCGCCGCCGAGGACGCTCGTGAGCCAGCGCCTCACGCCGGCGCAGATCATACGCCTGGCCGAGGGCGCCCCGCCGGCCGCGCAGGCCCGGCCCGACCACAGCCTCCTGACCCGCCTGCCCCGTCCCTACGCCTGGGACGATCTGGTGCTGCCGGCCGACGTCGAGCGCCAGTTGCGCGCCTTCGAGGACCAGGTGCGCCTGCGCTGGACGGTCTACGAGGACTGGGGCTTCTCGCGCCTGGCGCACCTGGGCTCGGGCGTCGCCGCCCTGTTCGGCGGGCCGAGCGGCACCGGCAAGACCATGGCCGCCCAGGTGATCGCCCGCTCCCTGGATCTGGAGCTCTACCGCGTCGACCTGGCTGGGGTGGTCAACAAATACGTGGGCGAGACCGAGAAGAAGCTACGCGAGGTGTTCGACGCCTGCGAGCACGCCGGAGCCCTGCTGTTCTTCGACGAGGCCGACGCCCTGTTCGGCGCCCGCATGCAGGCCAAGGACGCCCACGACCGCTTCGCCAACATCGAGATCAACTATTTGCTGCAGCGGATCGAGAGTTTCGACGGCGTCGCCATCCTGGCCACCAACCGGCGGGGCGACGTGGACCAGGCCTTCGTGCGCCGGCTGCGCTTCGTGGTCGATTTCCTGTCGCCCCGGCCGCAGGAGCGCCTGGCTCTCTGGCGCAAGGCCCTCCTGCCCCAGGCGCCCGGCGGCGAGGCGATCCTCGGCGACATCGACTGGAGCTACTTGGCCGAGCGCCTGCCGATGAGTGGGGCGGAGATCAAGAACACCGCCCTGGCCGCCGCCTTCCTGGCCAAGGCGCAAGGGACGCTGATCGGCATGGCTCACCTGACGCTGGCCGCCGAGCGGGAGCTGGCCAAGCAGGGCAACCACCTGCGCGTGCCCGGCCGGGAGGCGGTCCGATGAGCCCGGCCGCCGCCCAAGACGTGGTCATCGACCGCCTGGCGCTCGACATCCCCGGCCTCGACGCCGCGGCGGCGCGCGAAGTCGGGCTGCACGTGGCCCTGGGCTTGGCGCGGGCCGGAGCCGCCGGCGTGCACGCCGCCGCGCCCGTGACCATCGACGCCCGCCCCGGCGAGCCGCCCGAGCGGCTGGCGGCCCGCATCGTCCAGTCCGTCCTGCAGCGGATCGGGTGAGCGCCATGCCTGGTCACTACCTCCGCGGCGCGCTGATCGACTTCACCGAGAGCTTCCCGCTGCCGATCCCGAACGTGATCATCTTCCAGTACAACCCGGAATCGATGACGCACGGCTGGACGCCGGCGACCACCAATGCCTCGACGCCCGGCGCGGCGGCCAACCCCCTGGCCATCACCGGCGACCCGCAGGAGACCTTCTCCTTCACCCTGGCGATGGACGCCACCGACATGATCGCCGACGGCGACGCGGTGGAGACGGCCCTGGCCACGGCCTCCGGGGTCTACACCCGGCTGGCGGCCCTGGAGATGCTGCTGTTCCCCACCGCACCCCCCGGCGGCGGACTGATCGGCACGGTGACGGCCGCGCTCGGCGGGCTCGGCGGCGGCGGCGCGCCCGCGCCGACGGCCCAGGTGCCGGCCGCCCAACTGCCCACGGTGCTGTTCGTGTGGGGCCCGGGGCGGATCGTGCCGGTGCGCGTGACGGCGCTCTCGATCACCGAGAAGCTGTACGACGCGGCCCTGCTCAACCCGACCCACGCCGAGGCCCAGATCACCCTGCGCGTGCTGACCGCCCAGGAACTGGCCTTCGTCGACGGCCCGCTGGCGACCGTCGCCAACATGGCCGCGACCTATTCCAAGGGCCTGCGCGAGGCCCTGGCCCTGGCCAACCTCGCCAACGCCGCCGAGTCGATCATCGGGATGCTGCCGCTATGAGGGGGATGAGCCGTGTTCGCGCCCAATAGCCGCTACGCCAAGATGGCCACCTACACGGTCACCCTGGCCGACGGCCGGGTGGTGACCGCGGTCAAGACACCCCTGCCCTCGCCCCAGCCGCCGATGGGCTACCACGTGACCATCCAGGGCGATCGGCTGGACCTGCTGGCCGCCCGCTACCTTAACGATCCGACCTGGTTCTGGAAGCTGTGCGACGCCAACGGCTCGGTCTCGCCGGACGCGCTGAACGCCCGGTTCCAGATCGGCGTCCCGCCGGGGGTGAAGACCGGATGAGCACGTTCGACATCCTGGTCGGCGGGGTCGCCGCGTCGGACTTCACCAGCAAGCTCACCGAGCTGGAGGTGGAGGAGAACCTCGATCTGCCCGGCGCCTTCCGCCTGACCCTGCCGATCACGGCGACCTCGGACGGCGACTACGACACCGTGTCCGACGCCCGGCTTGGCCCCCTGTCGAACATCGCCGTCACCGCCCAGGCGGCGGACGGCCAGACCCACTGTCTGTTCGACGGCTACATCCTGGCCCAGGAGATCCACGTCGACACCGGCACGGCCAAGAGCACCGTCAAGGTGTCCGGCCAGGACGCCACCTGGCTGATGAACGTCACCGAGACGGCCAAGGAATGGGCCGACGTGACCGACGGGTCGGTGGCCAACACCATCTTCCAGACCTACGGATTCATCCCCGACCCGGGGAACCTCGACGACGACTCCGCCGCCTGGTCCGAGGACAGCGCCACCCTGATGCAGCGGGCCAGCGACGCCCAGTTCCTGCGCCAGCTGGCGCGGCGCGACGGCAAGCTGTTCCGGGTGTTCTGCACCGACACCCCCGGCCAGAGGACCGGCTACTTCGGCATGCCGTCGCTGGACGGCGATCCGGCGACCACCCTGATCCTCAATCCGTCCGACACCGCCAACGTGGGCGAATTCGACATCTCGTGGGACGTGATGCGGCCGAGCCAAGTGGTGGCCATGCAGGCCCTGTTCTCCGACAACGACTCCAACGGCGCGGGCGGGACCACCGACGACGACGGCCTCACCCCCCAGGCGGCCCAGGACCTGGCGACCTTCACCGGCAGCGGGACGCCGCCGGTCACCGCCATCTTGACCACCACTGCGGCGGACGCGGACACCATCACCGCACGCGCCAGGTCCACCCTGCGCGAGGCCGGCTGGTTCGTGCGCTGCGAGGGGGCGACGGACGCCCAGCGCCTGGGGTCGGTGCTCCGCGCCGGGACCATCGCCCAGGTCAACGCCGCCGGCGCCATGCACTCGGGCGCCTACCTGGTGTGGAGCGTGCGCCACCACATCAACACCGAGAAGCACGAGATGAGGTTCGTCCTGGTGCGCAACGCGGTGGGGACGCCGGGCTCGAATTCGGGCGGGGGGCCGCTGCCATGAACGACGCCCTGGTCATGGACCTGCTGGAGAAGGTCAAGAGCCGCTTCTACGGCAAGTACCGCGGCGTGGTGGTCGACGTCGACGCCGCGACCATGCGCGTCAAGGCCTCGGTGCCGTCGGTGCTGCCGCTGGCGTCCACCGGCTGGGCCACGGCCTGCGTGCCCTACGCCGGCCCGCAGGTGGGCTTCATCATGCTGCCCGAGGTCGGCAGCGGAGTGTGGATCGAGTTCGAGGCCGGCGACGTGTCCTTCCCGATCTGGACCGGCTGCTACTGGCGCACCGACGAGGTCCCCTCCGACGCCAGCGCCACGGTCAAGACCATCGTCACCAAGGCCGGCTCCCTGGCCTTCGACGACGACGCCGGCAGCATCACCATGAAGGACGGCAACGGCGACAGCGTCAGCCTGAACGGCGGGGCCGTCACCATCGAAAGCGCCAACGGCAAGATCGTGGCCGACAGCTCGGGCGTGTCGGTCAACGACGGCGGATTGACGGTGACCTGATGCCGGGGCTCATCACCACCGCCAGCACCCTGATGTGTCCCCACGGCGGGACCGTGACCGGCAGTCCCGGCGCGGCCAAGGCCGCCGCCGACGCGGTGGTGCTGCGCATGTCCGACACCTTCACCATCGCCGGCTGCGCGTTCGCCCCCGGCGGCGTGGCCTCGCCCTGCACCATGGTGCAGTGGACGGTGGGGTCCGGCCGGGTGAAGCACGGCGGCGACTTCGTGCTCAACGAGAGCAGCGTGGGCCTGTGCATCGGCCCCGCGCCCCAGGGCACCGTGCTCATCGCCGCCACCCAGCAGAAGGTGAGCGGCCTATGATCCGCCACGACATCGCCTTCCCCTTCGGCATCGACGCGGCCTCCGGCCAGGCCGCCCAGGCGGCCTATCCCGACCATGTCGAGCAGATGATCCGCCAGGTGCTGCTCACCGATCCGGGCGAGCGGGTATGCCTGCCGACCTTCGGCGCGGGCCTGCGCCGTCTGCTGTTCGCGCCGATGACCGCCCAGCTGCAGTCCAGCACCCAGATGACGGTGACCCAGGCGTTGCAGACCTGGCTGGCCGGCCAGATCACGGTCAAGTCGGTGGTGGTGCAGACCTCGGCCTCGAGCCCCGACGTCGCCGACGGCACGATCCTGATCTCGATCGGCTACGTGCTGATCGAGACCCAGACCCTGCGCCAGACCCAGGTCACGGTGAGCTAGATGGCCACGCCCCGCGACCGCACCGCCGCCATCCTGGCCTCGACCACCTTCAACGGGATCGACTTCGTCACCGTCGACGCCATCGACCCGCGCACCCTCTACGTCCACTTCATGAACGCCGTGCCGGTGGCGGATCCCGCCCTGGCGGCCGACATCACCGGCGGCGACAGCGTGCCGACCATCCCGGTGGCGGCGATAAACGGGGCTACCGACTGGGGCACGGACGCCGAAGGCCGGCCGCTGCTGACCCTGCACGCGGCGGTGGCCGGCGACTTCTCCAACTACATCCTGACCCTGACAGGCTCGCCGGCGCTGGACCTGATCTTTTCGTCGAGCCGGTTCTCGTTCAAGGCCAACTGCCCGGACGACTTCGACTGCGCCCCGCCGCCCGTGATCTGCCCGCCGGACGAAACGCCGATCCCGCCGATCGACTACCTGGCCAAGGACTTCCTGAGTTTCCGCCAGGCCCTGCTCGACGACGCGGCCCTGCGCTATCCGCAATGGCAGGAGCGTTCGGAGGCGGACTTCGGGGTGATGTTCGCCGAGGCCCTCTCGGCGGTGGCCGACGAGCTCAGCTACCTGCAGGACCGCGTCGCCGCCGAGGCCGCCCTGGAGACCGCCACCCAGCGCCGCTCCCTGGTCAGCCTGGCGCGGCTGGTGGACTACGAGCCGCGGCCCGCCACCAGCGCCACCACGCTGCTGCAGCTCGACGTGACCGGGCCGAAGTCCCTGGCGCCGGGCCCCCGGGTGTTCGCCCCCAACCCCGACGGCGGCCGCGCTCCGTTCGAGATCGGCACCGGCCTGAACGATCCCAATGTCTACGCCGTGTCCGACGTCTGGAACTTCGGCATCCAGCCCTACTGGTTCGACGACGACGAGCAGTGCTGGCCGCAGGGCGCCACGGACCTGTGGGTCCAGGGGCACGGCTACAATTTCGCCGCCGGCCAGGCGATCCTGATCCAGACCGACCTGCCGGGCGAGAGCCTGCGCCAGGTGGTGCACCTGACCGTGCCGGGGGCGGAGACCACCGATCCCCTGTTCGGCCCGACGGCGGTGACCCACATCAGCTGGGGCCCGGACGAGGCCCTGCCGCGCGGGCTCGACCTGACCCGCACCCGGCTCGGCGGCAACATCGTGCCCGCCACCCAGGGCGCCCGCGTCACCGAGACCTTCGCCGTGGGCAGCCTGCCGCCCACGTCGCCCGGCGCGAGCCTGGCCATCGCCCGCTATGGCCCGAACGGCGACGACGACGACCCCAACTGGATCTTCCGTTATCCGCTCGGCCAATCACCTCTGGCGTGGCTGGCGGCGGCGGGAGACCCGAGCGCGGCGCCGGCGCCCGAGGTCGTCCTGGAGCAGACCCTGCCCACGCCGCGCGCCTGGGCCTTCGCCCCGGGCGGCCTCCTGAACTCCCAGGCGACCGACCTGGACTTCGCCATCGATCCGGTAGCCTGGCGGGCGGTCGGGTTCACCAGCACCGGCCGGCCGAACCAGTACGACATCGACGGCGACGGCGGCGACACCCTGCGCTTCGGCGACGACGTGTTCGGCGCCTCGCCCTCGGACCAGGACCTGTTCACGGCAACTTACCGGGTGGGCGTGGGCGCGGCGGGCAATGTGGCGGCCGACACCATCACCCAGGTCGACCCCGCCTCGGCCGGGGTGATCGTCGCCGCCCGCAACCCCTTCCCGGTGACCGACGGGGCCGACGCGGAGAGCGTCACCCACATCGTCCGCTCCGCGCCCCAGGCGTTCCGCGCCGTCCAGTTCCGCGCCGTGCGGCCCGAGGACTACGAGGCGGCGGCCGAGACCCTGCCCTGGGTGCAGAAGGCCGGGACCGCCTTCCGCTGGACCGGCAGCTGGGCGACCGTATTCACCGCGGTCGATCCCAGGGGCGCCGAACAGATCGCGCTCGACCAGGAGCTGCAGCTGGTCGAGCTGCTCAACCGCCGGCGGCTGGCGGGCTATGAGTCCTACGCACCCAATCCGATCTACCTGTCGGTCGACCTGCAGATCGCGGTCTGCGCCCAGGACGGGTGGCTGGAGGGCGACGTCGAGGCCGGAGTGCTCGAGACGCTAGGCAGCGCCACCCGGCCAACCACGGGCATGGGCGACGACGAGGGCTTCTTCTTCGCCGACCGCTTCAGCTTCGGCTCGCCGCTCTACCGCAGCCGGCTGGAGGCGGCGATCCAGGCCGTGCCGGGCGTCGCCGGAGTGCATTCGGTGCTCTACCGCCGACGCGGCGGGTTCTCGGGCTTCGTCGACCTGCCCGAGGTGGTGACCCCCGCGCCGAACCAGATCCTGCGCGTCGACAACGATCCGAGCTGGCCCGAGCGCGGGGTCATCAAGGTGATCGTGGAGGGCGGACGATGACCGAGCCCGTCTGCCCCTGCGACGGCGATCACGTCGTCGCCCCCTATAACCTGCCGCAACTGGGCCACATCGCCTATCGCGCGGGGACGTGGCTGGAGTTCCGCCGGGCGGTGCTGACGCCGCTGGACGGCGAGAGCGCCCTGTCGCTGGACGGCCTGCCGATCTGGCGCACCCAGGGCCAGGGCGACCTGGCGGTGATGATGGCGGAATGGTTCGCCTACCTCGCCGACGTCCTGACCTTCTACAACGAGCGCATCGCCAACCAGGACTACCTGCGCACCGCCGACCTGCCCGAGAGCGTCAACCACCTGATCAAGCTGCTGGGCTATCGCCCGCGGCCGGCGATCGGGGCCACGGGGACCCTGGCGGCCCTGGTCTCGCCCGGCCAGAGCGCGGTGCTGCCCAGGGGGCTGCAGGTGCAGAGCAAGCCCGGCCCCGGCCAGGCGCCGCAGGTGTTCGAACTGGCTGCCGACACCGCCATCGCCCTGCCCGACATGGTCGCCGCCGTCCCGCCGCCGCACCTTTTGGCGTCGACCGGGGCCTCGCCGCTGCGGTTCCTGGCCCAGAGCCATGCGCGCGTGGGCCTGCTGATCCCCTGGGTGGTCGATCCGATCGGCATCCTGTGGCCACACCCGAACTACAGCCTGCTGGCGTCGGGCGCGCTCAAGACCGTGGACCCCGGCGACGTCCTGCGCCTAAGACCCCGCGACGCCTCGCTCGGCGACCCGATGCTCGCCACCGTGTCCAGCGTCACCGTCGAGCCGGCCGACGGCGGCGGGCAGCAGACCGCGCTCGGCCTCAGCCTGACCGGAACCCCGCCCAACCCCTTCACCGCCGCCCAGGCGGCCCTGGAGCGGCCGAACCAGACCATCGGCGTCTGGAACTTCTTCACCTCGGGCGTGATCAGCGGGTCGACGGTGCATCTGGCCTCCCTGGCTCGCCCGATCCGCCCCGGCCACTGGGTTGGGATGACCACCTCGGGCGGCTCGACCAGCCTGTTCAAGGTGACCGCGGTGGCCGACGCAGTGTGGGACGCCGCCGCCACCGGACCGAATCTGCCGTTCGGCCAGCACTCCATCCCCATGCCGCACACGGTGCTGACGGTGGACGGGACCCCGTCGTCCAGCGTCAAGACCATCCTGTTCGACTGGATCGGCGTCGGGCCGCTGATCGACCAGCCCTATGGCGCCTGGACCGGCGCGCCCACCGCCCTGGTCGCGGCCGGCCGCACGCCGTTCCCCACCACCAGCGGGGCCGAAGTGCTGGTGCAGGACGACGCGGGCCTGGGCTTCATCACCACCGCCAGCTCCGCCGGCGACAACCAGATCCAGCTCGGGACCATCCCGCAGCCCACGCCGACCCTGACCCCGCCGCTGCAGGTGCTCTACAACCCCCTGCCGGTCACCCGCGGCAAGACGGTGTCGAAGGAGATTCTCGGCAGCGGCGACGCCACCCAGCCGGGCCAGGACTTCACCCTCGCCCAGTCGCCGGTCACCTACCTGGCCAAGGGCTCGGCCTGGGCCAGCACCATCGCCCTGACCGTCGATGGCGAACCCTGGACCGAGGTCGCCTTCTTCTACGGCCAGCCGCCGGACGCCCAGGTGTTCGTCACCCGCGAGGACGACGGCGGCAAGACCCACGTGATGTTCGGCGACGGGATCAACGGCGCGCGCCTGACGAGCGGCGTGAACAACGTGGTCGCCAGCTACCGCGTCGGCGCGGGCGCGGCCTCGCCGCCGGCGGGCAAGCTGACGGTGATCTCGCAGTCCTATCCGGGACTGCGCGCCGTGCTGAACCCGGTGGCCGTGGGCGGCGGGGCCGACCCCGACCCTCCGAACCAGATCCGCCGCTATGCCCCCCGCTCGGTGTTGACCTTCGGCCGCGCGGTCTCGGTGTTCGACTACGAGGCCCTGGCCGCCCAGGCCCCCGGCGTCACCCGCGCCCGCGCGGTGTGGGCCTGGAACGACGCGCACCAGCGCACCCTGGTCACCGTCTATGTGGGCGACGACGCGGCGGCGGTGGCCTCGGCCAGCCAAGTGCTCGCCGCCGCCGGCGATCCCAACCGTCCGGTGGCGGTCACGCCCGCCACGGCGGTGCAGGCCGCCATCACCCTGACCCTGATCGTCACCCCCGGCATGGACTCCGACGCCATCATCGCCGCCGCCAAGGCCGCCCTGACCGATCCGGTCACCGGCATCTTCTCGGCCGACAACCTGCCGGTCGGCCAGCCAGTGTTCGACAGCCAGATCGAGGCAGGGGTGCTGTCGGTCAAGGGCGCGGTCGCCATCGCCAAACAGACCTTCACCCGCAGCGGCGTGACGGACGCCAGCCCCCTGCACGATCCCGGAGAAGGCGGCTACTTCGCCCTGACCTCGGCGGACGTCTTCATCACCCCGGAGCCCGATCCCCATGGCTGATGACGGCTACGTCTCCTGGTACCAGACCAAGCTGTGGCGGCTTTTGCCGGCGCTCTACCGCACCCTCGACCCGGGCCAGGGCGGTCCGCTGCAGGAGCTGGTGAACCGTATCGGCGCCGAGACCGCCACCCTGCGGCGCAGCATCGACCGGCTGTGGGAGAACCAGTCGATCGAGACCTGCGACGACTGGGTGGTGCCCTACATCGGCGACCTCCTGGCCACGCGCCTGGTCAGCTGCCTGGACGCCCGCGCCCAGCGCGTGGACGTGGCCAAGACCATCTACTACCGCCGCCGGGCCGGCACGCTGGGCCTGCTGGAAGAGCTGGCCGCGGACATCGCCGGGCGCGACGCGCGGGCGGTGGAGTTCTTCCGCCGGCTCGGCCGCACCCGCCACCAGTTCGATCCGGCGATCGGTCCGGTCCCGACCTTCACCCCGGGCTCGGCGCCCGGGTCTGCGGTGATCCAGGCCCTGGCCGGGGCCTGTTCGGGCACGCCGGCCGGCGGCTTCGCCGACCTGCGCAACGCCTATGCGGCGGCCAACAGCGCCGGCGCCTTCGACGAATACGCCCACACCGCCGACCTGCGCCGCGGGGCCCAGTCGAGCGGCTGGCACAACATCTCGCACCTCGGCGTGTTCATCTGGTGGCTGCAGAGCTTCCCCGCCCAGGCCGTCACGCCGGTAAGCAATGGCGCCAGCCCGCCCTGCTTCACCTTCGACCCCACCGGCCGCCGCATCCCCTTGTTCGCGCCCTCCAGCCGCAGCAGCGACAGCTTCGGCGAGGCCTGGGTGTCGCCCGACGAATGGCGGTTGCCGGTCCCGGTGCGCGAGACCCTGTGGGCCAGCTTCCCGGCCGAACTCTACGACGCCGCCTTCTCGGTTGGGTTGGGCGCGGGCGGGACCTATGCCTCCGTGCCTTCGACGGAGGTGCGCATCCATCCCGAGCAGGGCCTGTTCAGCTTCGTCGCGGCCCCGCCCGTGGGCGAGATCCTGAGCGCCTACCACTTCGGCTTCTCCTCGATGATCGGGGCCGGGGGCTTCGACGAGCGCTTCGTCTCCCAGATCGACGAGCCGGCGCTGCTGGTCTCGATCGCGGGCGGGACGGGGCTCGACGGCGCCCTGGGGGGAATCACCGGCTCCGGCGCGGTGCAGATCGGCGATTCCATGACCTACGCCGGCCCGACGGCGGCGCTGGCCCTGCCGGCGGATGCGACGGTCGAGCTGCGCGCCCTGAACCTGGCGCGGCCGGTGCTGCGCTGGCCGGGCGCGGGGCCGAACGCCTGGACCATCACCGGCAATGGCGGGGAGCTGATCCTGCAGGGCCTGTGGCTACAGGGCGCGGACCTGGTGCTGACCGGTCATTTCGACACTGTCCGGCTGCGACTCGCGACCATCGATCCGGGCACAGCGGCGGCGGCCGGCGGCGGCCCCTCGCTGTTCGACACCGCCATGGACAAGACGCCCCTCGGCCCGTCGACGATCTGGATCGAGGGCGAGATCAAGGACCTGATCCTGGAACGGTGCGTCACCGGCCCGATCCGCACCCGCAACGGCGGGGCGCTCGAAAACCTGACCGCCAGCGACAGCATCATCCAGTCGATCCCGACCCACGCCCTGGCGGCCGCCGCGCCGATCCTCGATCCCGCCGACCTGGCGATGACCTGGAAGCTGTCCAGCGATCCGGTCACACAGGGCATCGTCGGGGGCCTGCCCGCGGCGGCCCGAACGGCCCTGACCAACTACACCGTCGGCACGGCGCCGGACGCCGGTCTGCTGGCCGCCCTGCAGGCCGCTCTCGCCGGACAGGATCGCGCGGCGATGGAGAAGGCCTATCCCCTGGCCCTCGCCGACCTGGCCCTGGGCTTCTCGAGCGGGCAGGTGAGCCTCTCGCGCTGCACCGTGCTCGGCCCCGCCAGCCTGCACCGGCTCTCCGCCAGCGAGTGCATCCTGGACTACGTCGCCACCGTCGAGGACACCCAGCACGGCTGCGTCCGCTTCTGCGCCTACGCCTCGGGCAGCAACCTGCACCAACCCTACCGCTCGGTGGCCGTGCCGCCGCGCGGGCCGCTGTTCCGCAGCCGCCGGTTCGGCGACCCCAACTACGCCCGCCTCTACCGCCTGGCCGACGCCGCGATCCTCAACCCCGGCGTCGGCGACACCATCCTGGGCGGCGCCCAGAACGGGTCGGAGATGGGCGCCTTCTGTCTGGAGGCCGTGACGCTCAGGAAGCGCGGCCTCGCCATCAAGTTCGAAGAGTACGCACCCCTCGGCGTCTATCCCGTGTGGATCGACGCCGACTAGCCATCGAAAGCAACACAATGGCCAGTGACCTCGCGCGCATCAGCTACGACCCCAGCCGGGGCTATCGCTCCGTCCTTGCCCAGCAGGGCCGGGTGACCCTGGAGGCCGACGTGAACGAGGGCGGCGCCATCGCGCTGGAGACCCTCAGGCTGGAGACGCTCGACATCATCGGGCCGACCGGCACGCCAGACGACGGCTATAAGGTGACGCCGGTCGGCTCCGGCCTGCAGGTCGGGACCGGCATCCTCTACGCCGGCGGCTGGCGGCTGACGCTCGACCAAGCCTTGAACCTGGCCAAGCAGCCGGACTGGCTCGACCAGCCGGCCCTGGCCCTCTCCGGAACCGAGGTGATCAGCCTGCTGGTCACTGAGCAGAGCGTCTGCGCGGTGGAGGACCAGGCCCTGCGCGACGTGGCGCTGGGCGGCCCCGACTCCGCCGCCCGCCTGCGGCTCATGCAGCAGTTCATCGCCACGCCGTTCCAGGGCGCCACCTGCGCGGACGGGGCGGCGGCGCTCGGCAAGGTGCTGGGCGCCGAGGGCGTGACCTGGGACCCCGACAGCCTGCAGCTGGCCTCCGACGCGCGGCTCGAGGTCGGCTTCGTGCCCTCCACCGCTCCCGCCGATCCGTGCAGCCCGTCGGCGGCCGGCGGCTACCTCGGGGCCGACAACCAGCTCGTGCGCGTGACCGTCACGGCGTTCGATTCCAAGGCCAAGACCGGCTCGCTGATGTGGGGCTGGAACAACGCCTCGTTCCTCTACCGGGCCACCTCCACCGACGCCAAGGCCGGGGTGATGAGCCTGACCTCGGTCCCCATCGACCAGGAGCACGCGCCCCAGCTCGGCCAGGCGGTGGAGATCCTGAGGAGCCGCGCCGACCTCGGCGACAACAACTTCATCGCCGCCGAGTCCGGCTTCGTCACCATCTTGGCCCAGCCCTATTCCTTCGACACCGGCGCCCTGACTCTGACGGACCCGCTGCCGCCCGAATACGCCAGCGACAAGAACCCGCTCTTCCTGCGCGTATGGCAGGCGATCGTCCCGTTCAACGCCGGCCAGCCCGCGGCGCTCGACGCCACGAGCGGCCTCGAGGTGACCGTGACCCTCTCGGCCCTGCCCGCCGCGCCGGTCGGCCGGCCGTTCTGGCGCTTCGCCGTGCGGCCCAATACCCCGGTGCAGGTCTATCCCGCCCGCTACCAGGAGGCGCCGCAACCGCCGGATGGGCCGCGCCAGTGGCTCGTCGACCTGGCGGTGGTCGGACCGGTGGACAAGGGCTTCGGAGTGCTGGAGGACTGCCGCGTCCCCTTCAATCCGCTGACCAAGCAGACCGACGGCGCCTGCTGCGGCATTACGCTCGACCCCGCCGGCGTCACCGCCAAGGGCGGGCTGCAGAAGGTGGTCGACAGCCTGGGCCCGGGCGGCTCGCTGTCGCTCAAGCCGGGGACCTATGTGCTGCCGGCTCCGCTTGTGCTGACCGCCAAGCACGACGGCCTGACCATCGAAGGCTGCTCGCCCGGCGCCATCGTGCTGGAGCCCTCGCCCAAGACGCTCAAGAACTTCCTCTTTGGACTGATCATCGTCGAAGGCGCCCGCGAGGTCACCCTGCGTGGCCTCGACCTGCGCATCCTGCCGGTAATGTCCAGCGACACCGCCTACACGGTGGCCGGCGTCATGGCCGTGCAGACCTTCGATTGCGACATCGAGAGCTGCAACTTCCGCTTCGACCTGCCGGCCAGCGGCGCGGCCAAGGACACCGCCTTCGGCGGCGGGGTGATCGCGCTCAACCGGGTGCAGGGCCTGACCGTCCGCGGCTGCGCGTTCCTGGGCACCGAGTTCATCGGCAGCCACACCATCTGCGGCGTGCTCTCGACCATCCAGGCCAACACCATCGCCACCACGCTCGACGACCTCGACGTCAGCCGCTGCCTGTTCCAGCGGATCAACGTCGGCGTGCTGGGCTTCGCCAACCTCGGCATGATCCGCTGCGTCGACAACAAGGTGCGCAACTGCGCGGTGGGCTTCTATTTCGCCGATCCCAATCTCGGCGCCGCCAACGCCTTTGCGCGCTCCTCGCTGGGCGCCACCGACGCCAACGGCGCGGTTTCCGGCCTGTCCGTGGGCGTGAAGGCGCTCTACCAGGCAGCGCTGCTGGCGGCCTCGGTCAAGTTCGCCGAGCCCTTCTTCGCCCACTTCACCCCCGAGGCGGCGCCGCCCAAGGCCGCCCCCGCGGCGGCGCGCAAGACGCTGCTGGCGGCCATGACCAAGCGCGGAACCGACGCCTTCACCGCGATCCTCCCGACGGTCAGCTTCACGCCCTCGGCCACGACCAACCTCGCGGGCGTCGCCGCGCCGGCAGCGCCGACAGCCCCAACTGCTCCAACAGCTCCAACAGCTCCAACAGCTCCGACGCCTGCGGGCGCCGCCCTCGCCAACCGGGCCGCGACCATTTCGGCCGCGACCCAGCCGCTCGCCACCGAACAGGCGACGACCAAGCCGGCGGCGTCGACCCAGCCCGCTTCCACCCAACCTGCCGCAACCCCTCAGCCAGGCGCCACCCAACCGGCGGCCACAACGCAGCCGGCCGCAGCGACCGCGCAGCCGGCGGCGGCCGTCCTCGAAACCCACCTCACCCTGAACGAGGCCCTGGGTAATCTGGATGTCCTGGCGGTGACCGCCGACCTGGTCAGCTTCGACCTGGATCCGGTGTTGCACATCCGCGACAACGACATCGCCCTGATCGCCCCGGGCGGCAAGCTGGACCCCGGCATCGGCGTCGGCGTGCTGTTCTCGCTGGAGCAGGACGTCGGCACGGTGATGCTGGACGGCAACCGCGTGACGACGCCCGACGGTCAGACCGCCGCCGCCGGCCTGCTGTTCCCGGCCTTTGCGGCAGTGAACGCCAACATCATGGCCCAGCCCATGGCCCTCAGGGAGGCGCCCTCGCCCGTCTTCATCCTGATGGCCGAGAAGACCTCGCGCTTCGAGGTGGTGGGCAACGTGTTCCACGTGCGCCCGCTGATCACCCCGCAGCGCAGCGTCTCGGCGGCGACCACGACCTGGGACTTCATGAACACCGAGGGGTGAGCCATGAGCTGCTGCGCCCGGGCCAACGCTGCGACCCAGCACGCGAAGGACACGTCCGGCGGCGAGCGCGCGCCGCAGGCCCGGCGCAGGACTTCCGCCCCCGCCGTGGCGGGCAACCAGG
Source organism: Caulobacteraceae bacterium (assembly GCA_036500495.1). Taxonomy (GTDB): domain Bacteria; phylum Pseudomonadota; class Alphaproteobacteria; order Caulobacterales; family Caulobacteraceae; genus BOG-938. Next base: position 28,882 of record DASYBX010000108.1, read on the forward strand.
CGCATCTGCGGCGGCTGATGGCGGGCGGCCGGCCGCTGCAGGCCAAGCTGACGATCGGCGCGGTGAACGATCCGCTCGAACACGAGGCCGATGCGGCGGCCGACCGGGTCATGCGCATGGCCGATCCCCCGGTGTCGCTGTCATCGACGGAACCCGCGTTGAACCGCAAATGCGCGGCCTGCGAGGAGCAGGACAAGGGCGTCCAGCGCGAAGCCGCCGGCGGCGACGGCGTGGCGGGCGCCCAGGCGCCGCCAGTGGTTGGCCAGGTACTGGGCTCGCCCGGCCGGGCGCTCGATCCGGCGACGCACGCCTTCATGGCCAGCCGCTTCGGCGCCGATTTCGGCGACGTCCGCATCCACACCGATGCGCAGGCCGCCCAGTCGGCGGCCGCGGTCGAGGCGCGCGCCTTTACGGTGGGCCGCAACGTGGTGTTCGGCGCGGGGCAATACGATCCCGCCAGCACTGACGGGCGCAGGCTGCTGGCGCACGAACTGGCGCACACCCTGCAGCAGGACGGCGACGGCCTGAAGCGCGCGCCTTGCCGCTCTGCGGCGCAATGCGCGGCGCCCACTGCGGGAGACACATCCGGTTTCGGAACCCGCATCGCGCCCGTGCAACAGGCTCAGACCGACGCCATCAACAACGCGCCGCCGGCCAGCCCGCTGGCCGCCCAGCGCGACCTGATCGGCGCGCCCACCCCCAACATCGCCGCCGTCATGGCCGCGAACGGGCTGGCGCTCCGCACCGAGGTGTTCGGCATCTTCCTGAGCCCAGCCATCGAAGGCACCGTCAGCGCCCAGACTTCTCCCTGCTCGCAATTTCCCGACGGATCGCCGGCCGGTCGTGCGATCCACACCAACAACGCCGTGGCCAACAAGTCGTGCATCGAGGTCCCGCCGTCATTGGAGACCCTTGCCGGAACCGTGATCGGCTTCACCGCGCCGGGCACCCCGCAAGAGCGGGCGAACCGGGCGGAGGTCCTGGCGACCATCACCCACGAGATGGAGCACGCCCATTTCGACGCCACACAGTCGCCGACCATCACGGCGCCCGCCGACTGCGCGCTCAATATGGTGGCGCGTCAAAATCCCAGGTTCCCGGCCGAGGACCATTTCCGGGTGGAGTTCTTCCTCAGCGAGATAGCGGCGATCGCCAGCGAGTTCCCCACCTGGTTCGACAACTTCATCGCCAACAACAATCCGACCGACCACCGGATGCTGTTCAACGAAGAACTCAACCAGGCCTTCAATTCCGACGAAGGCATCGTCGGCAGCATCCAGGGGCTGCAGTGCGCCTGCTCCTGCGACAGCGTGAACGCCCTGGTGACCCAGAGCATCAACCTGGCGATGACCGGCTGGACGCCGCGGCAGCGCACCGCCTTCCTGCGCGCCATGACGCGGATCATGCCGAGCTTCTGGCCCCCCGCCCTGGTCACCCCGGACGGACCTTCATGACGCGCAGGTCCCTGACGTTCACGGCTGCAGATCGGGCGGCGCCCGATGCGGCGGCCGTCCCCCGCCGGGCCGCTTGCGCCCCCTTGGGAAACCAGGCGCACCTGCGCCGGCTGACGGCCAAGGCCCAGCCGTCGGCGCGCGAGGCCGGCGGGACGGCTCCGCCGGTCGTCCATCAGGTGCTGGCGGCGCCCGGCCAGGCCCTCGATCCGGCGACGAACGACTTCATGGCGAGCCGGTTCGGCGCCGATTTCAGCGGCGTCCGCATCCACACCGATGCCCGGGCCGCGGAATCCGCGGCGGCGGTCGGCGCCGAGGCCTATACGGTCGGATCCCATGTCGTGTTCGGTGCCGGCCGGTTCGACACCGCCAGCGATGGCGGCCGGCGTCTGATCGCCCACGAACTCGCCCACACACTGCAGGCCGGCGCCGGGGGCTGGATCGCGCGCAAGACCCTGACCGACATCCCCGAGGCGATCCGCAAGGGCCTGCACGTCACCCGCAACGCGCCTGATGAAGCCACCGTCGACGGCTGGGTCTCGACCTACTTCAACCCCAAGGGCGGCGTCAGCGCCAATCCCGCCGCCGGCGTCGAGTTCGGCGCCGAGATCACCGACGTCCAGCAGCAGAAGGGCCTGAAAGGCGCCGCCCACGACCTGGCGGACATGGCCACGGTGCTGCCGCCCGGGACCATCATCGACGTGGCCATCGACCTGAGCAAGCAGGGCGGCCCCAATGCGATCTTCCGGTTCACCCGCTATGTCGACGGCGCGGCCGAGAAGATCCTCATCGAGCGGACGCAGGTCCAGGCGGCCGCCCCGGCGCCCCCTCAGACCGGACAACAGGGCGCCGCCGGCGGGGCCGCGGCGCCGGTCTTGACCGGCATGGTCGCCGTGGGCGCGATCAAGGTCGACCTGGGGGCCAGCTTCTCGGCCGACCAGGCCAAGCAACTGGTGGACGCGCTCAACCTGCTGCCGGCGCCGATCCTGGCGAAGGCCGACGGGGTGACGTTCAGCTTCATGGGCGCGGGCGCGGGGCCCGGCAACGAGGCCGGGGAATACCAAGCCGAGAAGGACATCATCCACATCTGGGGCGACATGTTCAAAACCACCGCCCGGCGGATCGGGACGGGAACCGACGCCCAGGCCGGGATCATCCACGAACTGGGCCACATGATCGATCTTCGGCCGTCGTTCGGTGCCCAGATCGCCCGCGACAAGGCGGTGAAGACCCGCGACGACCTGCAGAACCAGCTCGACCACCCCAAGATCGACATCAACGATCCCGATCCGCTGGCCGCAACGGGGGACAGCAAGAGCCCCAAGCAAGCGGCCGAGGAAAAGCGGCTCAAGGACGCCATCGCCGCCGCCCAGAAGGAGATCGACGCCCAGAACGTGGCGATGCAGACGGCCAAGTCGCTGGCCGGGGGCGAGCTTGGCGACAAGAAGGACAGCGAGCAGATGCTCACCGACTTCGGCAAGGCCCTGACCGCCGACGGGGTCAAGCCGGTCAAGGACGCGCGCAAGACCAACCGCAAGATCGACGCCGACAACGAGAAGGCCGACGCCTTCAACAAGGCCAATCCCACCGCCCAGCAGAAGCCGATCACCCCTGACGTCAAGACGCTCACCGGCGACGTCACCGACTACGCGGACACCAACCTGATGGAGGCCTTCGCCGAGAACTTCAGCCTCTACATCCTGGACGAGGCGTTGCTGTCGGCGATCCGGCCCGCCACCTTCGCCTTCTTCCAGAAGGCCTTGCCGAAGAAACCGCCGGCCGCGGCCGGGACGGGAGCCAAGCCGTGAGCGCCGCAGCGAGCCCCGATGGGAGGGTGGATCAATGAAGGGACAGTCGCTTCGACATTCCGCTATCGCCCAGGCCAAGCAGGTCCCGAGCCGGCCCCTGATCTCGTCATCGGCCGCGCGTCTCGGCAACCAGGCCCACCTGCGCCGGCTGCAGGCCAAGCTCACGGTCGGGTCGGTGAACGATCCCCTGGAGCGCGAAGCCGATCAGGCGGCCGACGCGGTGATGCGCTCCGCCGCCCCGCCGACGCTGCAGCGCAAGTGCGCCGGCTGCGAAGACGAGGACAAGACCGCCCAGCGCGAGGCCGGCGGCGGCGGCGGCGATCGCGCGGCGGGCGCCGAGGCGCCGGCCGCGGTGCACGAGACCCTGGCCGCGCCGGGGGCCCCGCTCGACATGGCCACCGGCGCCTTCATGTCCGAGCGCATGGGCCAGGACTTCAGCGCCGTGCGCGTGCACACCGACAGCCGGGCGGCCGCCTCGGCCAGGGCCGTGGACGCCCATGCCTATACCGTCGGCGCCGACCTGGTGTTCGGCGCAGGCCAGTACCAGCCGGGCACGGCTGCCGGCCAGCGGCTGATCGCCCATGAGCTGGCCCATGTGGTGCAGCAGGGCGCGAGCTCGCCGGGGCCCAGGGCTCCGGTGCTGCGCCGCGACGGCCCCACCGGGCCGGACGCCCCGCTGAAGGAGGCCAAGAAGGAGGACGCCACGGGCGCCTTCGAAGGGGGCGTCAAGACCATCGGCGAGCAGCTCGGCAAGAACGAGGCGTTCAAGAATTTCGGCCTGGGCCTGGCCAAGCGCTACGCCCTGCCGGTCTGGAACGGCGCCTCGGACGCCGACAAGGCCGCCCTGATCGCCGGCGGCACGGTGTTCGTCGGCACGGGCCTGGGGGCCTTGCTGGCCAATCCCGAGGGCCGCAAGGCGCTCTCGGGAATCAACTTCCTGGCCCCGTTGAGCCTGGTGCCCTACGCCACCCTCTCGGGGTTCAGCTTCGACCTGCCCAAGACCAAGACCGATCCCCTGGGCCTGCACTTCAGCTTCAAGGCCGACGACCTGATCGCACTGGCGCACAGCAAGCTGCCCTCCATCCCCGACATGACCGCCTCGCTCGACATCACCATGAATATCGGGCCCGACGGCAAGGTGACCACGCCGTCGGCCCTGGCCAACATCGGACTCGCGCCCGGGGTCACCCTCGCCGCCGGCTACGGCGTGGTCACCGACCTGCCCAAGCTCACGCCGACAGGCGACGGCGCGCTGACGCCCTACAAGGACTATCCGCAGCCGGCCCAGGACGCGCCGCACGGCGGCGCAGTGGTCTACTTCGGCATCGACCTGCTGAAGGCGCACATCCTGCCCCCGAAGCTGCGCGCCGCCCTGGGCGGATCGGCCAAATAGGGCGCCGATCCAGGGATTGCCTGGATGCAAGACGCCATCCGACCGCTCCGGGCTGGCGCCCGGCGCGCGCAGGCGCCAATTAGACGGTTTCCCGTCAAACGCTCGGAGCCCTTGCGTCATGCGCACCGACACGCCCCAGCCGATCCATCTTTCCGACTACCGCCCGCCCGCGTTCCTGATCGACGAGATCGACCTCGATTTCCGGCTGGAGCCCAGCACGACGCGGGTCAAGGCGACGCTGAAGGTGAGGCGCAACCCGGGCCAGGACGGGCCGCTGGTGCTGGACGGGGTGCGGCTGAAGCTGGTGTCCGTCACGCTCGACGGCCGCGCGCTGTCGCCGGCCGACTACGAGCTGACCGACGAGCACCTGACCCTGCCGGGCGCGCCCGAGGCCTTCACCCTGCAGACCGAGGTCGAGATCGACCCGGAGGGCAACAAGGCGCTGGAGGGACTGTACATGTCCGGCGGCCGCTTCTGCACCCAGTGCGAGGCCGAAGGCTTCCGCAAGATCACCTACTTCCCCGACCGGCCGGACGTGCTGGCGCGCTACACCTGCCGCATCGAGGCCGACAAGGCCGCCTATCCGCGCCTGCTGTCCAACGGCAACCTGGAGGGAAGCGGCGACCTGCCCGGCGGGCGCCACTTCGCCCTGTGGCGCGACCCCTTCCCCAAGCCCTGCTACCTGTTCGCCCTGGTGGCCGGCGAGCTCGACGAACTGGCGGACAGTTTCGTCACCATGAGCGGACGCACCGTCGACCTGCGCATCTACGTCGACCCCTTCATGGCCCCGCGCGCCGCCTACGCCATGGACGCCCTGAAGCGCTCGATGAAGTGGGACGAGGAGGCCTTCGGCCGAGAGTACGACCTCGACCTGTTCATGATCGTGGCCGTGCGCGACTTCAATTTCGGGGCCATGGAGAACAAGGGGCTGAACATCTTCAACTCCTCGCTCCTGCTCGCCGACCCCGCCACCGCCACCGACTTCGACTACGAGCGGATCGAGGGCGTGGTGGCCCACGAATATTTCCACAACTGGACGGGCGACCGCATCACCTGTCGCGACTGGTTCCAGCTGTGCCTCAAGGAAGGCCTGACGGTGTTCCGCGACCAGAGCTTCTCGGCCGACATGCGCGGGGCCGCGGTGCAGCGGATCAAGGACGTGAAGGCCCTGCGCGGACGCCAGTTCGCCGAGGACGCCGGCCCCATGGCCCACCCGGTGCGCCCGACCAGCTTCGTCAAGATCGACAACTTCTATACGGCCACGGTCTACGACAAGGGAGCCGAGGTCATCCGTATGCTGAAGACCCTGCTGGGGCCGGAGGACTTCCGCCGCGGCATGGACCTCTATTTCGAGCAGCATGACGGCGACGCGACCACCGTGGAGGCCTTCGTCGCCTGCTTCGCCGATGCCTCGGGCCGCGACCTCGATCGGTTCTTCGCCTGGTACAGCCAGGCCGGCACGCCCGTGGTGAGCCTCGTCGCCGACTACGACGCCGAGGCCAAGACGCTGGAGCTGCTGCTCAGCCAGGCCACCGCGCCGACCCCAGGCCAGCCCGACAAGCACCCCCTGCCGATCCCGATCCGCCTCGGCCTGCTGGACGCGGAGGGCAAGCCGCAGGCCTTCCATCCGCCGGACGGCGGCGCGGCGGTGGTCGATACGGTGATCGTGCTCGACGACGCACAGCACAAGGTGCGCCTCACCGGCGTGGAGCGGCCGCCGGTGATCTCGGCCATGCGCCAGTTCTCCGCCCCAGTGAAGCTGGAGACGGGCGCGCCGCCCGAGGACGACTACGTCCTGCTCGCCGGCGACCCGGACCTGTTCAACCGCTGGGAGGCCGGCCAGCGCCTGGCCAAGGCCCTGATCCTCGGCCGCGCGTCGGGCGCCCCCGACGAGGCCGGCGAGACCCGCTTCGCCGCTGCGCTGGGGCGGGCGCTGGGCGACCAGTCGTCCGAGAACGCCTTCAAGGCCCTGCTGCTGTCCCTGCCCGGCGAACAGGACCTGAGCCTGGCCGTGATCCAGGCCGACCCCGAGGCTATCCATGAGGCGCGCGAGGCCCTGCGCGCGCGGCTCGCCGGCGACCTGGCGGAAGACCTGCAGCGCCTGCACGACGAGCTCGGCGGGAAACGCGCCTTCACCCCGGACGCCGAGAGCGCCGGCCGCCGGGCGCTGCGCAACGCCGCCCTCGATCTGCTGGCCGCCAAGCCGACGCCGCAGGCCATCGACCGCGCCAAGGCCCACTATCGCGGCGCCGACAACATGACCGACGCCATGGGCGGCCTGTCCGCCCTGTCCGCGCTCGGCAGCGCGGCGTTCGAGGAAGCCCTGGCCGACTTCTACGCCCGCTGGGAGGCCGAGCCCCTGGTGATCGACAAGTGGTTCTCGGTGCAGGCGCGCAGCCCCGAGCCCGACGCTCTGGGCCGGGTGCTGGGCCTGACCGCCCATCCGGCCTTCGATCCCAAGAACCCCAACCGCCTGCGCGCCCTGGTGGCCGTGTTCGCCTCGGCCAATCCGTACCGCTTCCACGACCCCTCCGGCGCCGGCTACCGCTTCCTGGCCGACCAGATCCTGGCCACCGACGGCTTCAATCCAATGATCGCCGCCCGCCTGATCGAACCCCTCGGCGCCTGGCGCCGCTTCCGGCCAGAGTACGGCGCCCTGATGAAGGCGCAGCTGGAGCGGATCGCCGCGACGGCGGGCCTATCGAAGAACGTGACGGAGCTGGTTTCGCGCGCACTCGCCTAGGACGTTAGTCGGAACACAACCATCGCGCGCGTCTAGTTGGGGGTGAGGCATGGCGCCGCCTGGCCTTCCGGGCCGGGTTTGGACCGCGTACCTTGTTGATTCGGGTGACTCGCGAGGATCAGGCTTGGCAAGCCGGGAGACGATTGCAGGGGCGCGTCCTGGGGGCGTCGCGCAGACCGGCCGTCGCGCCGATCGGCGGCGCACCCGCATGGTCGCCTCGCCGGTCCGCCTGGCCCTGGCCGCCGCCCTGCTGCTCGGCCTGATCTACGGCGGCCTGGCCTTCTCCCGCATCCATTCGGCCGGCGCCGCCGTCCCCTCCCAGACCGCCCTCGCCGAAGCCCGCGCCGGCGCCGCCCGGCTCGACATCGCCACCGCCTCCCTGCGTTCGGCCCTGACCGCCGCCGCCGTCTCCCGCCGCCGCTTCGGCGGCGACCCTGTCGATGCGGCCGAGACCGCGCTCGCCGGCGCCGGGGGCCTGGCCCAGGGTGCGGCGGTGGCCGACGACGATGTGCTGGCCGGCGCCACGGGCGTCGCGCGCCAAGCCGACTGGACCTCGGCCATCCGCCTGGCCCTGGCCTCGGGCCGGGACTTCTGGATCGGCGCCCCGCCCGGCGGCGGGCCTTGGATCTATGCCGTGGCGATCGCTCCCGGCGCGGGCGCGGACGGCCAGCACAAGGCCCTCACCCTGGCCGCCGTGGACCCTCAGGTCCTCGCCGCCGGCGCCCCGGCCGAGACCATCCTCGCCGTCACCGACCCCCCTGGCCACGTCCTGGGCCTGGTCGGCGGCGCCCGTGGCAATTCCGCCCTCGACGCCGCCATCGCCAAGGCGGCCGCCGGCCCGGGCGTGGCGGTGGTCAGCCGCGGCGACAAGGACATCGGCCTGGCCGCCGCCGCCCAGCCGGCCGCCGGCGGCGCCCTGCGCGCCGTGGCCGTGGCGCGGGCCCCCTGGCTCGGCCCCGGCCTGCGCCTCGAGGACATCGTCGGCCTGCTGGCGCCGCTGGTGATCGGCGTCGCCCTGGCGGTGCTGCTGATCCGCCAGAGCCTGCACGCCCAGGCCGCCCAGGACGCCTTCGCCGCCAGCGAGGAGCGCTTCCGCCTGGCCGTGGAGGCCGCCCGCTGCGGCATCTGGGAGTGGGACCTGGAGCAGGACAAGGTGTTCATGTCCGACGTCACCGGCATGATCCTGGGCTGGGGCGGCGGCGGCGTGGCTTCCGGCGAGGAGGTGCTGAACCGCATCACCCCCGAGCATCGCGAACCCGTGCGCCAGGCCCTGCTGACCGCCGCGCGCGAGGGCGCCTTCGACGTGTCGTTCCTGGCGCCGGACCTGAAGGGGGGCACGGCCTGGATCGACGCTCGCGGCCAGGGCTATGGCGAACCGGAGGGCGGGACCTTCCGCCGCATCATCGGCGTGGTCTTCGACGTGACCGACGAGCGCCTGGCCCAGGCCCGCGCCGAGGCCGCCGAGGATCGCCTGCGCGACGCCATCGAGAGCGTGTCGGAGGCCTTCGTCCTGTGGGACCGCTATGGCCGCCTGCTCATGTGCAACCGGGCCTACGCCACCGTGTTCTCGCTCGACCCCCGCCTGCTCAAGGTGGGCGCCCTGCGCGAGGGCGTGGAGCGCTTCGCCCAGCTGGCCATCAAGCAGACCCACCCCGCCCCCTCCGGCGCCAAGGACGTGTACGAGGCCGAGCTGCGCGACGGTCGCTGGATCCAGGTGTCCGAGCGCCCCACCGAAGAAGGCGGCATGGTGATCACCGCCGCCGACATCACCGCGGTGAAGCAGAAGGAAGCGGCCCTCAAGCGCGCCGTCGACGGGCTTGAGCGCAGCCAGGACGAACTGGCCGAACTGGCCCGCAAGTACGAGGTCGAGAAGATCCGCGCCGAGAGCGCCAACAAGGCCAAGAGCGAGTTCCTGGCCAACATGAGCCACGAGTTGCGCACCCCGCTGAACGCCATCAACGGCTTCTCCGAGGTGATGATGGCCGAGCTGTTCGGCCCCCTCGGCGACAAGCGCTACTCGGAATACGTCAAGGACATCCACTCTTCCGGCGAGCATCTGCTGTCGGTGATCAACGACATCCTCGACATGTCGAAGATCGAGGCCGGCAAGATGACCATGCGCTTCGAGATGCTGGACCTGCACGACGTGGTCGAGGACGCGGTGCGGCTGGTGCGCGGGCGGACCGACGAGCAGGGTCTGCGGCTGTCGGTGGACATGGACGGCCTGCCCGAGATCGAGGCCGACTTCCGCGCCCTGAAACAGGTGCTGCTCAATCTGCTGTCAAACGCCATCAAGTTCACGCCGCGCGGCGGCGCGGTGCGGGTGTGGGGCCGATCGACGCGGGGGGCGGACGGCATCGACCGGGTGCAGGTCAATGTGCAGGACACCGGCATCGGCATCTCGCGCGAGGACCTGGCGCGCCTGGCCAGCCCGTTCGAACAGGTCGAGAGCCAGCACTCCAAGACCCAACAGGGCACGGGTCTGGGCCTAGCCCTCTCCAAGGCCCTGATCGCCCTGCACGGCGGCGCCCTCGACATCCAGAGCGAGCCCGGCAAGGGCACCACCGTCAGCTTCGTGGTGGGCATCTTCCAGGACCGCGCCGAAGGCGGCGCGCAGGCCCATCAGGCGGCGGAATAGGCATCCCAAGCCGAGCCTCGGCTTTGTGTATTGCGATCCGTGGATGCTCTAGAGCCATACCGAAAAATCGGGGCCCGCCTGGTTTCTGTTCAGACACGCCAGCCGGCGCGAGGCCCGGATTTCAGTGATCGCCGCTCAGGCAACCAACGATTAACTCTAGGACGCCAAAATATCGTTCGACGAGTTGGTAAATCCTGCCGCGAACCAGAGTCTCCGAATTCTTTGCGAAGCCGACCACTGTGTCGATCTGGCGACGCGGGCGGACGCTGTTGCTCGGGCGACCCGAACTGTGAAGGAGGCGTCATGACCAAGACGCATGAACGACTGGGCGTGATCGCCTGCAGCCTGGCCCTGGCTTTCGGTGCGGGCGCGGCCCGCGCCCAGGACCAGGACCAGGACTATCGGCCGCACTTCGGGACGGTCGCCGTCAGCGTCGGCGGCGCGGCCGTGATGTTCAGTTCGAACGGCAAGTTCACCCTGGCCGGCCATCCCCTGCCCGGAGCCGATCTCAAGCTGTCCGACACTGGCACGGCGACCTTCGAGGCCCAGTACTTCCTTCGCCACGACCTGTCGCTCGCGCTCTCGGTCGGCATCCCGCCGACCATCACGGCGAACGGCAAGGGCACGCTGGCGCCGCTGGGACGGCTGGGCAACGTCCAGTTCGGCCCGGGCGCGGGCTACCTCAACTATCACTTCGGCGGCCTCGGCCGGATCCAGCCCTTCGTCGGCGTGGGCGTGACGCGGATGCTGATCTTCCACGAGAGCGACGGGGCCATCACCCGCCTCAACGTCCATCCCAGCTGGGGCGCCGCCTTCCGCGCCGGCGCGGACTACATGGTGACCCCCCACTGGGGCGTCTACGGCAACGTCTCGCGGCTGATGCTGCGCAGCCACGGCGCGGGCGTGTTCGAGGGCCTTCCGGTCACCGCGAAGGTCGCGCTCGATCCGACGATCGTGCATGCCGGCGTGACCTACCGGTTCTGAGTTCGGCGGCGGCCGCCGCCGCCTCGAGCCGCGGCAGCCGCACCCAGAACACCGCGCCGCAGGGGCTCGCGGGCGTCATGGTGATCACCCCGCCATGGCTCTCGACGATCGACTTGGCGATCGCCAGGCCGAGGCCGGTGCCGCCAATCTTGGTGGTGAACATGCTCTCGAAGATCTGGGACTGCTGGTCGGGCGCGATGCCCGGCCCGCGGTCCTCGACATAGAGCTCCAGCCCCGCCTCCTCATCGCGCGAGCCGATCACCAGCAGCCGCTCGCCGGCCGTCTCGCGCAGCGCTTCCACGGCGTTGAGGATCAGGTTGATGATCACCTGCTGGAACTGGACCCGGTCGCCCAGGATCAGCGCCTGCTTGGCGTCCAGCCGGGCCAGCAGGATCACGTGCGACCGTTCGACCTCGCGCGCGGTCAGGGCCAGCACCTCGATGATGGCCTCGTGAGCGTCGAACGGCGCCCGGTTGGGCTCTTCCTTGGTGACCAAGGCGCGCAGGCGGCCGACCACGTCGGCGGCGCGGCGGACCCCTTCTACCGCCCGGCGCGCGGCCTGCAAGCCGCGCTGAAGATTGGTCGGCTCGGCCGTCAGCCATCGCAGCGCCGCGTCGCCATTGACGGCCGCCGCGGCCAGGGGCTGGTTGATCTCGTGCGCCAACGACCCCGCGAAGGCGCCCAGGGCCGAGGCGCGCGCCACCCGCCGCAACTCGAGGTTCAGCTCCTGCAAGGCGCTCTCGGCGGCCTTGCGCTCGGTAATGTCGCGCATGGTGTTGACCACACCCACCACCTTGCCCTCGTCGTCGAAGATGGGCGACGGGCGGCTCTCCAGCCACACGATGCGGCCGTCCGCGGCGTGCACGCGCGATTCCATGGGCGGCGCCGGCTTGCCGCTGAGCAACTGCTGGCGCCGGCGCGTCACCTCGGGCAGGTCCTCGCGAGCCACCAGCGCCGCCGTCGGCCGGCCGATGAAGAACTCCGGCTCGTAGCCCAGCTGACGCACCGAGGGCGAGATGTACTGGACCACGCCATTGACGTCGTGCCGCTGGATGATGTCCGAGGTGTTGTCCGCCAGCATCCGATAGCGGGCCTCACTCTCGATCAGGGCGGCCTCGGCGCGTTTGCGCATGTTGATGTCGCGCAGCACCAGCACCACGCCGACCACGGCCGCGTCCGGGCTGCGGATCAGGGCGGGGTTGCTCTCGATCCAGGTCCAGGTCCCGTCGGCCCGGCGCACCCTCGCCTCGACCGGCTCGACCAGTTCTCCTTCCAGCATGGCCGTCCGCCGGCGCGCGACCCGCTCCGCATCGTCGGGATGGACGAAGATCCCGGCCGGCTGGCCGACGAAGTCCTCGGGCATGTAGCCCCATTGCCGGACCGCGGGCGAAGCGTAGGCGATGCGCAGGTCCGTGCCGTAGTGCAGCAGCACGTCGCTGGAATTGTCGGCCAGGATCCGGTAGCGCGCCTCGCTGTCGACCAGGGCGGCGTCGGCGGCCTTGCGCGCGCTGATGTCGCGCAGGGCCAGCACGACCGCGGTCACCGCCTGATCAGGCCCGCGGATATAGGCCGCCTTGCTCTCGATCCAGGTCCACGTCCCGTCGGCCTGCTGGAGCCGGATCTCCAACGGCCCCGTGGCCTCCCCCCGCAGCATCGCCGCCCGCCGCGCCCGGATGCGGTCGTGGTCGTCCGGATGGACGTAGTGGCCGGCGTGCTTGCCGACGAAGTCGGACGGCTCGTATCCCCATTGCCGGACCGAGGGCGAGATGTATTCGACCGTGGCGTCCGGGCCGTAGCGCAGGAGCACGTCGGTGACGTTGTCGGCGAGCAGGCGATAGCGCGCTTCGCTGTCGATCAGAGCCTCTTCGGCGAGCTTGCGCTCCTGGATGTCGCGGAAGGTCGAGATGAAGCCGGCGAGGGCGCCCTGCTCGTCTCGCATCGCCGTCATCGTGCCCTCGAACCAGCGCCAACTGCCGTCGCCCGACCGCAATCGAGCCGAGATCGCCTTGGTCTCGCCCCCCTCGCGCGCGAGCTTGCGGCGCTCCAGCACCATCTCCAGATCGTCCGGATGGACATAGTCGATCGGCTCGGCGCCCCTCAGCCGTTCAGGCGCATAGCCGAGCTTGCGCACCGACGGGGAGACATAGACCAGCTGGAAGTCGAGATCGTACTGTAGGATCACGTCGCTGGAATTGTCGGCCAGCATGCGGTAGCGTGCCTCGCTCTCGCGCACGGCGGCGGCGGCCTGCTCGGCCCGGCGCCGCTCGTCCCTGGCCTCGACCAGGCCGCGCCGAAAGGCTTCGAGCGTGCCCGCGATACGCCCGACCTCGGTCCGATCCTCCTGGTAGGGAACCTCGACCTCGGTATCTCCGGCGTTGAGGCGGTCCATCACCTGCAGCAGAGTCTTGAGCTGCGCCCCCATCCGCAATCGGCCGCCCAGGACCCGCAGCATCGTTCCGCCCCCTATCCCCCTGCGGCGCCTCGACAATCCCGCGGAAAGCAGGACCGGGCAAGGGTGGCGCTGACGGCGTCCGAAGATATCAGCCCGATCGCCACCCCGCCACGCGCCGGCCTTCCCTGGCCGGGCGCCAACTTCGGCGAATCCAGGCGAACGCAAGCCTGTCGCGAATTGGCAAGCGCCTGTCGAATCACAACAAATCTCCGCCAAACTAGACCCAATATTATCTAGAATATACCAAGGTATATTCCACTTCTACTATTCATTTACCTGAGGTACGTTACAGACGTTGCTCAACGCCCAGACATCGACGGGCGGAGCGGGATCCTGTTGTTTCGGCAATATCGGCGTGGCAGCGCCGCATCCCGCACCGTCAGACCAAGATGCGGGAAGACTTTGAGCTTGGACCGCGGCTCTTGCCCCCCCTGGCCGGTTGCGGTTCTCGAGGCCCCCGCCGGTGTCGCTCACCGGCGGGGGTTCTTTCGTGGGACGATCAACGTCCGCAAGACCAGACCCCGCAAGGGTGCTGCCCGGAAAATCCAGGCCCCGGAAGGCTAGACCTTGGGCGTCATGCCCAGCTGATCGGCCATGCGCACGAGGTCGGCCAGCGAGCGCGCGCCCATTTTGCGCATCACCTGGGCGCGGTGCACCTTCACGGTGATCTCGGCCACCCCGAGGTCGGCCGCGATCTGCTTGTTGAGCCGGCCGCTGGTGACGAAGGCCAGGATCTCGCGCTCGCGAGAAGTCAGTCCGGCGAACCTGTCGGTCAGGGCCTGGTCCTTGGCGATCCTGCGGCGGCGCTCGCTGCTCTTCTCGATGGCGTGGTGCACGGCCTCGAGCAGGTCCTGCTCGCGGAACGGCTTGGCCAGGAACTCCACCGCCCCCGCCTTCATCGCCTTCACCGACATCTGCACATCGGCGTGGCCGGTGATGAAGATGATCGGCACCTCGACCCCGGCCGACACCAGCCGCTGCTGCAGCTCCAGCCCGCTCTGGCCGGGCAGCCGCACGTCGAGCACCAGGCAGGACGGAGCGTCGGGCAGGCCGTCCTTGAGGAAATCGGGCACCGACGGATAGGTGCGGGCGCCCAGCCCCACCGATTCCATCAGGTCCATGAGGCCCAGCCGCACGCCCTCATCGTCGTCGATGATCACCACGATGGGCGGCTTGTCAGGCATGGCTCCCCTCCGGCGGACGCAACAGCAAGCTGTACAGAGTCGCGCGAGGCGTAAAATCCGAGGCGGCGTCCCGGATCAGCACCATCCTGGGTAGTCTTAAGCCCCTTACACTACACTTGCGAAGCCCCATTTGGCCGCAGGCGGCGGGCGGGCCCGCCGCGGTTCGCCGGCCGCGGCCCGCCCTGGCCGATATACCCGGGTATAGGGTCCGTATTTACATAGATAGCTACTGGAATACACACTATCACTTATCCAGCGGCGCCATTCGTGGTCTTTCCGGTCAAGGACCGACCCTGCTGCCGAACTCACCCCACTTCATGACCAAGCAAAACCCCACGCCGGCGATCAGGGCCGGCTCGCTGGCGCATTTCGAGACGACCGCGCGCCGCGTCGGGCTCGACCCGGCGGTTCTCCTGCGCAGCGAGGGTCTCGATCTCGACGCCCTGAGAAACCCCGACGGCAGGTTGCCGGCCGCCGCAGTGGCCTCCCTGCTCGAGGCGGCCGCCGCCGAAGCCGGCCAGCCGGACTTCGGGCTGCGCCTGGCGGAGCTGTGGTCGCTGGCCGATCTCGGGCCGATCAGCCTGTCGGTGGCGCACCAGGATACCCTGCGAGAGGCCCTCGGCGCACTGGACCGGCGCCGCGTCGAGTTTTCGGACGCGGTGGCCCTGGGGCTGCACGAAACCGCCCGCAGCGCCGAGTTGCGTGTCCGTCTGGTCCTGCCGGGGGGCGTGGCCTCGGCACAGCTCGCCGATTTCGTGCTCGGCAAGACCGTCAAGCTGTGCCGGGCGATGCTGGGCCCCGCCTGGCTGCCCCTGGGCGCGCGTTTCCGGCGCTTCGAGCCCCGGGAGCTTTCGACCTACCGGCGCCTGTTGGGGTCGGACGCCCTGGTTTTCGGAGCCGCGGGCGACGCCCTGCTGTTGCGCCCCGGCGACCTGGATGTCCGGGCGCCGAGGATGCCGGACCCGGCCCTGCGCCGGCACGCGGAGGCCCTGATCGCCAACCTGCCGTCGATCGGCGCCGGCTCGATCGCCCAGCGTGCGGGCAGCCTGATCCGGGCGGGTCTGTCCGACGGCACGGCCGACCTGAACCATGTCGCTCGCGCCCTGGGGCTGAACGGCCGCACCCTGCAGCGGCGGCTGAAGGCGGAGGGGCTCGGCTTCTCCGAGTTGCTCGACCAGGTGCGGGGCGAACTGGCGCGCGCCTACCTGGCCGACCGTCAGACGCCGATGCACCAGATCGCCACTCGGCTGGGCTACGCCGACGGCAGCGCCTTCACCCGATGGTTCACCCAAGCCTTCGGCGCCGCGCCCTCACGCTGGCGCGAGACAGCCGAGGCCGGCGCTGAACAGCCGGCGCAGCTGCAGTCGGCCTAGCTTGGAATTGAGAGCGGGTTGCGGGCGGAAAGCCG
>DASYBX010000109.1:0-22349 GCA_036500495.1 Caulobacteraceae bacterium
ACCGCCGCCCCGGCGCCGGCGCCCACCGCCGCGCCCACTGGGCCCGCCACCACGCCGCCGGCGATGGCGCCCGTCGCAGCCCTCTGGGTGGTCGTGTGGCCGCACGCGGCGATCCCCAGGGCCAGGGTGGTAATCGTCAGAATTGAAATGATCTTTTTCATGGCTCGAACATCCTTGAAATCAGCCAAAGCCAACCTCCCGAACAAACGGTAAGGCTTACAGTCCGTTCCAAGGCGAGCAGGGAAGATCGCGCCAGAAAAGCGCGCGGTTGTAGTTAACCGCACTCGGCGCCGTCAGTTCCAGATTAAGGCCCTGCTGCTCTGCACTGCGGCAGGGGTTGCGAGTCTGGCGCAATCCTGGCATGAAGGCTTTCTGTTAAGAATTGCCCTGGCCAAAATCGTGAGCCGGTCGGGGCCCGTTCGTGGTGCGCCTGAGCTTGTCGGCCGCCGCGAACGTCTCCCTCGGGGGGCGCTGCGCCCTCGCCGAATAGGACACGAAAGCATTGATCGGTAAGGCTTACCCGCGTGCGAACACGCGTGCGCTCATCAGCGCCGGCTTGGCGGGTTCAGCACTCGGCCTAGGTCTGACCTTCGCCTATCTGGCGGGGGCCAACTCGGTCTCGGGGTTAATGCATGCGCGGGCGCGGGCCCTGGTCTCGGCCGAGGCCAACGGGTTCTCCGATGCTGCGCTGCAGCGCGCCAATGGCCTGTCTCCGGGCGCCCTGGCCATCGCCCAGAGGCACGATCCGTTTACGGTTTCAGGCTCCGAACAGCGTGACCGCCAGGCCGCCGACTTCGCCGCGCGCCTCGAACAATCCGATCCCGCGCCGCTCGGCGTGACCGCCGCCAGCCTGATGCTGCGCCCCGAGCTCGGCCCCGAGGGCGGCAGCCTCGCCAGCCGCTTCCGCTTCGCCTCCATCGGCGCGCTCGACGGCGCCCGCGACCTCGATTGCCTGACCCAGGCGGTCTATTACGAAGCTCGCGGCGAGAGCCTGCGCGGCCAGGCGGCGGTGGCCCAGGTGGTGCTCAACCGCGTCAAGAGCCCGTCCTTCCCCAAGACCATCTGCGCGGTGGTGTTCCAGGGCGCCGGCCTCGGCAAGGCCGACTGCCAGTTCTCGTTCGTCTGCGACGGCTCCATGCGCGCCCCGCGCGACGAGAACGCCTGGGACAAGGCCCAGCACATCGCCGCCCGCGCCCTGTCGGGCGCCGTGGTGGCCGAGATCGGCAACGCCACCCACTTCCACGCCACCAGCCTGGCCCCGCAATGGGGCGACGGCCTGATCAAGGTGGCCACCGTGGGCCTGCACGTGTTCTACAAGTTCGGCCACAAGCGCCCGGCCTTCCAGGCCCAGGTGATCGAGGCGTCGAACGACAAGCCGCAGCGCCCGGTGCTGGACGTGAAGCCGGTCCTGGCCGCCCTGATCCCGGCCGCCCAGGCGGCCGAACCGCCGCACATCGACCCGTCGCGCGCCGCCGACGTCAAGCCGGCGTCCTACACCGACCCCAAGGACGCGCCCGCGGCCCAGCCGTCGATGGCCGCCGCGCCGGCCGCGCTCAAGCCGGTGGCCCAGAGCAAGGCCGACGCTCCGGCGGCGTGAGCCGGCGGCGATGACGACGATCGGCTTTGGCCGAACGACCGGCCCCGGTCACTGGCCGGCGGGCGCCCGCGTCCGGCGGTCTTGCGGCAGCCCCACATCCTTGGCGGCGTTGACCTTGTCGCGCAGGTCGTGGGGCGCCTCGGCGCCCACGGCCTGCGCCTGTTCCGCGACGCTGACGGTAGGGGGCGGGCCTTTCTGGTTCTCGCCCTTGGCATTGGCCACAGTGCCCGCCGCCGGCGCGTTCGCCCTCGCCAGGGCGCTGGCGGCCTGGGCGTCGGAGGCGGAGGCCTCGGCGCTGGCGCTGGCGTTGGCGCTGGCCGCAGGCCTGGAAGACGCCTGATCACCGCGCCCGCAGCCGCTGACCGCCCCCAGCGCCATCAGGCCGATGACGCCGGCGATCGTCGTGGGAATGGTCCTCAAGAAATGCATAGGGCCGGGCCTGCTGTGGATCTTCCCTCAGCGAACGCCGCCCGCGCGCCGCCCGTTCCGAGGTCGCCCGGCCGCGGCCCCACGGCGGGCCCCATGGCGGACGTTGCATTCGCGCGCGCTTGGCGCTCCTGTGGCCAGCCCGAGCCGGCTTGGCGCACGGGCGCGGGTCCGCGCGGGGGGAAACCGATGACGGTTCGGACAGGCAGCTGCCTCTGCGGCGCCAGGGCCTATGAGATCGACGGCGACATCGATGGCGTCCTGGTCTGTCACTGCTCGCTGTGCCGCAAGGCCACCGGTTCGGACGGGATCGCGATCCTGGTCGTGCCAAGAGACCGGTTCCGGTGGGTGAGGGGCGAGGATCACGGCGTCACCTTCGCCCTGCGCGAGACCTACGCCATCACCCGCTGCAAGACCTGCGGCACGCCGCTGCCGGCCGAAGCCGACGAGGCCAAGGTCTGCGTCACCGCCGGCACGCTCGACGTCCCCCTGGGCCAGGGCGTTCGCACGCGCATGTTCTGCGCCTCCCGGGCGGACTGGGATCACGACGAGCCGGACGCCCGCTATTTCGACGAGCGCCCCTCGAGGCCGGAATGAATACCGAAACCCAGGCGCCGCTCCACGAGGCGCCTACGGATTTGGCAGAAGCCGCAGGCCTTCGATCCTGCCCTCGTCGTCCAGCGCGATCATCCAGCGCGAGACGCCATGCTCCTGCGCCACCTCGTACAAATCCGCGCTCGGGGGGCTGCCGCCAATGAACCTGATCGACCGCACCGCGCCCAGGCCGCTGACCTTGTCGTGCATGTTCGGCAAGGTCTTGCGGGCCAGGGCGGCGAGGTCGGGTCCCATCCGGTCGTAGTCGACCTGTCCGGCCGAGAACTCGCCGATCACGCGGCGCAGCGCCGTTTCCGTTCCGCGATGAGCGACGCGGCCGTACCGTTCGCTCAGTTTTGTCGTTCCCCGGCCATTCCCCGCGACCCAGTCTGACCAATCCAGCGGCCTGCCGGTCATGATCTGGAAGCGCCGTCCGATCTCGGGAAAGTAGTCTTCGTCCAGATAGGAGGCCGGGTCGATGGGCGACAGCGTCAGGCTGTCGGCGGCGCCCAGATAGAGAAAGGCGTCGGCCTTGACGCCCGAAGCGTCCTCGTCGCCAGACTTCATCTGGGCCGCCTGCGGGGGCCTCAACACCTGTATCACCGGCAGGCCTGGCAGGAAGGTGCAGCCCGGCGCCCTCAGCAGGCCGGCGAGCCAAGTCCCCTTCACCGGGGAGACGAGCGCCGGCACGGGCCATCCCGTGGCGCGCGCCTCCAAGGCGGCGCTGCAAGGCGCTTCATTGAAGCCTTCGTAGGGCAGGACCAGGAAGACGCTGTGCGGGAACGCGGCCTCCACCTGGGCGTCGAGACTGCGATCTCCACCCGCAGAGGCGGGCGTCCGGAAGTGACCCCCGCCATAGATCACCAGCGCTTTCTTGCCCTTGGCCAGGATTTCGCGCTCGAGGATCTCCGCCGGATGCTGGTTGCGTAGGGGAAAAAGCGGCTGCAGGTCGGCCTCGGTCTTGATCTTCGACCAGTCGATCGCCGGCTCGCCGAGCCACACATGGATGCGTTGCTCGGGGGGCGACTTCGCGTTGGCGGCCCGGACGGCGGCGAAAAAGTCCATGTATTCCATGAGGGTGACCGTGGGGACCCAGCCCACCACGTCGGTCCAGA
Organism: Caulobacteraceae bacterium; assembly: GCA_036500495.1. Lineage (GTDB taxonomy): Bacteria > Pseudomonadota > Alphaproteobacteria > Caulobacterales > Caulobacteraceae > BOG-938. Next base: position 3,733 of record DASYBX010000109.1, read on the forward strand.
CGCGACGAAGCTCGGCGTAGGGCACGGGTTCACCGGCGACGTATCGGTCGATCACGTCCTGATGCGCCGCCCCGCCGAACTCGACGACGACGTTGCCGACCTCCCGGGCGAACCGGCGGTCGCTGATCAGGGCGTTGTAGAACGCGCCTTCCTCGGCGACGCCGTGCGCGTCGCCCAAGGCGACGATGGGATGATCCTTGAAGGCGTCCAGCACGCCCTCGACGGCAGGCTGGACCCTGGGCTCGGCCGCCGCCGTCACAGCCGCCGTCTGCGCTTCAGCAGCGGAGAGGCCGAAGGCATTCAAGGAAAAGACGGCGCAGGCAAAGGCCACGACCAGAGATGTCTTCATCGGCGTCTTTGAATCCTCCCGGGAGCCCGCGCCTTTGTTTGGCGACGAGGTTGCCGCGCATTGGGGTGGAATTGCGACGCTTGGGCTTGGGCTTGGACGGGAAGCCGATCGTCCCCCAATGGGCAGCGCATGGCGGAACCGACTAGGACAGGCGGACGGCGGGAGCGCCGTCCCGGACGGCGACTCGTCGCCTCACCTTGGTCGAACCGATCTCCAGGGTCACGTGGTACAGCCGGGCGCCGCTGCGCTCGTCCAGATAGGCGTTCGGACCGATGAGATTGCCGGGCCGCTCCAGGCTCGCGCGGACGATCCTGCCGCCGTCCGCGGCCAAGGCGGCTTCAATGGCTTTCAGATCGTCCACAGGCGCTGGCGTCGGCTTGGCGCGCAGGGTCGCGAAAGCCCACCGGAAGACCCCTATCGCGACGATGCCTCCAGCGACTACGCCGAGGCTGAACAGGTTGGATGTTCCCATCCGCGGACGTTGCCGCGCGGGCGACGGAACGGCAAGGCGCGCCCGCCGCTTTCGGCGCCGTCAAAGCCCTCGCGGGTCGTCCGACGGATCGACGTAAGCCAAGCCCAGCGGTCCAATGGCGGTGATCTGGGTGACGTATTCGCCGGATCTGGCCCAGTGGAAATGCGGCTGGCCGCCCGGCAACACGACCACGCACCCGGGCCCGTAGGCCATCAGCTTGGTCTCGTCGAACTCTTCCCCCAGCCCGATGTAGAACACCCCCGACATCACCGTGTAGATGCGGTCTTCCGGATGCTTATGCGGCATCATTTTCGTGCCGGCCGGGAGCTTGACCCGGGTGACCTAGGGGCCCGGCTGAGTGGGGTCGCCCACCACCACCGCCAGTCGCGCGGCCGTCCTTCGTGGGTACTGGTACTCCACCTTGATCATGGCGATCAGGTCGGTGATCGCTCAGCATATTGTCGCCTTCCCGACACAACCTTTCTTCAGTAAGGAACGCCCGAGCACTTGGGCCGTATTAGCCGCAACATGGACATCAAGCACCTGATCGAGATCGCGTCTCAGGCGCTTGAAAGCGGCGATCTAGTCGCTTGCGAGAATGCGCGGCGGAGCCTCAAGCAGGCCCTTCGATTCCACAATCCGCCGGTGATACAGGCTCGCGCCGCAGAGCGTCATATTAAGCAGCTTGGCGAACTTCTCAGGGGGCCATAACGGTCCGAAGACGCGCCGAAAGGATCACACCCGCCGTCGCCGGCATCTCATCCTACGAAGGCGACAAATTGGTCATGAAGTGAAAGTGTACCGGTCCCCTCGTACGGAGCATTGACAAGAGCGGCCGTTTTGTTCATGATTTGTTCCAAAATGAATGCGCCCGCCACCCTCCCGTCCGACGCCCCGCCCAGCGCCGCCTGCGCCGACTGGGCGCGCCCGCTGATCGAGCGGCAGCTGCAGATCCTCGGTCGGCTGGCCGAGGCGGGGCTGGAGATCGCCGTGGCGCTCGAGGCTCAGGCCAGGGGCGGGCCCGAGGTGGTTCAGGGCGACGTGGCCATGGCTCACGCCCGCGTGGCGCGGGCGGTGCGCCAGACCGTCATGCTGCAGTCCAAGCTGATCGAGGCGCTGGATGACCGGGAGGACGAGCGGGCGGCCCGCCAGGCCTCCGTCCGGGCCAACGCGGCGCGCATCGTGCGTGGGGTGATCGAGGACGAGCGGGGCGATGGGGAGCGGGCCGAGCGGCTCGGCGCCGAGGCCGCCGAGCGCCTGCGCGCCGAGGATTTCGGCGACCTGCTGAGTCGCCCGTTCGGCGAGGCGGTGGCCGGCATCTGCCGGGACCTCGGCCTTGCGCCCGATTGGCTGGCCCTGGCGGAAGACTGCTTCGCCGCCGAGGCCGCGATCGCCGGCAGGCCCGTCGAGGCGCCTGCGGAGCCGGAATACCGCGGCCCGATGACCGTGCGCTGGCTGGACCCGGCGCCCGACCCTCGGCCCCGGCCGGCGGCCGACAGCTCCTGAGGCCCTCAGACCTCGCGCACCCTGTTCCTCAGCGTCCCGATCTTCGAGATGCGGCACTCCATCACGTCGCCGTCCTTCATCAGGCCCTTTGGCTCCATGCCGAAGCCCACGCCCGAAGGGGTGCCCGAGGCGATCACGTCGCCGGGCTCGAGCGTCAGCCCGGCCGACAGGCTCTCGATGATGGCGGGCACGTCGAAGATCATCTGGGCAGTGGAGGCGTGCTGGCGCTGTTCGCCGTTGAGCAGGAAGGTCAGCTCCAGGGCCTTGGGGTCGCCGATCGCGGCGGCGTCGACGATCCACGGACCCATGGGGCAGGTGGTGTCGAGGGTCTTGCCCTTGAACCACTGCACGTGGGTGCGCTGCAGGTCGCGGGCGGTCACGTCGTTGATGATGGTGTAGCCGAACACGTGCTCCAGCGCCTTGGCGGCGGGGATGTCCTTGCCGGCCTTGCCGATGATCACGCCCAGCTCGATCTCGTAGTCGAACGCCTGGGTCACCTTCGACGGATAGAGCACCTCGGCGTCGGGCCCGACCACGGCGGTGGGCGCCTTGGAGAAGAAGTTGGGCACGGTGGGGATCGAGGGGTCGCGGCCGAACATGCGGTCACCCTCCTGCACGTGCTCCATGTAGTTGCGGCCGACGCAGAACACGTTTTTGGCCGGGCGCGGGATCGGGGCCAGCAGGGTGACGTCCGCCGCCGGGTAGAGCGCGTCGGCCGGCGGATCGGCCTCGAGCCGCTTGGCCGCCGCCAGGGCCTGCTCGCCCGCGGCGATCAGCGAGATCATGTCGGGCGCCTCGAGCGCCTCGCCCGCGAGTTCGGCGGCGAGCCGCAGGTCGAGCACGCGCGCCTCTTGCCCATCCGCGCCGTCCAGCCAAAGGCCCACCGCACGGGCGCCGCCCTTGGCGAAGGTGACGAACTTCATGGTGCTCTCCCCATCTGTCGTTGGCCTCTTTTAGCGGCCGGAGGCGGCCCGGCAAGAGCGCGGGCTTGCAATGCGGCCCGCGGGTCCGGATATGAGCCGGCATGACCGACCTCGCTCCCGAACGCTCCCGCATCCTGGCCGCCCTGGAGGCGATCAAGGACCCCAAGACCGGCCGCGGCCTGGTCAGCGCCGGACTGGTGCAGGCCCTGGTGGTCCATCCCGGCCGCGCCGGCTTCATGATGGAGGTCGAGGACGGCGAGGGGCCGCTCTACGCTCCGGTGCGCGACGAAGCCGAGCGGGCGCTGCTGGCGGTCCCCGGCGTCGACAGGGCCCAGGTGGTGCTGACCGCCGACAAGCCGCCCTCCGGCGCGCCCGGCACGGTGCGCGTGCGCCGCGGCGCCGAGCCGGAGCGCAACCATGCGCCCGGGCATGCGGCCGACCATGCGCACGGTCCCCACGATCATGGACACGACCACGGCCTGCAGGTGCATCCGCGCCCGGCCCAGAGTCGGCCGGCGCCCGGCGCCCCGCCGCAAGCCCAGCCGGCGGCGTCGGGCAAGCCCGCCCACGTGCGCCACGTCCTGGCGGTGGCCAGCGGCAAGGGCGGCGTCGGCAAGTCCACCGTGGCGGTCAACCTGGCGGCGGCCCTGGCCAAGCTCGGCCTCTCGGTCGGCCTGCTCGACGCCGACGTCTACGGCCCCTCGGCCCCGCAGATGACCGGCCTGCGCGACGAGCCGCGCCAGATCGGCGGCAAGCTGCAGCCGCTGGAGGGCTGGGGCTTCAAGATGATGTCGATCGGGGTGCTGGTCGACGAGGCCGCGCCGATGATCTGGCGCGGGCCGATGGCCTCCTCGGCGCTCAACCAGCTGCTCAACGACGTCACCTGGGGTACGGCCGAGGCGCCGCTCGACGTGCTGGTGATCGACATGCCGCCCGGCACCGGCGACATCCAGCTGACCCTGGCCCAGCGCGTGGCCCTGTCCGGCGCCGTGGTGGTCTCCACGCCCCAGGACGTGGCCCTGATCGACGTGCGCCGCGGCGTGTCGATGTTCGAGAAGACCCGGGTGCCGATCCTCGGCGTGATCGAGAACATGGCCTACTTCCCCGATCCCACCACCGGGGAGCCCATCGCCATCTTCGGCCGCGGGGGGGCCAAGGCGACGGCCGAGGCGCTCGGCGCGCCGTTCCTCGGCGAGGTGCCGATCGATCCCAAGCTGCGCGAGTCCTGCGACGCCGGCCGGCCCTATGTGGTCGACGCGCCCGACAGCCCCGCCTCGCGCGCGCTGATGGCCGCCGCCGAACAGATCGCCGCCCGGCTGGACGCGGGGGCGGGCCTGAAGCCGGCGCCGAGGATCGTGATCGAAACCTGACGGGGCCGATCATCGCGGGGGGCGGCTGCTCGGCGTCTGGACCCTACCAGCGCAGGGTGAAGCCGGCCTCCACCGCGCGCGGCTGCAGCGGCACGAGCGTCCGGGCGCTGGTGATCTCCGGGGCGCCGGGCACGTTGTCGAGGCCGTCGGCCCCGAAATAGGTCCCGAAGCTGGCCGCGCGGTTATCGAGCAGGTTGTCCACCTTCAGGAACAGGCTGGCCCGGCCGATCGCATAGGAGCCATGCAGGTTGAGGGTGGCATAGCCGGGCAGGCTTGAGTCCTGGCCGTGCTCGTCGCCCGAAAGCGGCTGGGCCGCCACCGCCAGCACCTCGGTCCCGAGGCTGAGCGCGCGGGTCGCCTGCACGTCCAGCCCCGCCTTCAGCGTCTGGGGCGCGATGCCGCCGATGCGGTCGCCGGGCTTGATCGGCGCCAGGCCATTGGCGTCGGCGAAGGGCGAGTTGGGCGAGGGCAGGGCGCCGCTGAACTGGTAGGTGGCGTCGACCAGGCCGTAGTTGGCCCAGGCGCTGACCGGCCCCTGATGGAACTGCGCCTCGATCTCCACGCCCCGGCGGCGGGTGAGCGGCACGTTGGCGTAGGAGCCGCGCCCGATCAGGACGCTGGGCAGGGGCAGGATGTCGTCGTCGGCGTCGATGGTGAAGGCGTCGGCCGACAGCGACAGGCGCCCGTCCAGCAGCCGGTCGGCCTTGATCCCGGCCTCGAAGCTCTTGGCCACCACCTGCTTCAGCGGCGGGTCGGCCACCAGGGCGTCCTCCAGCAGGCACGGCCGCGCCGGGTCCGAACAGCCGAGCTCCAGCGGAGTGGGCGCACGGTTGGCCTCGGCATAGCCGCCGTAGAGCTTGACGCCGGGCGCGGCGGTATAGGCGAGGGTCACCGCGGGATCGAAGCGCTGGAAGCGGTGGCCGCCGTTCAGCGCCGGGCTCGACCCGGTCAGGTCGTCCAGGCGGATGTCCTCGCCGTTCCAGCGGCCCGCGAGGGTCACCGCCCAGGCCTTGGCCACCTGCAGGGTGTCGGAGACGTAGGCGCCCCGGGTGTCGATGTCGGCGGCGATGGCCACGGGGGTGTAGGCGAGGGCACCGGCGGTCCTGATCAACTGGCCCGTGCCGGGAATGGCGACGTCGGGCGTCACCGACAGGTCGCCGTTGATCACGCCGAGCTCGCTGTCGCTGGAGAAGCGCGCCTTGGCGGTGGTGGCGTTCAGGCCGAGCGTCAGGCTGTTGTCCAGGCTCCCGACCGGCGCCGCGCGGGTGGCCTCGACGCCGCCGCCCCAGATGGTCGAGCCGGTGAAGGTCCGGTCGATCGTGCCATAGGCCACGCCCGCGCAAGGCCGCGCCGAGCCGCTTACCGGCGCGCACTGGACCGGGGCGCCGGCCAAGGTCTGCACCTGGAAGTTGGCCGCCGCCGGCCGGATGGCCTTGGGATAGGCGTCGTCCTGCAGGCACAGGGTGGCGTAGAGCGGGTTGGTCTTGCTAGAGCTGCAGCCCTCGAAGTCGCCGTCGTTGCCGTCCACATGGGCCTGGTCGAAGCGGCGCATGTAGAGGTTGGCGCTCAGGCTCCAGTCCGTCGCGATCCGATAGCGCCCGCTGGCGGAGACCAGGGCCGAGGCGTTGTGGGTGGTCTGGGGCCACGTGTAGATCGCGCGCCGGTCCTGGGCGAGCAGGTCCACCGGCGTCGGGCCCACCGCGGTCAGGCGGTTGTCGGCGCCCGAGATCGACAGCCGCGCCTCGCCCTTGTCGCCCTTCCAGGCGAGGTCGCCATAGGCCCGTGCGACCTGCGAGGGCGAATGCAGCCGCCAGCCGTCGTCCTTGCCGCCCTCGACCGCCGCATAGACGGCCGTGTCGCCGACCACCTGCGAGGCCTCGGCCGCGCCGAACACCCGGCCGAACGAGCCGCCCTCGACCGTGAGGCTGTTGGCCCCGTCGAAGCCGCTCTTCATGCGCAGGCTGAGCGCCCCGGCCAAGCCGTTGAGGCCGAAGGCCGGGTTCTGGGTCTGCAGGTCCGCGCCGGCGATGGCGATCTGCGGGACCAGGTCCCAGTTCACCGTGTCGCCGAACGGCTCGTTCAGCCGCGCGCCGTTCTGCTGCACCGCCAGCCCCTGCGGCCGGCCGGAGGTCGCCGAGGCGTCGAAACCACGCAGCTCCAGGTCCTGGGTGAAGGGGTTGCCCTGGCTGTCGGACACCACCGCGCCCGGCAGGCTGCGGGACAGGCTGCTCTGCAGGTCGAGCTGGCCGGCGACCTGCAGCTGTGCGCCGCTGACCGTGCGTCCCTCCGGAGTGACCGCCGGCTGGGCCACGATCTGGATTTCCGACAGGGGCGTGGCGGCGGCGTCGCCCGCCGCCGCTTCGGCCGCCTGCACAGGGCCCGCGCAGACCGCCGCAGCCAGCGCCAAGCCTGCCGCGCCCGACACAATTCTGGATTGCACGAATTTCCTCCGACGCCGTCGCTATATCCGGGCGGAGATTCCTGGCCTAGCCGAAAAGCTTCTTGGCGGTCTCGGCCACCAGCTTGCCCTGGAAGCGCGCGCCCTCCAGTTCGCTCACGCTGGGTTGCCGGTCGCCGCGGCCGGCGATGGTGGTGGCGCCATAGGGGGAGCCGCCGGTGATCTCGTCCATGCGCATCTGGTTGGCGAAGCTGTAGGGCAGGCCCACCACCACGAAGCCGAAGTGCAGCAGGTTGGTGATGATCGAGAACAGGGTGGTCTCCTGACCGCCGTGCTGGGCGGCGCTGCTGGTGAAGGCCGCGCCCACCTTGCCGGTCAGCACGCCCTTGCCCCACAGGCCGCCGGCCTGGTCGAGGAAATTGGCCATCTGCGACGACATGCGCCCGAACCGGGTGCCGCAGCCGACGACGATGGCGTCGTAGTGTTCAAGGTCCTCGATCTTGGCGATGGGGTGCACGTGATGCTCGTCCAGCTTCATGCCGGCGCCCTTGGCGATCTGCTCGGGCACCAGTTCCGGCACGCGCTTGCAGTCGACCACGGCGCCGGCCTCGCGCGCGCCTTCGGCGATCGCGTCGGCCATCTGCTCGATGTGGCCATAGGCGGAGTAGAAAAGGACGAGGACTCTTGCCATTGGGGGGACTCCTGGCTTTCCCGCCACAACTGGCCTAGCGGGTGTTACAGTTATTCCCATGTCGCCCATCGACGAGATGATTTTCAAGCTCCTTGAGCAGCTTCCGCCCGGAAAGAGCCTGGCGCCCGAGGACGTGGCGCGCGCGCTCGAACCCGAAGGCTGGCGCCGTGCGCTGCCCCAGGTGCGCGCCGTCGCCGTGGGCCTGGCGCGCCAGGGCAGGCTGGTGATCCTGCGCCACAACAAGCCCGCCGACCCGGATACCTTCAAGGGCGTGTGGCGGATGCGGGCGCCGTAGCGACGCCTCACTGTCGCCGCGAGGCTGGCGCCCTATATTGCGCTCGATGCCCCTCGACGACGTTCTTTCCGACATCGCCGCGTGCCGCGCCTGCGCGGGCGAGCTGCCGCATGAGCCGCGGCCGGTGGTGCGCGTGTCGTCCGAGACGCGCCTGCTGATCTGCGGCCAGGCGCCCGGGCGGCGGGTGCACGAGAGCGGCCTGCCGTTCGACGACCGCTCGGGCGACCGGTTGCGCGGCTGGCTGGGGATCGACCGCGAGACCTTCTACGGCGACCGCCGCATCGGCGTGGCCGCCATGGCCTTCTGCTTTCCCGGCACCAGTCCCAAGGGCGGCGACTATCCTCCGCCGAAACGATGCGCTCAGATGTGGCGGCCGCAGCTGCTGCAGGCCCTGCCCAACGTGGAACTGACCCTGCTGGTCGGAAGCTACGCCCAGCAGTGGAGCTTCCCGCAAGCCAGGGACCGCGCCATGACCGAGACCGTCGCCGGCTGGAGGGACCACCTGCCCCACGCCATCCCCATGCCGCACCCCTCCTGGCGCAACACCGCCTGGCTCAAGCGCAATCCGTGGTTCGAGGACGAAGCGGTGCCGTACCTGCGCCTGCGGGTGGCGGAGATACTCGCCGCATGACGCCGCTCACCGTGGACTTCTTCGATCGCGACGCGGTGACCGTGGCCAAGGCCCTGATCGGCGTGCGCCTGCTGGTGGACGGCGTGGGCGGACTGATCGTCGAGACCGAGGCCTATGACCGCGACGACCCCGCCTCGCACGCCTTCATCGGCCTGACGAAGCGCAACGCCGTGATGTTCGGCCCGCCCGGGCGGGCCTACGTCTACCGCATCTACGGCGCCCACTGGTGCCTGAACGCAGTCTGCGCCGGGCAGCCGCGCGGCGCGGTGCTGATCCGCGCCCTGGAGCCGACCGACGGGCTGCACGCGATGGCCGAGCGTCGCGGGACCGATCAGGCAAAGCTGCTGTGCTCGGGCCCCGGCCGGCTGTGCCAGGCCCTGGGCATCACCGGCGCCCACGACGGCGCCCTGCTGGACGCGCCACCCTTCGCCCTGTTCGCCGCCGGCGCGGCCCGTGAGCTGGCGACCGGCCCGCGCATCGGCCTGACCAAGGCGGTCGACACGCCCTGGCGCTTCGGCGCTGCAGGCTCGCCCTTCCTCAGCCGCCCGTTCCCCCGCGTCACGACAGGCGCGACGGCATGAGGCGGCGCGAGCTTCTGGTCGGCCTTTCGGCGTCCCTGGCGGGTTGCGCGCCCGTGGTCCAGCACGCGCTGCCTAAGCCATCTGGCTTCGATGGCCCGTCCTTCTCCGGCGACCGCTTCGTCAGCTTCGACGGCGCGCGGCTCGGGCTGAAGACCTGGATGGCCGAGGGCCGATACGCCGACGATCCCTGGGCGGTGATCATCGGCCTGCATGGCATGGACGACTATTCCAACGCCTTCCACACGGCCGGGCCGTGGTGGGCCAAGCAGGGGATCGCCACCTACGCCTATGACCAGCGCGGCTTCGGCCGCTCGCCCGAGCGCGGGGTATGGGCCGGCGAGGACCTGATGGTCAGCGACCTGCGCGCCGCCTGCGCCCTGGCGCGCCGGATGCACCCCAAGGCGATCCTGGCCGTGGCCGGCGAGAGCATGGGCGGGGCGGTGGCTGTCGCCGCCTTCGCCTCCGGCCAGCCGCCCGACGCCGACCGGGTGATCCTGCTGTCGCCCGCCGTCTGGGGCTTCTCGCAGCAGCCCTTGCCCTACGACGCCATGCTGTGGATGGCCTCGCACACCTTGCCCGGCTATGTGGCCAAGCCGCCGTCGTTCCTCACCCGTCACATCTGGGCCTCGGACAACGTGCGCGAGCTGATCCGCATGGGCCAGGACCCGCAGATGATCTTCGGCTCGCGCTTCGACACCCTCTACGGCCTGGTCGCCCTGATGGAGACGGCCTGGCAGGGAATGGCGCGGCTCGAGGTCCCGACGCTCTACACGTACGGCGCCCACGACCAGATCATCCCGCCGCCCGCCGCGATTTCCGCCGCCGACCGCTTGAGGCCGCCCGGCCGCACGGCCTATTACCAGCACGGATGGCACCTTTTGCTGCGCGACCTCCAGGCCGAGACGGTCTGGGCCGACGCGGAGGCCTTCATCCGCGATCCTGCCGGCGTCATGCCGTCGGGGGCGCCGCCGATACCGAAGTCGGCTCCCAAAGGGCCGAAGAAGCCGGACCTTCCGCCGGGCGTGACGCCGGATGGCAAGATCCACCTGAGTGAACTGCCGAGGGGAGAGCTGTAGATGGAATACCTGCACACCATGGTCCGCGTGGCCGATCTGGAGGCGTCGCTCGACTTCTACTGCGACAAGCTCGGGCTGAAGGAAGTGCGCCGGGTCAGCAGCGACAAGGGCCGCTTCACCCTGGTGTTCCTGGCCGCCCCGGACGACATGAAGACCGCCGGCGGCGAGGGCGTCACCCGCATGAAGCCGTGCGTGGAGCTGACCTACAACTGGGATCCGGAGGAGTACGGCGGCGGCCGCAACTTCGGGCACATGGCCTACGCCGTCGACAACATCTACGAGACCTGCCAGCGCCTGATGGACATGGGCGTGACCATCAATCGCCCCCCGCGCGACGGCAACATGGCGTTCGTCCGCTCGCCCGACGACATCTCCATCGAACTGCTGCAGAAGGGCCAGCCGCTCGAGCCGCAGGAGCCCTGGTCGTCGATGCAGAACACCGGGGTCTGGTAGGCCCGCCGCTTGGCAGGGAGCGTTCGCCCGCAGCCTGTAGTAGTTTGGCGGCATGGTTGCGCCGTTGATCTGGATTGTCGGGGCCTGTTGGGCCGTGTTCATCATCGTCTGGGCGATCACCTCGCTGCAGGTGAAGACGTCCGTGCGGCGGGGGCTGAACAGCGCCGGCGTGCTCTGGCGGATCGGGGTCCTCGTCTTCGCGGTGGTCCTCAGCCGAGGCGTGGCGCGCGGCTGGATACCGAGGCCGACGCCCTTCCCCCATGGAGTCCGGCTGTTGGGGGTCGCGCTCGTCATCCTGGGCATAGGGTTCGCCATCTGGGCGCGGATGACGCTCGGCAGGAATTGGGGCATGCCCATGACCTTGCGCGAGAAGCCCGAGCTGATCACGGGCGGGCCTTACGCCTTCGTGCGCCATCCCATCTACACCGGCATGATCTTCGCGATGATCGGAACGGCGCTCACGGTCGGGGCCTGGTGGTTCTTCATCGTGGTCGTCGCGTTCGGCTATTTCCTGATCAGCGCCCGGCAGGAAGAGAGGGACATGGTCCGGCACTTCCCGGACGCCTACCCGGCCTACAGGGCGCGCACCAAGAGACTGATCCCGTTCGTCTATTGAGACGAGGTCAGCGCCGCCCCTTCACGCCCTCGCGCCCGTGCAGGTTGGAGCCGGCGGTCCGCTCGAGCGGCAGGTAGGTCAAGGCCGCCAGCATCCCGCACAGCCCAACCGCCGCGAACGGCAGGATGAAGTTCTTCGGGTCGAGCGGGGCCACGCCCGGGCCGTTCGCCACCTGGGCCAGGTGCAACATCAGGCCCGCCAGGGTGATGCCGAGCGCCTGGGACATCTGCTGCACCACCGCGGTGAAGCTCGACGCCTGGCTCACCTGGCGGTCGGGGATGTCGGCGAAGGCCAGGGTCGAGACCGAGGTCAGGTTGTTGGAGCGCAGGAAGCCGCCCAGGAACAGCACCGCCGCCATCGCCGCCACAGGCGTGGAGGCCCGGAACCAGCCGGTCGCCCCCACCGCGACGCCGCAGGCGATCGCGGTGGCGATCAGCACCGCCTTGAAGCCGAACCGGCGCAGCAGCGACTGCGCGCCCACCCGCGCGCTCATCGAGCCCAAGGCGCTGGCCATGGTCAGGCCTCCGGCCTGCAGCGGCGTCCAGCCGAGCCCGCCCTGCAGCAGCAGCGGCAACAGGAACGGCATGGCCCCGAGCGTCATGCGAATCAGGCTGCCGCCGGTCTGGTTCACGCGGTAGGTGGCGACCTTTAGCAGGCGCAGATCCAGCACCGGCTTCTCCTTGCGCCGGGCGTAGGCGATGTAGCCGCCGCCGGCCGCCGTCGCGACGATCCAGGCGCCCCACTGCACCCAGGCGGGGAACAGGTCCACGCCCAGGGCCTCGGCCCCGATCATGGCCGCGCTGATGGCGGTGGCGGCCAGGGCGAAACCCGCGCTGTCGAAGCGGCCCGGGTCCGGCTGGCGGATGCGCGGCACGAAGCGCAGCACCGCGGCCACGCCCAGCACCCCCACGGGCAGGTTGATGTAGAAGATCCACGGCCAGTCGGCGATCGACAGGATGAAGCCCGACAGCGGCGGCCCCAGGATCGGCCCCAGCATGGCCGGCGTGGTCAGCCAGATCATGGCCTTGACCAGTTGCTCGCGCGGGTGCGAGCCGACCACGATGATGCGGCCCACCGGCGTCATCATCGCCCCGCCGGCGCCTTGCAGGATGCGCGCGCCCACCAGCTGCAGCAGGGAATGGGACAGGGCGCAGAGCACCGAGCCCAGGAGGAACACCATCATGGCGCCCATGAACACGCGCCGCGCCCCGTAGCGGTCGGCCATCCAGGCCGAGGCCGGCACGAACACCGCCAGGGCCATGATGTAGGCGGTCAGGCACAGCTTCAGGTGGATCGGATTGGTGGCGAAGGCCTTGGCCAGGGTCGGCAGGGCGGTCGACAGGGCCGTGGAGTCGATCGACTGCATGAACAGGGCGCTGGCCACGGCGATGATCGCCATGCGCGCCGCCCAGGGCGACTTGGGCGCCTCGTGCCGGGCGGCCTCATAGATCTCTGTGGTGGCGGAGTTCACCCGCCGGATTTAGGGCGCTGGACCGTGGCCCTCAACGCCCGGGGCGCCGTTCGAAGCTCTTTTCCTCGGCGCCTCCCGACGGCGGGGCCGCGGGACGGGCGCTATCGAGCGCGAGGCGGACCGCCTGTTGCGGCGACGGGGTGGAGCGCACCGCCGCGGTGAAGCCCAGGGGCTGCTGCTGTTGGAAGCCGGTGCTCATCGCCGTTCTCGCGTTTCCAGCCTTGTTGTCGTGGGGGCCACGGCAATCCAAAACCAACGAGCGCGGCCATGGGTTCCGCCGCGCGTCAGGCGTCGGCGAATTCGGGCGCGGGCGCGGGCTCGGGCGCTTCGCCGATCATCCGGACCTCGACCGACACCGACAGGTCGCACGACAGCGGATCGCCGACGATGGCGCCGGAGATCGGCGGCTCGGGCATGCGGGTCGAGGCGACGCGGATCAGGTCGGGAGATTCCGCCAGGCCGTTGGTCGGATCGAACTCCATCCAGCCCAGGGCCGGCAGGAACACCTCGCACCAGGCGTGGGTGGCGCCCGCGCCTCGGTGGCCGTTCTCGGCCCGGCCAGCCCCGTCACGGTCGAGGTGGGGCGAATAGAGGTAACCGGTGACGAATCGGGCGGCGTAGCCCAGCCGCCGCAGGGCCTCGATCATCAGCCAGGCGAAGTCGCGGCAGGTCCCCTGGCCCGAGGCGATGGTGATGCCGGGGATCTGGGCGCCGCCCTCCTCCCGCGGGCAGTAGGCGAACTCGGCGCGGATGGCCTGGGTCAGCCGCGTGAGATAGGCGACGGCGGCCTCCTCGGGGCGGCTCATGTGCTCCACGATCCAGGTCTGCACCGCCGGATCGACGTCGGTGGTCGGCGCGATGAACGGCTCCAGCACCACGCGGTCGGCCACGCTGTAGATCACCGGCGCGGCCGTGTGCGGATCGGCCAGGGTCAGCAGGGGCGCCGGATAGCGCTCCATCACCAGGTTGGAGACGATGCTGAGCCGGTCCGCCTCGCCGTGCGGGTGATACCAGCAGATGCAGTTGCCGAGCGCATCGTAGAGCCAGCGCGTGTCACCCGGCGGCGACAGCTCCAGCGAGGCGTCCACCAGCCGGTCGGCATGGCTGTCGCGCGGGCGGACCATCAGCCGTTGCGGGCCGAACGCCACCGGCCGGCCGTAGCGGTAGGTGGTCTCGTGACGGATGCTGAGGCGGGCCATGGCTCGGGCCTAATGCCCGGGCATGACGGCTGTTCCTCTACAGCTCCGCTTTACGGAACAAACGGAGAACTCTAGATTGGCTTGGTGTCGAGCCCCGAACTCAAGCGCAAACTGGCGATCCTCAGCGACGCCGCCAAGTACGACGCCTCCTGCGCCTCCTCCTCGGCGCCGCGGCGCAATTCCCTGGGCGGCCGGGGGATCGGATCGACCGAGGGCATGGGCATCTGCCACGCCTATGCGCCGGACGGCCGCTGCATCTCGCTGCTCAAGATACTGCTGACCAACTTCTGCATCTACGACTGCGCCTACTGCGTGAACCGCATCTCGTCCAACACGCCGCGCGCACGGTTCTCGGTGAAGGAAGTGGTCGACCTGACGCTGGCCTTCTACCGGCGCAACTACATCGAGGGCCTGTTCCTCTCGTCCGGCATCATCAAGAGCGCCGACTACACCATGGAGGCCCTGGTGCGGGCGGCCAGGTCGCTGCGGCTCGACCACGATTTCCGCGGCTATATCCACCTGAAGCTGATCCCCGAGGCCAGCCCGGAGCTGGTGGCCGAGGCGGGCCTCTACGCCGACCGGGTGTCGATCAACATCGAACTGCCGCGCGACGACAGCCTCAAGGCCCTGGCGCCCGAGAAGGATCCGGGGGTGATCAGGAAGGCCATGGGCCAGGTGCGCCTCGGCATCGACGAGCGGACCGAGCAACGGTCGTCCGCAAGGGCCCCGCCGCCCGCCTTCGCCGCCGCCGGCCAGAGCACGCAGGTGATCGTCGGCGCCGACGCCGCCACCGACACGGAAATCCTCGGCCGCAGCGAGACCCTCTACGGCGCCTATGCCCTGAAGCGGGTCTACTACTCGGCGTTCAGCCCGATGCAGGACGCGGCCGAGGCCCTGCCGCTGCACAAGCCGCCCTTGATGCGCGAACACCGGCTCTACCAGGCCGACTGGCTGCTGCGGTTCTACGGCTTCGGCCGGGGCGAAATCACCGAGAACCTGCCGGGCGGCATGCTCGACCTCGACGTCGATCCCAAGCTCGGCTGGGCCCTGGCCAACCGTGGGCGCTTCCCCGTCGACGTGAACCTGGCCGACCGTGAGATGCTGCTGCGCGTGCCGGGGCTGGGCGTGTCGAGCGTCGACCGGCTGCTGCAGATGCGGCGAGTCAAGCGGGTGCGGCTGGAGGACGTGCGGCGCTTGTGCCGCGCCGTCGGCAAGGTCAAGCCGTTCATCGTCTGCGACGACTGGAGTCCCGGGGCCGCGACCGACGACGAGCGCCTTGCGGCCAGGCTTCCCGCCGAACCGCAGCCCGTCCAGTTGTCGCTGTTCTGATGCCGACGGTCCTGCTCTCGGGCGAAACCGATTTCGACGGCTGGCGTGACGCCGCGCGGCGGCTGCGGGGGGCGGGCGTGGCGCCGGCCGAGGTCGCCTGGTCCGCCGGCGGCGACCTGTTCGGCTCCGCGCCGGACGCCTTGCCGGAGGCGCCCGCCTTTCCCGTTCCGGCCGCCTTCGTGAACCTGGCGCAGGACGTGGTGTTGCACCGCTCCGCCGAGCGTTGGGACGTGCTGTACCGCCTGCTGTGGCGGCTGAGGGACGAGCCCCGGCTCCTGGCGCTGGCCTCCGACCCGGACGTGCAGCAGGCCCTGCACCTGCAGCGGGAGGTGTCGCAGGCGTCGCACAAGATGAAGGCCTTCGTGCGCTTCCGCGCCGCGCCGCACCCGCAGGGCGAGGCCTTCGCCGCCTGGTTCGAGCCGCCGCACCGGGTGGTGGAGAAGACCGCGCCGTTCTTCGTGCGCCGCTTCGCCCAGATGCGGTTCTCGATTCTGACGCCGGAGCTCTGCGCCCACTGGGACGGCCAGGTTCTGGCCTTTTCGCCCGGCGAGGACCGCGCCTCGATCCCGCCGCCGGACGCCCTGGAGGCGGCCTGGACCCTCTACTACGCCTCGATCTTCAACCCCGCCCGGCTCAACGAACGGATGATGCGCAAGGAGATGCCCGAGCGGTATTGGCGCAACCTTCCCGAGGCGGCGCTCATTCCCGGACTGATCGCCGAGGCGGAGGAAAGGACCGGCGCCATGGTGCAGGCCCGACCGACCACGCCCAAACGCCGCGTCAGCGGGAAGGCGCCCGCCAAGGCCGCCGTCGAGGTCGGCCCCGACGAGAGCCCCCTGGCTTCGGACCTCGAGGCCCTGGCCGCCCTGGTGCAAGGCTGCCGCCGCTGCGACCTCTGGCGCGACGCCACCCAGGCCGTGACCGGGGAGGGGCCGGCGGATGCGCCCCTGATGCTGGTCGGCGAGCAGCCGGGCGACCAGGAGGACCTGGCCGGCCGCGCCTTCATCGGCCCCGCCGGCGAGATGCTGAACCGGGCCCTGGTTGCCGCGGGCGTAGACCGGTCGAAGCTCTACATCACCAATGCGGTGAAGCACTTCAAATACTCGCCGCGCGGCAAGCGGCGTCTGCACAAGACGCCGGATCGGGGCGAGGTGCTGGCCTGCCGCTGGTGGCTGGACAACGAGCGCCGCCTGGTCAGGCCGCGGATGATCCTGGCGCTGGGCGCCACGGCCGCCTTCTCGATGATCGGCAAGCCGGCGCCGGTCATGAAGATGCGCGGCCAGGTGATCCAGCTGGAGGATCAGATCCAGGGCATGGTCACCCTCCACCCGTCGTTCCTGCTGCGCATGCCCGATCCCAAGGCCAAGGCCGAGGGCTTCGAGATGCTCGTGGCCGACCTCGAGGCCGCCGCGCGGCTCGCCGGCGTCTGAGCCGTAAGGCGCCGGACATCCCGGCGCCCTGTGCTACGGTTCGGCGGGGTGGTCTGGCGGCGATCTGAGGAGCGCTCATGGCGGTCGGCTTTTTCACCCACTCGGACATGCTGGACCACCGTCCTGGCGACGGCCATCCCGAGCGCCCCGAGCGGCTGAAAGCGGTGACCGACAGCCTGAGCGACGCCTCGGACCTGGACCTCGAGGCCTTCGAGGCGCCCCTGGCCGATCCGCACGACCTGCTGCGGGTCCATCCCAAGGCCTTCATCGAGCGCCTGTTCGACGCCGCGCCGCGGGCCGGCCTGTCCTATCTCGACCCGGACACGGCCCTGTCGCCCGGCAGCCTGGCCTCGGCCCGGCGCGCGGCCGGGGCGGTGGTGCAGGCGACGCGCGAGGCGGCGGCCGGGCGGCTGGAGCGGGCGTTCTGCGCGGTGCGCCCGCCGGGCCACCACGCCGAGCCGGACACGGCCATGGGCTTCTGCCTGTTGTCCAACGTGGCGATCGCCGCCAAGGCCGCCCAGGCGGCGGGGATGCGGCGGGTGGCGGTGGTCGACTTCGACGTGCACCACGGCAACGGCACCCAGGCCGCCTTCGCCGGCCATGCCGAGCTGATGCTGGCCTCGGTGCACCAGAGCCCGCTCTATCCGGGCACCGGCGCCGAGCACGAGACCGGGGTCGGCAACATCGTCAACCGCACGGTCAAGCCCTATGCCCCGCGTGAGGCCTGGCGGCGGGCCTTCGACCAGCTGATGGCCGAGGTCGACGGTTTCCAGCCCGACCTGATCCTGGTCTCGGCGGGATTCGACGCCCACGCCCGCGATCCCCTGGCCCAGCAGCAACTGGAGGACGAGGACTATGCCTGGGCCACCCGCGCGATCCTCAGCGTGGCCCGCGCTCGTTGCGGCGGGAAGGTCGTCTCATCCCTGGAGGGAGGCTACGACCTCGAAGCCCTCGGCCGCTCGGCCCTGGCTCACGTCAGGGCCTTGCAGGCGCACTAGATCTTGGACTTGGGCGCCGGGGCGGCGGTGTCGGCCGGCGGGGCCGAGGAGGCGGGGGGCGCCGGCGTGGCGGGCGCCGCGGTGCAGTCCGCCCCATAGTCCACCGAGCCGAAGCCCGCGGTGTGGGCGTGTGCGTCCGTCGGGCGGCACTTCAGCTCCACATGGCCGGCGCCGGAGATCGACACGTCGGACGAGCGGCGGGCGTCGATCGAGGCGTCGCCCGCGCCGGAAATCTGCACCCGGGCCTCGTCCACGGGCAGGTCGTCGAGGCTCACGTGGCCGGCGCCGGCGACCGACACTTCCAGGCGGCGGGCCTTGCCTTCGCCCTCCACATCGGCCGCGCCGGCGGCGTAGACGCGCAACTCGTCCTGGTCGTACTTGCGGATGGTCAGCTGCTGGGCCCCGGTGAGGTGGAACTCGTGCAGGCTCGGGGCCACCACCTCGATCCTGAGGCGGTCGTCGGAGCGGGACCCGCGGAAGTGGTGATCGCCGATGGTCAGCTGGTCGTTTTCGAGACGCAGCTGGTCGAGCAGGGCCTTCGGTCCGGTCACGGTGAACCGGGGCTGGTCGCCCTGGGTGTAGGTGATCTCGGACGGATAGTAGATATCCAGCCGCGGGCTGCCGGCGTAGGCCAGGTCGCGGGTGGTCTCCGGCCCCGCGTCGCGGTTGTCATGCCACTCGCCCCAGGACCCGAGATTCCACGGGCCTCCGTCGCCCAGGGATTTGAACCCGCCCATCATGTTCAGCACGGTGAAGCTGACGAGGGAAACCAGGGCGCTGGCCGCCAGCAGCACGAGGAGCTTCTTGACCATCGTGGGTCTCCGTCAGG
>DASYBX010000110.1:0-32025 GCA_036500495.1 Caulobacteraceae bacterium
ACGGTCGAGGTCGAGGCGTTCTGCTCGTGGTCGGCGTGCAGGATGAAGATGCGGTCCATCGCCTTGGACAGGACCGGATTGGGTTTCCAGTCCTCGGCCTGCACGGCGAAGCACATGCGCAGGAAGTTCTCGGCGTAGCCCAGCTCGTTGCGCGGCGAGATGAACGACTGGCCGATGAAGTACTTGTAGGCCCGGGCGGCGATGGTCGGGATCTTGGCGATCAGGCGGTGGGCCGAGATCATCCGCTGCTGCGGGTCCGAGGTGTCGAGGCTGTCGTGGTAGAAGGCCGACAAGGCGCCCACGGCGCCGGTCATCACCGCCATCGGGTGGGCGTCGCGGCGGAAGCCCTGGAAGAAGCGATCGAACTGGTCGTGCAGCATCGTGTGATGCGTGATGTTCTTCTCGAACTCGGCGAACTGCGCGGCGTTGGGCAGCTCGCCGTTCAGCAGCAGATAGCAGACCTCGAGGAAGCTCGACTGTTCGGCCAACTGGTCGATCGGATAACCCCGGTGCAGCAGCACGCCGGCGTCGCCGTCGATGAAGGTCAGGCCGCTCTGGCAGCTGGCGGTCGAGGTGAAGCCGGGGTCGAAGGTGAACACGTCGCCGTCGGCGTAGAGCTTACGCACGTCGATGACGTCGGGCCCGACAGTTCCCTTCAGAACGGGGAGCTGCAGCGACTTTTCGCCGAACTGCAAGGTGGCGGAACCCGTGTCGGTCATCTTGTCCATTCCCCTGATCCCTTACTCCTGGGAAGCCTTCGTGCGGAACGCGCTGCGGCATCTTATGCTGCAATGCGTTATAGCGTCTGTCACGCCTTGAAAAGCGCATCCTTCAGTCGGCCAAGCGACTCGTCGCGTCCAAGGGCCGTCAGGCAGCTGGCGAGGTCGGGTGCGGCCGCGCCACCGCTCAGGATTCCGCGCAGTCCCGGACCGATTTTGCCCAGCCCCACGCCTTCCTGAGCGGCGAATTCCTTCAAAAAGGCCTCGAGGGCCGGCGGATTCCAGATGTCGGCTCCGGTCAAGGCCTCCGCCAGACGAACCATGCGGCCGTGGGTCTCCGGGTCGCTCAAAACTTGTTGAGTTTTCGCGTCGAGCGCGAGGGGCCGGTGCTTCAGGGCGAATATCGTCAGGTCGGCCAGCTCGGGAATGGTCTTGGCCCCTTCCTTGACCAGGGGAATGATCGCCACCAGCCGCTCGACGGCGTCGGCGGGCAGATGGACCTCGCGGCTGCGGTGGACCTTCAGCGTCAGCTCGGCCAGGCGCGCGTCGTCGGCCAGGCGCAGGTAGTGGTTGTTGATGTGGTTGAGCTTGGCCCAGTCGAGTCGCGCGGGCGCCTTGACCACGTCGGCTACGTCGAACCACGCCACGGCCTGGGCGTCGGAGAAGATCTCGTCGTCGCCGTGGCCCCAGCCGAGCCGCGCCAGGTAGTTGCGCATGGCCTCGGGCAGGTAGCCCATGTCGGCGAACTCGGCCACCGCCTGGGCCCCGTGACGCTTGGAGAGCTTGGCCCCGTCCGGCCCGTGGATCAGGGGGATGTGGCCGAAGGCGGGCAGGGGGAAGTCCAGCGCCTGGTAGAGCAGGCTCTGGCGGGCGGCGTTGTTCAGGTGGTCGTCGCCGCGGATGATGTGCGTCACCCCCATGTCGTGGTCGTCCACCACCACGGCAAGGTTGTAGGTGGGCGTGCCGTCCGAGCGCAGCAGAACGAGGTCGTCGAGCTCCTTGTTGTGGAAGCGCACAGGGCCCTTGACCAGGTCGTCCACCACCGTCTCGCCCTCCAGCGGCCCTTTGAAGCGCACCACGAACGGCTTGTTTCCGCCTTCCGCCGGGTCGCGGTCGCGCCAGACCGAGCGGATCGCGCGGCCCTCGGCGCGGGCCTTCTCGCGCTCGACCTCGAGCTCCTCCACGGTCATGAAGCAGCGGTAGGCGCGGCCCTTGTCGAACATCTGCTGCACCGCCTCGCGGTGGCGGTCCACGCGCGAGAACTGGAACACCGGCTCGGCGTCGGAGGTGAGGCCCAGCCAGTTCAAGCCGTCGAAGATCGCCTTCACCGCATCGGGGGTGGAGCGCTCGCGGTCGGTGTCCTCGACGCGCAGCAGGAAGCTTCCGCCGGTGTGGCGCGCATAAAGGAAGTTGAACAACGCCGTGCGGGCGCCCCCTATGTGCAGGGAACCTGTGGGCGAGGGGGCGAACCGGGTGACGACGGAAGGGCGCTCGGACATCGATATTCCGTGGACTGGGGCGGCGCCTCTTAGCACGCGCCGCTCGCGGGGGCCTAGTGGGCGCGCCCTTGCGGCCTGGATTTCGGCTCAGCTTGCCCTGCAGGTGGACCGTTGGGCGCTGTGGACCCCGGTGGCGTTCGGCTGCGGCTGCGGTCTCTATTTCGGCCTGAGGCGGGAACCGGCGCTATGGCCGCTGGTGGCGGCCGCCTCGGCTTTGTGGCTCGCCGCGTTGGCCCTCAGGCGCTGGGGCGGGGCGCCCTTCGCCGGCGGCGTGACATTGCTCCTCGCCTTCGCCGCCTCGGGCGTGCTGGCCGGCAAGGTGCAGACCATCGACCTGGCCGGGCCCATCTCTCCGCCGCTGGCGGGCGTTGCGGTCGAAGGCTGGGTGGTCGACGTGGCCAGCCGTGGGACCACGGGACCCAGGCTGCTGATCGCCCCGACCTACATCCGCGGCCTGCCGGCCTCGCGGCTGCCCAAGCGGGTGCGGGTCACGGTCAAGGAGGATGCCGTGCTCGGGCCCGGGACGCCGGTGCGCTTCACGGCTCTGCTCAACCCGCCGCCCGCGCCGGCCGCTCCGGGCGCCTTCGACTTCGCCCGCAGCGCCTATTTCGCCGGGATCGGCGGTTCGGGCCTGGCCCTCAAGCCTCCGACGGTCACCGACCTGCCGCCGCCGCCCTGGCGGCTCGGCCTGCAGCTCGACATCAACCGCTTCCGCTGGGGCCTGACGCGCAAGATCATCGACGCCATGGGCCAGCCGGCCGGCGGCATCGCGGCGGCCATGATCACCGGGCACGACTATTCCATCGCCCAGGACGCCACCAACGAGATGCGCAGCGCCGGCATCTCCCACATCCTGTCGATCTCCGGCGTGCACATGGCCATCGTCGGCGGCTTCGTGTTCTTCACCGTGCGCCTGCTGATCGCCTGCTGGCCGTGGCTCGCCCTGCGCGTGAACGGCAAGAAGTGGGCCGCTGCGGCGGGCCTGGCCTCGGTGCTGCTCTATCTGGTGGTGTCCGGCTGGCCGCCGCCGGCCCAGCGCTCGGCCGTCACCGCTTCGGTCGCCTTCGGGGCCATCCTGCTCGACCGCCGGGCGATCAGCCTCAGGGGCCTCGGCCTGTCGGCCCTCATCGTGCTCCTGATCCAGCCCGAGGCGGTGGTCGAGCCGGGCTTCCAGATGTCCTACGCCGCCACCGCGGCCCTGGTCGCCCTGGCCGAGGTCTGGCCCCATCCGCGCCCGGCGATCAACACGCCTTGGGCCCTGCGCGTCCTGCAGAAGGCCAAGGACTGGCTGGTGGTGGGCGTGGCCGTGGGCCTGGTCGCCGGCCTCGCCACCGCGCCGTTCGCCATCCAGCACTTCAACCGGGTGTCGATCTATGGCCTGCCCGCCAATCTCCTGCTCGAACCCCTCTCGTCCCTGGTGATCATGCCGGCCCTGGCGCTGGGGGCGGTCCTCCAGGCCTTCGGCGCGGGAGGCTGGCTCCTGGCCGTGGCGGGCTGGGGCATAGACCGGATGCTGGCGCTCGCCCACGCCGCCGCCAATGCGCCCGGGGCCATGGTCACCGTGCCCTCGGCGCCCAACGTCGCCCTGGCCATCGCCTTCGTCGGCATCCTCTGGCTGTGCCTGTGGCGCGGCCCCCTGCGCGTGATCGGCCTGCCCCTGGCCCTGGCGGTGAGCCTGTGGCCGAGGCCGCCCGCGCCCGACGCCTGGATCGCCCCGGGCGCGGCCAATGCCGCCATCCTCGCCGCCGGCCATCCCGTGGCGCTGAGGCCCGGCGCCGGCCAGTTCGCCACCCAGTTGTGGATGCGCCGCTGGGGGTTCGAGCCGCCCATGGGCGCCGATCCCGCGCACGACCGCTTCTACGACTGCGACCGGCGCAGTTGCACGCCGACTCCGGCCGCGCCGGTGCGCCTGGCGCTCTGGGCCGGCCGCCAACCGCCCAAGGCGCCGGCCTTCGCCCGGCTTTGCGCCTCGGCCGAGGTGCTGGTGCTGCGTTCGCCGATGGGGCCCGGCCAGGCCTGCCCGTCGGCCACGGTGTTCACGCAGGAGGACTTCGATCGCGGCGGGTCGGTGGAACTGTGGCGCCAGGGCCAAGCCTGGCGGCTGCGCTGGGCGGCCACCGAGCGCGGCGTGCGCCCCTGGACCTTGGGCCCGTCTGTCGACGAGCCCTCTACAGGCGAGGAAGGGTGAGCAGGCTGCGCAGGCCGTGCTTCTCGACCGGCGGCCCAGCCGAGGCTTCTTCGTCCAGCGCCCGCACCCGGGTGTCGTGCAGGCTGGTGTTGGCATGATCGTGATCGGCCTGGGTCGACACCACGCTCTCCGCCCAGACGCGCAAGGCCTGCTCGGAAGCCCGCTCGCTGCTGTCGGCGCGGCGGACGATCACCTCCAGCGCGGGGTCGCCGTGGGTGTAGTCGATCAGGCCCACCGCCATGATGCCGAACTGGCCGACGATCACCGCCGCCTTTTCCGGGCAGGCCATTTTGCGGCAGCCGGCGTAGAGGCGCATGTCGTCGCCCACCCGGGGCGCGGCATGGCCGTCGGGACGGGCCATGAGCTCCATCACCTGATCGTAGAGCGGGCGGTCGCCGTGCAGCAGGCGCTCGTGCGAGGCGCCGAGGAAGTCGTGCAAGGCGGCCTCGAAGCCGGGGTTGGCCCTCAACGCGCGGGTGTCCTGGCACTGGACCATGACCCTCGAAGGGCAGGGCATGGGCTTGGGGGCTCCGAACAGGCTGATCGCGATCACCGCAGCAAGCATCGGGTCCCTCTTCGACTCACACGTTAAGAGACCCGAGCTTTGTGACGCAATGATGCCGGCGCTATTAATCCCTGCGGCTAGTGGTAGCGGCGGATCAGCCCGACCAGCCGGCCCTGCACCTGGACCTGGTCAGGCCCGAAGATGCGGGTCTCGTAGGCGGGGTTGGCGGCTTCCAGCGCGATCGAGGCGCCCTTCTTGCGCAGGCGCTTCAGCGTGGCTTCCTCGCCCTTGACCAGGGCCACCACGATCTCGCCGGAGTGGGCGCTGTCGGTTCGCTTGATGATCACATGGTCGCCGTCGAGGATGCCGGCGTTGATCATCGAATCCCCCTGGATCTCCAGGATGAAGTGCTCGCCGGCGCCGAGCATGGCTTCGGGCACCGGCAGGCGGTCGCGCTCGTGCTGGATCGCCTCGATCGGCGTGCCGGCGGCGATGCGGCCGAGGATCGGCAGTTCGCGCACGTCGGCGGTCGTGGCCTGGCCGTCGGGGATGCGCACGCCCTCGACCACCTGCGGCCGGAACGGGGCCCGGCCCTTGGGCGGCGAGGAGGCCGTGGCCTGCTGGGGCATCTTGACCACCTCCAGCGCCCGCGCCCGGTGCGGCAGGCGGCGGAGGAACCCGCGCTCCTCGAGCGCGGTGATCAGCCGGTGGATGCCGGACTTGGAGGCCAGGTCGAGCGCTTCCTTCATCTCGTCGAACGAAGGGGAGACGCCGGTCTCCTTGATCCGTTCATGGATGAACATCAGAAGTTCGTGCTGTTTGCGCGTGAGCATGTGACGAGAATCCCTGAGGAACAAACCATCAACAGATGAGAATGTTCTCTAGGTGTTCTTCGTTAATGTCAAGTTACCCGAAGAGCGGCGTTTGCTCAGGCGAGCAGGGTGCGGGTGGCGGCCGCGACATCGGCCTGCCGCATCAGGCTTTCGCCCACCAGCATGGCCTTGGCCCCTGAACGCTCCAGGCGGGAGACGTCGGCGGGGGTGAAGATGCCGCTTTCCGTGACCAGCAGGGCGTTTTCAGGGGCTTGCTTGGCCAGGCGCTCGGTGTTGGCCAGATCGACCTCGAAGGTGCGAAGCGAGCGGTTGTTGACGCCCACCAGGGTCGCGCCGAGCGTCGCCGCGCGGGTCATTTCGGCTTCGTCGTGGGTTTCGACCAGGGCGTCCATGCCGAATCGGCGGGCCTCGGCCATGAGCTCGCCGGCCAGCGAATCGTCGACCATCGCCAGAATCACCAGGATGCAGTCGTCCCCCAGCGCCCGCGATTCGGCCACCTGCCAGGGGTCGACCAGGAAGTCCTTGCGGATGCAGGGCAGGGCGACCGCCTCGCGCGCGGCGGCCAGGTAGTGGTCGTGGCCCTGGAAGCTCGGCGCGTCGGTCAGCACCGACAGGCAGGCCGCGCCGCCATGGGCATAGGCGCGGGCGAGGGCCGGCGGGTCGAAATCGGCGCGGATCAGCCCCTTGGACGGGCTGGCCTTCTTGATCTCGGCGATCAGGGCCAGGCGGCCGGGCGCGTGGGCCCGCTCCAGGGCGCGGCGGAAGCCGCGGGGCGGGGAGGCGGACATGGCCGCTTCCTCGACCTCGGTCCAGGACCGCGCAGTCTTGCGCTCGGCGACCTCCACCCGTTTGTAGGCGGCGATCTTGTCGAGGATGTCGCTCATGCTCCAACACTTTTGGCGGGCGTGGCTTGCGAGTGGGAGGCGGCGGCGAGCGCGTCCAGGGCGGCCTGGGCGCGGCCGTCGTCGATCGCCTGGGCCGCCAGCTGAGCCCCCTCGCGCAGGGTCTCGACCCGCTCGGCCACCAGCAGGGCGGCGGCGGCGTTGAGCAGGACGATGTCACGGTAGGCGCCGGTCTTGCCGGCCAGCAGGTCGCGGATCGCCTGGGCGTTGAAGGCCGGGTCGCCGCCGACGATGTCGGACAGGCTGGCCTTGGGCAGGCCGACTGCTTCCGGGCTGATCTTGAACAGGCGCACCCCGCCCTCGCGCCACTCGGCGACCTCGGTCGAGCCGGTGGTGGTCAGTTCGTCCAGGCCCTGGCCGTGCACCACCCAGGCGCGCGTGGAGCCCAGCGCGCCCAGCACCCGGGCCAGGGGCTCGACCCAGCGCAGGTCGTAGACGCCCAGCACCTGCCGTTGCGCTCCGGCCGGATTGGACAGGGGACCGAGCAGGTTGAAGATGGTGCGGAAGCCGAGCTGCTGGCGGATCGGCGTCACGTGGCGCATGGCGCCGTGATGGGCCGGGGCGAACAGGAAGCAGATCCCCGCCTCGTCCAGCGCCCGGCGCGACTGCTCAAGGCTGGCGGCGATGTTGACGCCGAGCTCGGTGAGCACGTCGGCCGCGCCGGTGCGCGAGGAGATGGCGCGGTTGCCGTGCTTGGCCACCTTCACGCCTGCGCCGGCGACCACCAGGGCCGAGGCGGTGGAGACGTTGAGGGTATGCAGGCCGTCGCCGCCGGTGCCGCAGGTGTCGATCACCTCGTAGGGGTGCTCGAGCGTCATGGCCGCCGCGCGCATGGCCCGGGCCGAGGCGGTGATCTCGCCCACGGTCTCGCCGCGCAGGCGCATGGCCGTCACCGCCGCGGCGATCTGGGCCGGGGACGGCTCGCCGCGCAGGCAGGCGGCGAAGAACACCTCGGCGTCGCCCTCGGTCAGGGTCGCGCCGTCGGCCAGCTTGCCGAGCAGGGGCTTGAAGGCGTCGGACATCCGGTGTCCCGCGCTAGGCGGCGGCGGACGAGCGGTCCACGCCCGCCAGGTCCAGGAAGTTGGCCAGCATCTCGTGCCCGTACTGGGTGGCGATGGATTCGGGGTGGAACTGCACCCCGTACATCGGCCGGTCCTTGTGCTGCACGCCCATGATCTCGCCGTCGTCGGTCCAGGCAGTGACCTCCAGCGTGTCGGGCAGGCTCGACCGGTCGATCGCCAGGCTGTGGTAGCGGGTGGCGGTGAACGGCGAGGGGATGTCCTTGAAGATGCCGGCGCCGTTGTGGTGGATGGCGTCGGTCTTGCCGTGCATCAGGGTCTTGGCGCGGATCACCTTGCCGCCCTCGGCCTGGCCCATGGCCTGGTGGCCCAGGCACACGCCCAGGATCGGCAGGTCGCGCGGCGCCTGGCCCAGCAGGTCCAGGCACACGCCCGCCTCGTCCGGCGTGCAGGGACCGGGCGACAGCAGCACCGCCTGCGGCTTCAGCGCCAGGGCCTGCTCGGCGGTCAGGGCGTCGTTGCGCCACACCTTCGTCTCGGCGCCCAGCTCGTTCAGGTAATGCACGAGGTTGTAGGTGAAGCTGTCGTAGTTATCGATGACCAGGATCATGCGGCGCGCCTTTCGCCTTGGCTTCTAGAGCGCGTCAGGCGAAAGTGTAAGCGGTTTCGCCGCCTGGACGCGCCCCAAAGCGGGGATTCCAGAGCATGATTCAGCGGTCGGGCCAGCCCGACCGCATCCTGCTCTGGGCCGCATGTAGGATCGGCGCTACCCTTTCCCAATGCCCATCGACCAACCACGGCCCGAGCACGACGGCGGCCTGCTGGCCCAGGCCCGTGACAAGCTGCGCGCCCCGGGCCAGCGGGACCTGCACTGGGCGGCGCTGGGCGCGGCGGCCTTCTTCGCCCTGTGCGCCCTGGTGTTCGCGGCGGCCGCGGTTCTGGCCCCGCCGCTCAGCACGACCCCGGCGGCGAAGGCAGGGGTCAAATAATTCATATCCATGAGCTTTCGGCGCCATGGCGCGTCGCGGGGAAACAACCTAAACAGGGTTTGGTCGCCCATACGTTGAGTCACCGGGCGGAGGTGGTGTGAAGGCAGCCGATTCCAATCTGCCCAAGGCCGTCGGCCGGGCGCGGCTCCCGATCCTGTTCGGGGCGATGGTGGCGATCATCGCCGCCGTCATCGCCCTCTTGTCCCAGTTGCAGAAGGATCGCGAGGCGTGGGTGCGCCACACCCTCGAGGTTCAGGCCGCGCTCAGCGATCTGGGCAACGCCGTCAACCGGGCCGAAGCCTTCCAGCGCGGCTACCTGATCACCGGCGCCGAACCCTACCGCAAGGTCTATGACAGCGAGCGGATCAATCTTCCGGCCGAGCTGGCGGAGCTCGGGGCCCTGACGGCCGACAACGACCGGCAGAAGGCGGCGATCGTCACCCTGCGCACCGCGGTCCAGCGCAAGCTGGCCGAGCTGGACGGGGCGGTCGCCCTGCGCAAGGCCGGCGCCGAAGCCGCCTCCTTCGCCACCATCAAGGACGGCCCTTCGGGGACCCGGTCGCAGGAGGTGGTGAAGGGCCTGAGCCAGATGCGCACCATCGAGGACGAGCTGCTGGCCCAGCGCACGCGCGAGGCCGAGTGGTTGAACCTCGCCCTGTTGGTGGCCGTGGCCGGCGCGGGCCTGCTGACGATGGGATTCGCCGGCCTGTGGGTGGAGCAGGCGCGCCGCGCGGGAAAGGAACTGGAGGGCGCCTACCAGGAACTGTCGGTGATCAACGCCGAGCTGTTGTCGCAGATGGCCAGCCGGGCCGCGGCCGAGAACCAGGTGCGGCAGATGCAGAAGATGGAGGCGGTGGGCCAGCTGACCGGCGGCATCGCCCACGACTTCAACAACATGCTGGCGGTGGTGATCGGCAACCTCAACATGATCCAGCGCCGGATGGCCAAGAGCGACGGTAGGGCCAACGACGCGCGGATTCCCGCCTTCGTCGAGTCGGCCCTCGAAGGCGCCAACCGCGCCGCCACCCTGACCGGCCGCCTCCTGGCCTTCTCGCGCCAGCAACCCCTGCAGCCCGAGTCGATCGAGCCCAACCGCCTGGTCTCGGGCATGTCCGACCTGCTCGCCCGCACCCTGGGCGAGACGATCACGGTGGAGACGGTGCTGGGGGCGGGGCTGTGGCGCACCCTGACCGACCCCATCCAGCTCGAGAGCGCCGTGGTCAACCTGGCGGTCAACGCCCGCGACGCGATGCCCGAGGGCGGTCGCCTGACCATCGAGACGGCCAACGCCTACCTCGACTCCGACTATGCGGCGGCCGAAAGCGCCAAGCCCGGCCAATATGTGATGATCGCCGTCACTGACACCGGCTGCGGCATGACGCGGGAGATCATCGAGCGGGCGCTCGAGCCGTTCTTCACCACCAAGCCCGTGGGCAAGGGCACGGGCCTGGGCCTCAGCCAGGTCTATGGCTTCGTCAAGCAGAGCGGCGGCCACCTGAAGATCTATTCCGAGCCTACCCAGGGCACCACGGTGAAGATCTACCTGCCACGCCTGTTCGCCGTCGAGGTCGCCGCCGAGCCGCCCAAGATTCTGCCGGCGACCAGGTCCGGCGACCGTCGCAAGGTGCTGCTTGTGGAGGACGACGACCGCGTGCGCGCCTTCGCCGAGGAGGCCCTGCGCGAGCTCGGCTACGCGGTGGTCCCGGCCGAGGGCGGGACGGCGGCCCTGGCGGTGATCCAGCGGGAGCCCGATATCGACCTTTTGCTGACCGATGTGGTCATGCCCGACCTCAACGGCCGGCAGCTCGCCGAACAGGTGCTCAAGCTCAAGCCCGGTCTGCCTGTGCTCTACATGACCGGCTTCACCCGCAACGCGGTGGTGCACAACGGCATGCTCGACCCGGGGGTGAACTTCATGGCCAAGCCGTTCACCGTCGATCAGCTCGCAGCCAAGGTGCGCGAGGCGCTGGAAGCGGCCGCAGCCTAGACCGGACCCAGGGGCCGACAGTGTTGCCTCAGCATCACAGCGCCGGTTCGGCGTCGTCGGCCATCGGAACAAGGGTTCCGGCCAGCTCCTTTAACCTGGGCATTGTTTGAGCCCGAATGAAATGCCCGCCATGTCCAGCCAAGGCCTGCTCACTGCCAGAGATCTACTGACTCGCGCCTACGAGTTGGAGCAACTTGCCAGTCTCGTCAGCTACGGCGCCGACAAGGTGCGCCTCAAGGAGCGCGCCGGCCGCTTGCGGGCCGAGGCCCGGCTTCGGCCGGCCGACGCGGCGACGCGCGATGGGATGGACCAGAGCTGAGGGCTGAGCGCCCGCGGTCTCCGGGGTCCTCTAAGCGAAACGCCAAGCCTCTTCGGCGGCCCGCCGCTGGGCCCCGGACTTGTGCAGGGTCTCTTCGTACTCCGCGTCAGGGTTGGAGTCGGCCACCACCCCGCCGCCCGCCTGGGCGTAGATCATCCCGTCCTTGAACAGGGCGGTGCGCAGGATGATGCAGGTATCGACCTCGCCCTCGGAGGAGATGTAGCCGGCCGCGCCGCCGTAGCCGATGCCGCGCTTCACCGTCTCCAGCTCGTCGATGATCTGCATGGCGCGCACCTTGGGCGCTCCGGACAGGGTGCCGGCGGGCAGGGCGGCCATCATCACGTCGACCGGGTCCAGGCCCTCGGGCGCGTCGCCCTCGACGTTGGAGACGATGTGCATGACGTGGCTGTAGCGCTCGATCACGAAGCTCTCGGTGACGCGCACGTGCGGACCGCGCTGCGGCTCGGCCGGCGCGTTGCGGCCCTCCTGGTTGAGCATGGCCACCCGGCCCACGTCGTTGCGGCCGAGGTCGAGCAGCATCAGGTGCTCGGCGCGCTCCTTGGGATCGGCCAGCAGTTCCTTCTCCATCGCCGCGTCTTCGTCGGGGGTCTTGCCGCGGGGGCGGGTGCCGGCGATCGGGCGGATGGTGATCTTGCCGTCGCGCAGGCGCACCAGGATCTCGGGGCTGGAGCCGGCCAGCTGGAAGTCGCCGAAGTTCAGGTAATACATGAACGGCGATGGGTTGAGCCTTCTCAGGGCTCGATAAAATGAGAATGGGTCGAGCTTGAACGGGGCGCTGAAGCGGTGGCTCGGCACCACCTGGAAGATGTCGCCGGCGCGGATGTAGTCCTTGGCCTTCTCGACGATCTGCGCATAGTCGGCGCGGGTGACCGGAGAGGTCAGCGGTTCCTGCGGCGTCTTCTTGCGCTCGCGGGCGGGCGCCAGGGTCCGGCGCAGGTCGTCGACGGTGTCCTCCAGCCGCATCTGGGCGGCGGCATAGGCCCCCTTGGCGTCCATCCCCTTGTGCGCGCGGACGGGGGTGATCAGCACGATCTCCTGGCCGATCGAATCGAACACGGCCACGATCGACGGGCGGGTCATCACCGAGTCCGGCAGGTTCAATGGGTCTGGGTTGACGTGGGGCAGGGGCTCGACCAAGCGCACCATGTCGTAGCCGATGGCGCCGAACAGGCCGGCGGCCATGGGCGGCAGGCCCTCGGGCAGGTCGATGCGGGAGCGACCGACGAGGTCGCGCAGGGAATCGAGCGCGCCGCCGGCCTGCGGCCGGAACAGGCCCTGGGCCAGGTCCGCGCCTTCGCTGATCTCGGCCTTGTCCGCCCGGCAGCGCCACACCAGGTCCGGCTTCATGGCCACGATCGAATAGCGGCCGCGCCAGGCCCCGCCCTCCACCGATTCGAACAGGAAGGCGTAGGGCCGGCCGTGGCCGATCTTCAGATAGGCGGAGACAGGGGTCTCCAGGTCGTCGACCAGCCGCAGGTGTGCGACCTGGGGCCGGCCGGCGTCGTAGGCGGCCTTGAACGCGGCGAAGTCCGGGGCGATCTCGAGCACGGCGGGGCCGCTATTTCGCCTTGCCGGCGGGCGGAGCCGAGCTGGCCGGCGCGGCGGGGCCGGTGGCCTTGTCCGTGGCGCCGATCGCCTGGCGGGCCAGGGCGAGGTTGGTCTTCGGCTTGATCTGGTCCTTGGCCCAGGCGCGGCCCTCCTGCTCGATCTCCTCGAAGATCGCGCGGGCGAAGGTCAGCTGGCCCTGGGGCAGGGCGGCGGCGATGATCCCCGCCGGCGGCGGCTTCACCGCGTCGACCTTGGCCACGCCGCTGCCGGTGATCACCACGTCGCCGGTCTTGGCGGTGAGGATCTGCTGCAGCAGCTGGGGCGGCACGTTGCGGTTCTGCTCGGCCATCTGGCGGTTGAGGCTGAGATGGGTGACGTCGGAGCCGACCGACTTGGCCACCGCGTCCAGGCTCTCGCCCTTCTTCACCCGGGCGGCCAGCTCGGTGAGCTTGGCTTCCAGGCGCTTGCTCATCTCGCGCTGCAGGAAGGCGCGCACCAGCTGCGGCCGGAGCTTGTCCAGCGACGGCAGGGTCGGCGGGATCACCTTGTCGGCCCGCACCGCGAAGTACTCGCCCTTGGTGTCCTGGATCACGTCGGTGTCGCCGCCCTGGGACAGCTGGAAGGCTTCCTTGAGGATGCGCGGGGTCAGGCCGTCGACCGGCTTGCCGTCATCATCGGTCCCCTGGGCGGTCGCCGGAGCGAAGGTCTGGGCAGCCACGCCCGCCGCCTTGGCCGATTCGGTCAGGTTGGAGCCCTTGTCGTGCGCCGCCTGGTACTTCTGCACCAGGTCATAGGCCTTGGTCGCGGCCGCCTCGGTCTTGACCTCGTCCTCGATCTTGGCCTTGGCGTCGTCGAAGGTGACCACCTTGGCGGGGGTCACGGCGGTGACCTTGATCACGGCCCAGCCCAGGTTGCCCTGGATCGGATTGGAGACCGCGCCGGCGGCGGGCAGGGCGAAGGCCGCTTCGCCGACCTTGGAGTCGGCCACGCCGGTCTTGGGCGTGTCGGTGTAGACCAGGGGCGTCTGCAAGCCCTCGGCCTTGGCCACCGCGGCCGGGTCCTGGCCGGACTTCAGCTTGGTCGAGATGTCCGACGCCTGGGCCGCGTCCTTGGCCGAGATCTGCACGATCGAGCGCTTCTCCGGCTGGGACAGGCTGTCCTTGCGGAAGTCGTAGCGCTTCTTCACCTCGGCCGGGTCGGCGGTGATGGTGGGGGCCAGGGCGGCGGCGCTGAACTTCACCACCGTCAGCTGCCGCGTCTCGGGCACGGTCAGGCGAGAGGCGTTGTCCTTGAGCAGCTTCTTCAGGTCGTCGTCGGTCGGGGTCGGCTCCTTGCCCAGCACGTCGGGCTTCAGGGCGAACAGGCTGAGGTCGTGGGTCTCGAACTCATAGGCGCCGAGCAGGGCGCCGTAGAGGCGCGGCGGCTTGAAGCCGGCGGCGGCGGCGGCTCCGAACTGGTTGTAGGTCAATTCGTCGCGCTTGGCCTTCTCGTACTGCGCCGGGGTCAGCTGGTTCTGGCCCAGCACCTGGGCGTAGGTGCGCTTGTCGAACTTGCCCGTCACCGGGTCCTGGAAGGCCTTCTCCTTGGCGATCGCCTCGTCGAACACCTGCTGGGCCGAGGGGGCGAGGCCGAGCTTGGCCAGCTCGGCGGAGAAGGATTCCTGTTGCGACAGGGCGGTCAGCATCTGCTGGTCCAGGCCCGAGGCCACCGCATCGTCGGGGCTGAACTGCTGGCCCTGCTGGGTCGCCTGGCGGCGATAGTTGTCGAAGGCCTTCTTGAAGTCGTCGCTCGTATAGACGCGCGAGCCTGCCTGGATCACCGCGTCCTTGGGCGAGAACAGGCCCGACAGGTCCTGGCGCACGTTGCCGATCGTCAACAGGCCCGCGCCGACCGGCACGAACAGCACGATCCAGACGATCTTGGACTTCGCCATGTTGCGGAAGAACGAAAGCATGAAGGCGGAGTCCTGTCTGCGGGCGGTTGTGGCCCGGTCTTGTTGTGGCTCAGTCTTATCGTGTGGCGCTGGCCGTGTCGCCGGTCTGTCTGCTGAAGCGATGTGGCCGCCCCGGGGGAGCGGTGTCTGGCGGGTATAGTAGACCGCTCCGCCTCGCTGCAAGGCCGGGTTCCGTCATGGCCCAGGTGACAGTGTCCTTCGATTGCCCTAGCACGGCGGCTGAATCGCGGCCGGGACCGGGCCGCCGCATGACCATACGACGTCGGAGATTCGATGACCGCGCCCCGTCCCCTGATCGCCGGCAACTGGAAGATGTACGGTCTGGGAACCGCCGTGGAAGAGGCGCGCAAGGTGGCCGCCGCCCTGCACGAGCGTCCCGCCCGCGCCCGGGTGGCGATCTGCGGCCCCGCCACCCTGATCGAGCGCCTGGCCCATGCGGTGCAGGGATCGCACGTGATCGTCGGCGGCCAGGACGCCCATGCCGAGGCGCAGGGCGCCTTCACCGGCGACGTCAGCGCCGAGATGCTGGCCGACGCCGGCGCCCGCATGGTGATCCTCGCCCATTCCGAACGCCGCTCGGCCCATGGCGAGACCGACGCCCTGGCCGCGGCCAAGGCCAAGGCGGCCTTGCGCGCGGGGCTGGAGCCGATCATCTGCGTCGGCGAGACCCTGGACGAGCGCCAGGCCGGCCGCACGCTGGAGGTGATCTGCGGCCAGGTGAAGGCCTCCGTGCCGCCCGAATTGGCCGGATCGGCCTTCGCGGTGGCCTATGAACCCGTCTGGGCCATCGGTACGGGCCTGACCCCGACGATCGCGCAGATCGAGGAGGCCCACGTGGCGCTGCGCCAAGCCCTGGTCGATGCTCTGGGCGAGGCCGGCGCGGGCGCGCCGATCCTCTATGGCGGCTCGGTGAAGCCCGCCAATGCCGCGGAAATCCTGAAGGTGCGCGAGGTCGGCGGCGCCCTGGTCGGCGGCGCCTCGCTCAAGGCCGACGACTTCCTGGCCATCATCCGCGCCGAGGACTGAAACCCCGCGCCTGCGGCCGGCCCGAAAGGGTGGTAGACTGAGCCGTTGGCCGGGAATGGCCCGGCCAGCCGGAGGCCGCCATGTTCAAGGACGCGGGTCCTGGAGGCGGGCAGGCCGGCCACTTGGCGGTGGCCGCGATCCTGATCGCCGTGATGTTCGTGGCCATGTCGCTGATCGGTCCGCTCCTGGCGCCCGGGGGGCCGGATCATGCCAAGCTGCCGCCGCTGGTCCAGGTGCTGATGGCGCGCTGAGGCGGACCCGGGCCCAGGGCGGCGTCACGACCCTTTGCATCCCAGACCCTTGGTGCTAGAGGAGCCCGCTTGATCGGCGCCCACGGGTGCCTAAATGCTTTTCGGTCAGCCGCGGAAGTCGCCTTGCAGCTCCTGGTCAACATCATCCTGGTCGTCAACGTCTTCGTGTGCGTGGCGCTGATCGCCGTCGTGCTGCTTCAGCGTTCTGAAGGCGGCGCGCTCGGCATGGGCGGCGGCAGCCCGTCGGGCTTCATGACCGCCCGCGGCGCCGGCGACCTCTTGACCCGGACCACCTGGATTCTGGCCTTCGTCTTCTTCTTCCTGAGCATCACGCTCACCGTGCTCACCGGTAAGCTGCACGGCGGGGTGGGTTCGCTGGTCGACCACATCAACGTCAACAGCCTCGACCTGACCACGCCGGCCAAGAAGCCGCCGACCCTGCCGACGCCGTCCACCCCGGCCGCGCCGGCCCCGGCCCCGCTGCAGGCGCCCGCGCCGCAGAGCCAGACCCAGGCCCCGGCCCAGAACGGATCGGACAACGGCCTGTCGATCCTGGCGGCGCCGACCGTCCAGTCCAAGGTCGCGCCCGCTCAACCCGCTCCCGCCCAACCCACGGCCCCGGCGCCCGACAAGAAGTAGCGTTCATCCACATGAAGAGACCGCCGGGCCTGAAGGCCTCCCGCGAATCAGGGCTAATCTGAGCCCCCATGGCCCGGTACATCTTCATCACCGGCGGCGTCGTCTCCTCCCTCGGGAAAGGCATCGCCGCCGCAGCGCTTGGCGCGTTGCTGCAGGCTCGCGGCTACAAGGTCCGCCTGCGTAAGCTCGACCCCTATCTGAATGTCGATCCGGGCACGATGAGCCCGTACCAGCACGGCGAGGTGTTCGTCACCGACGACGGGGCCGAGACCGACCTCGACCTCGGCCACTACGAGCGCTTCACCGGCGTGTCGGCCACCAAGGGCGACAACATCACCACCGGCCAGATCTACAAGACCATCCTGGAGAAGGAGCGTCGCGGCGACTACCTGGGCGCCACCGTGCAGGTGATCCCCCACGTCACCAACGAGATCAAGCAATTCGTCCTCAGCGACGCCGGCGACGCCGACTTCGTGCTGGTGGAGATCGGCGGCACGGTGGGCGACATCGAAGGCCTGCCGTTCTTCGAGGCCATCCGCCAGCTGGG
Organism: Caulobacteraceae bacterium; assembly: GCA_036500495.1. Lineage (GTDB taxonomy): Bacteria > Pseudomonadota > Alphaproteobacteria > Caulobacterales > Caulobacteraceae > BOG-938. Next base: position 16,947 of record DASYBX010000110.1, read on the forward strand.
CAACGATCTGCCGCGCCGCCACGCGGTCTATGTGCACCTCACCCTGCTGCCGTTCATCAAGACGGCCGGCGAGATGAAGACCAAGCCGACCCAGCACTCGGTCAAGGAGCTGCGCTCGATCGGCATCCAGCCGGACATCCTGCTGTGCCGCTGCGAGCAGCCGATCCCGCCCGACGAGCGGCGCAAGATCGGCCTGTTCTGCAATGTGCGCGAGACCGCCGTGATTCAGGCGATGGACAGCGCCAACATCTACGCCGTGCCGCTCGACTACCACGAGCAGGGCCTCGACAAGGAGGTGCTGGACGCCTTCGGCATCGAGGACGCGCCGGCCCCCGACCTCACGCCCTGGCAGCGCATCGCCGGGCGGGTGACCAACCCCGACGGCGAAGTCACCATCGCCGTGGTCGGCAAGTACACGGTGCTCAAGGACGCCTACAAGTCGCTGATCGAGGCCCTGGCCCACGGCGGCGTGGCCAACAACGTCAAGGTCAACCTCGACTGGGTCGAGAGCGAGACCTTCGAGGGCGATCCCAACCTGGCCGAGGTGCGCCTGGGCGGGGTGCACGCCATCCTGGTGCCGGGCGGCTTCGGCGAGCGCGGGGCCGAGGGCAAGATCCGGGCGGTGCAGTTCGCCCGCGAGCACAAGATCCCCTATTTCGGCATCTGCTTCGGCATGCAGATGGCGGTGATCGAGGCGGCGCGGAACGTGGCCGGCATCAAGTGCGCCTCGTCCACCGAGTTCGGCGAGACCAAGGAGCCGGTGGTCGGCCTGATGACCGAGTGGACCCGCGGCAACCAGCGCGAGATGCGCGGGATGGGCGACAACCTCGGCGGCACCATGCGGCTGGGCGCCTACGAGGCGGTGCTGCAGGCCGGCTCCAAGGTTCGCGAGATCTACGGCTCGAACGACATCTCCGAGCGCCACCGCCACCGCTACGAGGTCAACATCGGCTATCGCGAGGCCATCGAGGGCGCCGGCCTGAAGTTCTCCGGCCTGTCGCCCGACGGGGTGCTGCCCGAGATCGTCGATCGCGACGACCATCCCTGGTTCGTCGGCGTGCAGTTCCACCCGGAATTGAAGTCGCGCCCCTTCGCCCCCCATCCCCTGTTCCGCAGCTTCATCGCAGCGGCGATGGAGCAGAGCCGGCTGGTCTGATTTCCCCGCTCATCCCGGCCAATGCCGGGAGCCAGATCGTATGGCGCGAAGGCGGGCTATCGATCCGTTGCAAGCGCGCGGAACGGTCACGCTCGCTAGGTGGGAGTAAAGTCGAGTTTGCGAGAAAGCAACTCCGGAGGGTCCCGTGCCGAGGCGAGCTTTCGTCGTTGTGGCCATCGCTTTGGCGAGTGCTGCCATTCTCTTCGAGCGCCCGACCGCTGCGCAGGCGCCTTCGCGCTAGGCCTGGACGGATTGCGAGCTGTTCGAGCATCTCCCCGGAGGCGGTCGGTTCCTCTTCCAGAGCGTCGCCGGGCCGGGCGGGGCGCGGAGGCCGGGCGTCGAATGGTTCTCCGCTCAGGGCGGCCGGCTCAATCTCAGCCTGATGTACGGGGGAGGTTCATCCGATGCGCCCACCCGGGGCGGGCATCCTACATTTTCGGATATGAGCCCCAGCCCAGCCGCTCGGGACTGGCTTCGGGAAGGCGGTCCCCGGTCTTTATGACGACTTCGATGCTCGCCGCAACCCCGACCTGATAGCCGGATTCGCCCATGCCCGGAGGGTCACCGTGACCGTTTACGAAGGCGGTCGGCAGATCGCCCAAGGCGCCGTCGACCTTGCGCCCGACCGTCGCGCAGCGGGTCTGGACGCGTTTGCCCGCAAGGTGTAAGCCAACGATCCCGGCCTTTGCCATGCGACCTCTGGTCCGCCGCTGCCGGTCCCGCCCGTTCCGTATCGCGGCGCACGCTGACCACCGCCGCGGGGCTCGGCGGAAACGCCCGCGCATTGCTCGGGCGATCTGAACAACGCTACTGTCGCGCTTGTAGCCGGTTCGGGGAGGAGCTGCGTGCGGTACGTTTTCTTTGGGGGCGTCGTGTCGACGCTCCTTTGGTCGACGGCTTACGCCGGCGACAAGCCCAATATCGGCCCGCCTCCCGCCTGGGTGAAGCCGGTCTCATTGCCATCGGCGCCGCCGGCGTCCGATGGGGCTCCCATCCGGATACTGCTTTCCGACCAGCAGATCGAGTTCCAGCCTGGGCGGCAGACCGTCTACACGGACAGCGCCGTGAGGATCCAGACACCTCAAGGGCTCGCGGTCGGCAATCTGTCCTTTCCCTGGCGGCCCGACACGGATGATATCACCGTGCACAAGTTGGTCATCCGGCGCGGCGACAAGGTCATCGACGTGCTGGCTTCGGGTCAGACCTTCACGGTCATTCGGCGGGAACAGAATCTGGAAAGCGCCACCCTGGATGGAATGCTTACGGCCAACATCCAGCCGGAAGGGCTGGAAGTGGGAGACGTTCTCGAATTCGCCGCTTCAATCACCTCCAGCGATCCTACGCTCAAGTCGCACGTCGAGCAGGTCGCCGGAGCCTGGAACGGCGCTCCGGTCGATCATGCCCACATTCGGGTCAAGTGGCCCTCCACCTTGCCGGTCCGGCTACGCGAAAACGGAACCCTGCCGCCTCTCAAACCCGTGACCGAAAACGGCGTCACCGCCATCGACTTGTCGATCGACGATCTCAAGCCGGTCATCCCGCCCAAAGGGGCTCCACCGCGTTACGGGATCGGCCGGGCCCTGGAGTTCACCGACTTCAAGTCCTGGGCTGATCTGGGCGCGCTTCTGGCGCCGCTCTACCAGAAGGCCGCGATCGTTGGGGCGCAAGGGCCTCTGCGGACCGAACTCGAGCGGATCCGTCAACTGTCGCCTGATCCGAAGCTGCGCGCCCAAGCCGCGCTGGCCCTGGTGCAGGATCGAATCCGCTACGTGGCCCTGGCCATGGGGGCGGGCGGCCTAGTCCCGGCGGACGCCGAGACCACGTGGGCGCGACGCTACGGCGATTGCAAGGCCAAGACCGCGCTGCTGCTGGCTCTGCTGCATGAATTGGGGATGGAGGCCGAACCCGTGGCTGTCAACGCCAGCGGCGGTGACGGAATCGACAGGCGACTTCCGATGATCGGCCTGTTCGACCACGTCCTGGTGCGCGCCACCATCGACGGGAAAGCCTATTGGCTGGACGGCACGCGGCTCGGCGACGCCAGCCTCGACCGGGTGGCCGTGCCGGACTTCGGCTGGGGTCTGCCTCTGGTTCCCGCCGGCGCCGCCCTGGTCCGGATACTTCCACCGCCGCTGGAGGTTCCGGCCGTGAGCACCTCGATCCACATGGACGCCAGCGGCGGCCTGATGACGCCGGCCCCGACCCAGATAGAGACCGTGATGCGCGGAGACGCCGCCATCGCCTTGAACCTGACGTTGTCCGGCCTGACGGGTGAGACCCGCGACACGGCGCTTCGCCAATACTGGCGCGGCGAGTACGACTTCATCGACGTCAAGAAGGCGGATGCAACCTTCGATCCCAAGACCGGCGAGGAGCGCTTGTCGATGGAGGGCGCCGCCCGCATGGACTGGAGTTCGGGCTTGTATGAGACCGACGGAACCGGTCTCGGGTACAAGGCGGATTTCAGCCGGGACCCCGGCCCGGACCAGGACGCGCCGTTCGCGACCCCTTATCCATTTTTTACGCGCACGGTGGAGACGATCGTCATGCCGCCGAACACCGCGATCCCCGCCGGGGATTTCAAGGGTGACGTGGACGAGACCGTAGCCGGCGTGCAGTACCATCGGCACGCCACCGTTTCGGGGCCCACGATCACGGTCGACGCCTCGCAGCGCAGCATCGCGCCGGAGTTCCCGGCCAAGGACGCCCCGGCCGCGCAGCAGAAGCTTCGGGAACTCGCCAACCAGGCGGTGGCGATCACGAAACCAAGGGACTACCAGGCGACGGCCGCGGACATCAAAGCCCTGGTGACGAGCAACCCGACGACCGCCAGCGAATTCGAGTCGCGGGGCTCGGCCTTTCTCGATCAATCGAAGTTCGACGAGGCCTTGGCCGATTTCGAGCACGCCGTGAGCCTCGATCCCAGGAGCGCCTCCGCTCTTGCCGATCGCGGGCTGGCCCACGTCTGGAAGAGCCAGTTCGAGCCGGCGGCCAAGGATCTGGACGCGGCCAATGCGATCGACCCGAAGAACGCCGTGGTCTTCCGCGCCCGCGGCCTCATGGCCCAGAAGAAAGGCGACAATCGCGAGGCGATTGCTGCTTTCACCAAAGCCCTTGACATCGAGCCGGGCAACACGTTCGCCCTGGCCCACCGGGCCGAGGTGGATTACGCCGCCGGCGAACTCGAAGCGGCGCTCAGCGACGCCGCCGAAGTCCTCAAGCGGAGCCCGAAACTGGTCGCGTCGTACTTGCTGCGCTCCACCATCCTGATCCGCCAGGGCAAGCCGGATGCGGCCGCCACGGAGGCTGACGCCCTGGTCGCGGCCATGCCCGACAACAGTTACGCCCAGGTGGCCGCCGGGAACATCTACGCGACGGTGCACAAGGAAGCCCAGGCCATGCGCGCCTTCGATCGGGCGATCGCAATCAAGCCCGAGGGCTATATCTATCTGAATCGCGCCCTGCATCGCCCCAAGTCGGATCTGACCGGCCGCCGGACCGACGTGGACACGGCGATGGCCATGGATCCGAAGCTGACACAGGCCGTGTCCGCCAAGGCCGATCTCCAGGTCGAGCAAGGCGATTTCGCTGGTGCGGCGGCGACCTATAGCAAGAGGCTTGAGGGGACGCCGGAAGACTTGGGCCTGCTGACGGGCCGGGGCATCGTCTATGCCAGGGCCGGCGATGGCGTGCGTGCGGACAAAGACTTTGCGGCCGTACGCGCCAAGGCGGCCCAACCGGGTGTGCTGAACAACTTGTGCTGGGCGAAGGCGACGGCGGGGGTGGCTCTCGACTCCGCGCTTGACGACTGCAACGCCGCTCTGGCCAAGGCGCCGGACAACCCGTCTTTTCTCGACAGCCGAGGCTTGGTGTTCTTACGCCTTGGCCGGTTCGACGACGCGATCGCCGACTATGACCGAGCGCTGAAAACGCGGCCGACCCAGCCGACCTCGCTGTTCGGGCGAGCTGTGGCTTGGGCGCGCAAGGGTGACACGGCCAAGTCGGATGCCGACGTCGTCGCTGCCCAGAAAGCGGATTCGGCGGTCAGGGCGACGTTCGAGCGGTACGGAGTGAAGCTGAGATGACTCGGGATGGGCCAGGTTCGTGTCCAGCCGCACCCGGCGCAAGGACGGCTGCTCGGCGCTGATCCAATGCCCACCCATCGCTGGCGTTCGCGCCATGCGATCTGAGTCCCGGCATTCGCGGGGATGAACTGATGAGGTACAGAAACACCCAATGATCGACCTCCGCGTCTGCTTCCTCGGCGACAGCTTCACCCTCGGCACCGGCGACGACGACGGCTTGGGTTGGGTCGGGCGGGTGCATGCGACGGAGCGGGGCAGGGGGATCGACCTGACTTCCTACAACCTCGGCGTCCGCGGCCAGACCGGGGCCGAGATCGCGGCCCGCGCCCACCTGGAGGTCAGCGAGCGGCTGGCCTGCAAGGGCGATCGCCAGGCGGTGGTGGTCGCCTTCGGAACCAACGACATCCGCCTGGATCGCCCGGTCGAGGAGACCGCCGCGGCGCTCGAGCGCATCATCAGATGGACGGCCGGGGTGGGTTACCCCGTGTTCGTGGTGGGCGCCCCCCACGCGGCCGAGCCGGAGCTCGATGCGTTGAGGGCCCTCTACAACGTCAACATGGAGGAGACCGCCCGCCGGCTGGACGCGCCCTATCTCGACATCCGCGAACGGGTGGCCGACTGGACCGCCTGGCATCGCGGGGCGATGGAGGGCGACGGCGTGCATCCGGGGTCGGAGGGCTATGCCGCGGTGGCTGCGGCATTCGGCGCGTGGCTGCCCTGGCGGCGCTGGCTGGACGGCTGAGCCGGGCCAAGGCAAGGGGCTCGAGGATCGCCCCATGACCGCCGAGCCGCCCAAGAAACGCCTTTCCCTACGTATGCTGAGCGTGGCGGAGATCGTCGGCGTGGCCGCCCTGGCGATCGCGGGGCTGGGCTATTGGGACAGTCATCGCGAGCGCCTGCAGCAGGATCAGGAACGGACCAGGGCCGAGGCCGCCCAGCGCGCGGCCGAGGCGGACAAGGGCAAGGCTCAGGCGGTGGCCGCGCAGCAGGAGGCCGTGAAGCACGCCCTGCTGCTGACCGGCGTCCCGGCGGCCGCGGAGCTGCGCCTGCAGACCACCCGCCCCGACCAGGTGATCCAGACCCAGACCCTGTGGTTTCCCACCGAGGTGCGCGCCGACAGCGTGGCCACCACCGGCAATCCGCGCATCGAGGCGCGCTGGATCGAGGACAGGCTGCGCCGCGTCGCCAAGCCCGTCGACCATCAGTTGCCGGTGGCCATCGAGACCACTTTCATCGAGGACGGCCAGAGCCGCACCGACCGCTCCCTCTACCTGATCGGCTTCAGCCTGCACGGCCGCCTGGTCGGCGGGCCGAGGGTGGAGTTCGAGGGCCTGTCGCTCGCCCGCCGCAGCCTGTCCGGCGACCCCCAGGCGGCCGCCAACGGCCGGTGGATCGGCCGCTGATCGCGCGCTAGGCTCGGCGGATGACCGCCCGCCTCGACCACGTCAACGTCCAGACTACCCGCCTCGCCGAGACCGTCGCCTTCTACCGCGACGTCCTGGGCCTGGAGCAGCGCGACCCGCCGGGGCTCGACCCCAAGCTGGTGCAGTGGCTGCACGACGAGGACGGCCACGCCCTGATCCACGTCTCCACCGTGGGCTCGCTGCTGGCCGACGGCGAGGGCTGGCGCGAGGGCGCCAAGACCGGGGCGGTGCACCACGTGGCGCTCAACTGCTGGGGCCACGCCGCCATGCTCGACACCCTGGAGCGCCACGGCCTGCCCTACCGCCAGAACCATGTGGCGGTGATCGACCTGAAGCAGATCTTCGTCGAGGACCCCAACGGCGTGCTGATCGAGCTCAACTACCCGGCCGGGCAGCACTGACCGCCCCGTTTTTCGCCCGTGGCGCCCACGGCCAAGGCAACATTCGCTAAGCTACGGATCGGGCTGACTTTCGAAGCGTTTCAAAGCGGGACGGTTGGTCCGTCGCTGGACAGTGGCGATGACGCTGCGGGCGTACGGATTTCTGGAGACCTTTGCTGCGCGATTCTCGCAGCGCTGGACCTTGGCCTGGTCGGTCGCCATGGGCCTGGCCATCGGCCTGTGCGGCCTGGCCCTGCGCGCGGCGCTCGAGGCGGCTTTCTCCCTGAGCTACCCCTACGACAGCCTCTTCCTGGCGGTGGCCTTCGCGGCGGGGGCTGGCGGCGCGAGGGCGGGCTTCACGGCGGCCCTGGTGATGGCCCTGGGCGGCTGGGCGGGGTTTGGCGACTGGTTCGGTGATGACAACGAGCGCTTCGGCGTGCTGCTGCGGGCCGTCGGCCTGGCCCTGGTCGCGGGCCTGATCGTGCTGCTGCGCAGCGCCGTCATCGAGATGCGGCGGACCCAGGCGTCCGCCGACGAGGCCCTCGCCAGCCTGAACGAGGCGCAGGAACACGGCCGGCGCTTCGTCGACCTGACCCCGCACATCGCCTGGACGGCGGACCCGCACGGCAACCTGACCCTGCTGCCCAAGAAGGTGCAGAACCTCACCGGCGCGACCGCCGAGGAGCTGATGGGGCAGGGGTGGCGGGCGCTGGTCCATCCGGACGACGTGGCGGTGGTCGACGAGGCCTGGCGCAAATCCCTGGCCACGGGCGAGCCCTACCTTGCGGAATTCCGCGGGATGCGGGCCGACGGGGCCTTCGTCTGGATGCGGTCCCAGGCCTACGCCGCGCGCGACGACAGCGGCGCGGTGACCGGCTGGTACGGCCTGTCGGAGAACATCGACGCCCGCAAGGAGGCCGAGCACGAGCGGGAGATGCTGCTGCGGGAGGTCGACCACCGGGCGCGCAACATCCTAGCCGTCCTGCAGGGCATTGTGGCCCTGATGCCGAAGGACGATCCGGAGGCTTTCGCAATCACCTTCCGCGCCCGCCTCCAGGCCCTGGCCGGCGCCCACACCCTTCTGGCCAAGAGCCGCTGGCACGGGGTCGAGCTGCGGGCTCTGCTGGAGGAGGAGCTGCAGCCCTTCGGCCTGGAGCACATCCACCTGGTCGGAGACGCCCTGCTGGTGCGGTCCGAACGGGTTCAGCAGCTGTCGATGATCTTCCACGAACTGACCACCAATTCTGCCAAGTACGGCTGCCTGTCGGCGCCGGAGGGCCGGCTGCGGGTGGAATGGCGGGTGGTCAACGACGCCCATGTGCTGGTCGAGTGGGCCGAGGCCGGCGGGCCGAAGGTGGTGGCGCCCCCCGAGCGGCAGGGCTTCGGCTCGACCCTGATCCGCTCGATCGTCAGGGGCCGAATCGGCGAGAGCGTGATGCAGGACTGGCGGCCCGAAGGCCTGTGCTGCGCCATCACCCTGGTCGACGTCCTGGCCGAGCCGGAGGGGAACCAAAGACGCACTGGCGCGCCTGTTTCCTGAACCGTGGCGCCGGTAAGCTCGCGCGTGACACGCTGCCGAGCTTGCAGCGCCGCCTCGGCGCCGCGGAAAAGCGGAAGGGCCGATACGGCGGCTTGCTAAGGCGGCTGCTTTGCGTCATACACCCCGGCTCATGTCGGCCGCCGCCTATCTGGCGGCCGCAGCCATTTCCGCGCCGAGAGATTACGATGGCCGTTCCCAAGCGAAAAACCTCGCCCTCGCGGCGTAACATGCGCCGTTCGCACCATGCGCTCAGCGCCAACAGCTTCATCGAAGACAAGGACACCGGCGAGATGCGCCGGCCACACCACGTCGATCTGAAAACCGGCATGTACAAGGGCCGCCAGGTCCTCGACGTCAAGGAAGACTGAGCCGGCGGTCCACGCGCTCGAGTAGGCCGCCAGGCCGATAGCGCATAGAAGACTCGTTGGAAGATCAAAGCGCGTGGGCTAAGGCTCGCGCGCTTTTTCTTTGCCTGAGACTCCTCCGAGGGATTCCCCATGACCGAAATCATCGACATCGTCGGCCGCGAAATCCTCGACAGCCGCGGCAACCCCACCGTGGAAGTGGACGTGGTGCTGGAGGACGGCGCCTTCGGTCGCGCGGCGGTCCCCTCCGGCGCCTCGACCGGCGCCCACGAGGCGGTGGAGAAGCGCGACGGCGACAAGTCGCGCTACGGCGGCAAGGGCGTCAGCCTGGCGGTGGACGCGGTCAATGGCGAGATCTTCGACGCCCTGTCCGGCGTGGACGCCGAGGACCAGCGCCGTATCGACCGGCTGCTGATCGAACTCGACGGCACCGAGAACAAGAGCCGGCTCGGCGCCAACGCCATCCTCGGCGTGTCCCTGGCGGTGGCCAAGGCGGCGGCGGAATCGGCGGCCTTGCCGCTCTATAAGTATGTGGGCGGGGTCAACGCCCGCATCCTGCCGGTGCCGATGATGAACATCATCAATGGCGGCGCCCACGCCGACAACCCGATCGACATCCAGGAATTCATGATCCTGCCGACCGGCGCTTCGACCTTCGCCGAGGCGTTGCGCATGGGCGCCGAGATCTTCCACAGCCTCAAGTCGGGCCTGAAGGCCGCCGGCCACAACACCAACGTCGGCGACGAGGGTGGCTTCGCCCCGAACCTGGCCTCGGCGGAAGTGGCTCTGGAGTTCATCGTCAAGGCGGGCGAGGGCGCCGGCTTCAAGGCCGGGTCGGACTTCCTGCTCGGCCTCGACGTCGCCTCCACCGAGTTCTTCAAGGGTGGCAGATATGTGCTGGAAGGGGAGGGCAAGACCCTCGACCAGCAGGGCATGGTCGACTACCTGGCCGGCCTGGTCTCGAAGTTCCCGATCGTGTCGATCGAGGACGGCATGGCCGAGGACGACATGGCGGGCTGGGCCCTGCTGACCAAGACCCTCGGCGGCAAGATCCAGCTGGTGGGCGACGACCTGTTCGTCACCAATCCCGCCCGCCTGCAGCAGGGCGTCAAGGATGGCCTGGCCAATTCCATCCTGGTCAAGGTCAACCAGATCGGCACCCTCAGCGAGACGCTCGACGCCGTCGATATGGCCCAGCGCGCCGGCTATACCGCGGTGATGTCCCACCGCTCGGGCGAGACCGAGGACTCCACCATCGCCGACCTGGCGGTGGCCACCAACTGCGGGCAGATCAAGACCGGCTCCCTGGCCCGCTCGGACCGGCTGGCCAAGTACAACCAGCTCCTGCGCATCGAGGAAGAGCTCGAGGACCAGGCCATCTATCCCGGCCGCGCCGCGTTGAAGGGCCGCTGAGACCAGCATGGCGGCGAATCTGGCCTTCAAGGCGGCGCTCGCGGGCCCCCGCCTCATCGCCCGCTCGCCGTTGGCCGTCCTCGCCTGGGTCGCCGTCCGGCTCGCCGAACAGTATGTGAGCCTGGCGGTGCTGCTGGCCGCGCGGCTGGCCGGCGCGGTCAACGGCCTGGGCGCGGTCTGGGCCGTGCTGCTGGCCCTGCCGTTCGAGGCGGTGCTGGTCGCGGCCATCCTGCGCGCCGAGCTGAAGCCGCAGGCGCGGGCCTTCGGCTTCCTGCGGCTGGGCCGCGTGGAGGCCAACATGGCCGGCCTGCTGATACTGGCGGGCCTGGCGGGAGCCCTGATCGCCGTGCCGACGTCGCTGGCCGCCGCCTATCTCGCCTTCGCCCTGAAGCAGCCGCTGTTGGCCGGAGCCGCCCTGGTGACCGGTTCGGTCGTCGCCGTCCTGGCCCTGGCGAGGTTCGCGCCGGCCACGGCGATGATGGTGGACCGCCAGCGGCTGGACCTCATCGTCGCCTGGCGCGCCAGCAAGGGCGCCTATCTGCTCGTGGTGCTCATCGTGGTCGGGGCCAGCATGGCGGACCGGCTCCTCGGCTCGGCAGCCCAGGCCCTGGCCAGCCAGCCGCCCCCGATCAGCTGGGAGGCCCTCCTGGCGCCCGGCCGCCTGATCATCCTGGCCTGGCGCAGCGTGACCGGCGTCCTGGCCCTGGCGGTGATGGGCGGAGCCGTCGCGACGGTATGGCGTGCGGCAAAGCAAACGGTCGATTAACCAAGCCGACGGAATCTCGAAGCGGGCGAGTCACCCCATACTCGCCAGCGACTCGCTGCCTGCCGGAGCCCCGATTCCCTTGTTCGCGCGCCTGAGACCCTATCTGCCCGTCGCGGTCCTGGCCTTCCTCATCTTCTATTTCGGATTCCAGGCGTTCACCGGCGACCGGGGCCTTTTGTCGCTGTCCCAACGCAACGAGCTGCTCGCCCAGAAGCGCGGCGAACTCGCCCGTCTGCAGGCCCAGCGCAAGGACCTCGAGGCCCGTGCGCGCCTGATGCGGGACGGCGGGGTTTCGCGCGATCTTGTGGAAGAGCGGGCGAGATACCTGCTAGGCTTCTCCGATCCTAGGGATTATGTGATCCGCACGAAGCAGTGACCTTGTCGGGTCAAGGCTGGTTTGCGTTGGGATGGAGACCTCGATGGCGCGTGCGCGCAAAACCGGGCCTGCGGCTGAGCAGGCCGCGCCTCCGGGCAACAACGATCAGTGGCTTAAAGACTACCGCATGATGCTGCTGATCCGGCGCTTCGAGGAGCGTGCGGGCCAGCTCTACGGCATGGGCCTGATCGGGGGTTTCTGCCACCTGTACATCGGTCAGGAAGCCATCGCGGTCGGCATGGAGTCGATCAAGCGCGAGGGCGACGAGGTCATCACCGGCTACCGCGACCACGGCCTGATGCTCGCCGCCGGCATGGATTCCAAGGAAGTGATGGCGGAACTGACCGGCCGCATCGGCGGCGTGTCGAAAGGCAAGGGCGGCTCGATGCACATGTTTTCGGTGCCGGCCGGCTTCTTTGGCGGCCACGGCATCGTCGGCGCCCAGGTATCGCTCGGCACGGGCCTCGCCTTCGCCAACAAGTACCGGGGCAACAAGCAGGTTTCCTACACCTACTTCGGCGACGGCGCCTCTAACCAGGGCCAGGTCTACGAGTGCTTCAACATGGCCGAGCTGTGGAAGCTGCCGGTCGTGTACGTGATCGAGAACAACCAGTACGCCATGGGCACCAGCGTCGAGCGCAGCTCCGCTGAGACCGAGCTCTACAAGCGCGGCATCTCGTTCAACATCCCCGGTGAGCAGGTCGACGGCATGGACGTCGACGCCGTGCGCGCCGCCGGCGAGCGCGCCGCCAACCACGCCCGCACCAAGGGCCCCTACATCCTCGAGATGAAGACCTACCGCTACCGCGGCCACTCCATGTCCGACCCGGCCAAGTACCGGTCCAAGGAAGAGGTCGACGACGTGCGCAAGAACCGCGACCCGATCGATCACCTGAAGACCAAGCTGGAAGCCGCCGGCATTCCCGAAGAGCGCCTCAAGGAGATCGACAACGAGGTGAAGCAGGTCGTGCTCGACGCCGCGGAATACGCCCGCACCAGCCCCGAGCCGGATCCCGCCGAACTCTACACCGACGTTTATCTGGAGGCCGCTCAGTGAGCGTCGAGATCCTCATGCCCGCCCTGTCTCCGACCATGGAGGAGGGCAATCTCACCAAGTGGCACATCAAGGTCGGCGACAAGGTCGAGGCCGGCCAGGTGATCGCCGAGATCGAGACCGACAAGGCGACCATGGAAGTGGAAGCCGTCGACGAAGGCACGGTTTCCGAGATCGTGGTCCCCGAAGGCGCCGAAGGGGTCAAGGTCAACAGCCTGATCGCCCGCCTGAACGGCGCCGCCGGCGCCGCGGCCGCTCCGCCCGCCGCCGCTCCGGCGCCGGCTCCGGCCGCCGAGCAGGCCAAGCCCGCCCCGGCTCCCGCGCCCGCCGCCGCCCCGGTGGCCCAGACTCTGTCGGACCCGGCGATCCCGGAAGGCACCAAGATGGTCAAGACGACCATCCGCGACGCCCTGCGCGACGCCATGGCCGAAGAGATGCGCCGCGACGAGGCCGTGTTCCTGATGGGCGAGGAAGTCGCCCAGTACCAGGGCGCCTACAAGGTCAGCCGCGAGCTGCTGCAGGAGTTCGGCGAGCGCCGGGTGGTCGACACCCCGATCACCGAGCACGGCTTCGCCGGCCTCGCCGTCGGCGCGGCCATGGCGGGCCTGAAGCCGATCGTCGAGTTCATGACCTGGAATTTCGCCATGCAGGCCATGGACCAGATCATCAACTCGGCCGGCAAGACGCTCTACATGTCCGGCGGCCAGATCAAATGCTCGATCGTGTTCCGCGGCCCCAACGGCGCCGCCGCCCGCGTGGCCGCCCAGCACAGCCAGGACTACTCGGCCTGGTACGCCAACGTGCCCGGCCTGAAGGTGATCGCGCCCTATGACGCGGCCGACGCCAAGGGCCTGCTCAAGGCCGCCATCCGCGACCCGAACCCGATCGTGTTCCTGGAGCACGAGATGCTCTACGGCCAGGAGTTCGACGTTCCGGAGATGGACGACTTCGTCCTGCCGATCGGCAAGGCCAAGGTGCGCCGCGTGGGCCAGCACGTCACCCTCACGGCGCACTCGCGCATGGTGGGCCTGGCGCTGAAGGCCGCCGAGGAACTGGCGGGCGAGGGCATCGAGGCCGAGGTGATCGACCTGCGCACCCTGCGCCCGCTCGACCACGAGACCATCGTCGAGAGCGTGAAGAAGACCAACCGTCTGGTGTCGGTCGAGGAAGGCTGGGGCCCGATGGGCGTCGGCGCCGAGGTCTGCGCCCGGGTGGTGGAGCATGCCTTCGACTACCTGGACGCCCCGCCGCTGCGGGTGCATCAGGAAGACGTGCCGATGCCCTACGCCGCGAACCTGGAAGTCCTGTCGCTTCCCTCGGTGGAGAAGATCGTCAAGGCCGTGAAGGCGGTCTGCTACCGCTGATGAGCGCGGAAGCCTTCGCCTGGAGGTCGGGAGGATGCCACTGCGGCGCCGTCCGCTTCGAGGCGAAGCTTCCGGCCAAGGTCCTGGCGCAGTCGTGCAACTGCTCGGTCTGCGCCATGACCGGTTTCGTGCACGTGATCGTGCCGGAAGCTCGCTTCCATCTGATCAGCGGCGCGGGCGACCTGACGACCTACACCTTCAACACCGGCGTGGCGCGGCACCTCTTCTGCGCCAAATGCGGGGTGAAGAGCTTCTACCGCCCCCGCTCCAATCCTGACGGCTGGTCGGTCAACGCCCGCTGCCTGGACGAAGCGGACGGCCTCGACATAGAGATCGAGGCTTTCGATGGACAAAATTGGGAGGCCAGCGCTCCGGCGCTCGCCCATTTGAGCCGAGACCCTGCATGACGGATATCCTGATGCCCGCCCTGTCTCCGACCATGGAGGAGGGAAACCTGGCCAAGTGGCACGTGAAGGTCGGCGACAAGGTCGAGTCCGGCCAGGTGATCGCCGAGATCGAGACCGACAAGGCGACCATGGAGGTCGAGGCGGTCGACGAGGGCGAAATCTCCGAGATCCTGGTGGCCGAGGGCGCCGAAGGCGTGAAGGTCAACGCCGTGATCGCCCGCCTGAAGGACGAGGGCGGCGCCGCGGCCAGGCCGTCACCAGCGCCGGCTCCCGCCGCTGCCGCCCCGGCCCCCGCTGCTGCGGCTCCCGCCCCGGCTCCGGCGCCCGCTGCGGCCGCCAAGCCCGCATCCTCTCAACCTTCCGGCGACCGCGTGTTCGCCTCGCCGCTCGCCAAGCGCCTGGCCGAGCAGAAGGGCGTCGACCTGAAGGCGGTGCAGGGCTCGGGCCCGCACGGCCGCATCATCGCCGCCGACATCGACAAGTCGCAGCCCGGCGCCCAGCCCGCCGCCGCCCCGGCCAAGGCTCCCGCGGCCGCTCCGGCGCCCGCCGCCGCGGCTCCGCGCCAGGCCCAGTCGCTGGAGCAGATGGGCATCGCCCCCGGCTCCTACGAGCTCGTGCCGCTCACCGGCATGCGCAAGATCATCGCGCGCCGCCTGACCGAGAGCTTCCGCGACATTCCGCACTTCCCCCTGACCATCGATTGCGAGATCGACCGGCTGATGGAGGCGCGCCATCGCATCAATGCGGCG
>DASYBX010000111.1:0-4162 GCA_036500495.1 Caulobacteraceae bacterium
CATGCGCATCGCCCGCGAGGAGATCTTCGGCCCGGTGCTGGTCGTCATCCCCTATGACGACGAGGAAGAGGCCATCGCCATCGCCAACGACACCACCTACGGCCTCCAGGCCTATGTGGCGAGCGCCGACCTGGACCACGCCCGCACCGTGGCTGACCGGCTGGAAAGCGGCCGGGTGGTGATCAACGGCGCGCCGCACGAGCCGCTCGCGCCCTTCGGCGGCTTCAAGCAGTCGGGCATCGGCCGCGAATACGGAAAGTTCGGCCTGGAGGCCTATCTGGAGCCCCGCGCGGTCCTGGCCTGAACTTGCCGACCCGGGCCCGAGGCCAAAACCTCGAGCTCGGCCATCGTGACCTACTACGGGTTCTGCTTCTTCAGCTCCGCCTTGAACGCCCCCTCGGCGCGGTCGACGAAGGCTTTGCAGCCCTTGGGATCGACGAAGGCGTCGGCCTTGCCGGCGTCGAGGGCGGCCTTCTTCTCCTTCAGGTGGAAGAACTGGCCGTGCGAGGCGATGAACACCTCGCAGGGCTGCGACTTCCAGAAGGCGAAGCTCTTTTCGTAGTCGGCGGTCTGGCCCGGATAGGTCTCGGTCTTGCCGAGCTTGTAGCCGGGCAGCACGCTGGCCGAGCAGAGGTCCAGCGCCTGGTAGGCCTTGCCGGCCAGCGTCACCGGGAAGGTCCAGGTGGTGCAGCCCTGGGTATGGCCGCCGGTGATGTGGGCGGTCAGCGTCACGCCGCCCAGGCTCACCTTGTCGCCGTCCTTGACGGTGACATCGACCTTCACCGGCTCGTATTCGAAGCGCTGGCCCTTCAGAAAGGGATCGCCCTTGCCGCCGGCCGCCACGATCGCCCCGTCGGCGGCGCTGGCGTAGAACTTCACGTTCGGGGCTGCGGCCCGCTTCACCTCGGCGAGGCCCGCGGCATGGTCGAAGTGCTCGTGGGTGTTGAGCAGGATCTTGATCTGCCGGGTGTCGAAGCCGAGCGTGCGGATGTTCTTGACCACCTGCGGGCCCACCGGCGCGTCGCCTCCGTCGATGACGATCAGCCCGGCCTTGGTGACGATCAGGTAGGACGAATAGTCCGACGCCCCGACGTAATAGAGCTGGTCGGCGATCTTGAAGGGCGGGAACGGCTCGTGGCCCGAGGGCTCCTGCGCCCGAACACCTGAGGCGGCGCCCGAAACGAAAACGGCCGCCGTGAAGGCGACCGTTCCGAGGATGCCGAAGCTTAGACGGTTCATCCCGTATCCCCAATCTTTAGCGTCGTTGTCCTTGTCAGCGCGGCGCCAGGATCATGATCATCTGGCGGCCTTCCATGCGCGGCTCGTACTCGCACTTGGCGATCGGCTCGAAGTCGGCGCGGACCCGTTGCAGGAGCTTCATGCCGAGCTCGGGGTGGGCCAGTTCGCGGCCCCGGAAGCGCAGGGTGACCTTCACCTTGTCGCCTTCTTCGAAGAAGCGGTTCATCGAGCGCTGCTTCACTTCGTAGTCGTGGATGTCGATATTGGGCCGCAGCTTGATCTCTTTGATCTCCTGCACCTTTTGCCGCTTCCGCGCCTCGTTCTTCTTCTTCTGCTCCTGGAACTTGAACTTGCCGTAGTCCAGGATCTTGCAAACGGGCGGATCCGCGTTCGGCACGATCTCCACCAGGTCCAGACCCGCTTCTTCAGCGGCTTCCAGGGCGGAAGAGGTCGGCATCACGCCCTGCTTCTCGCCGTGCTGGTCGATAAGCAGAACCTTGGGAACGCGGATTTCATCATTGATGCGCGGACCGTCTTTGACGGGCGGCGCCTGCATGGGGCGGCGAATAGGCGAGGCTCCTAGGATTGTTTCAAGGCAAACGACGGCGGAGCGCCTTCGCGCTCCGATCGTTCAGGACAATATATGATTTAGGGGCGCCGCGCTATCAAGCGGCGCCCGACCTCGCCGGAAGCAATGAGGCGGCGGCCTGTGCCACCTCGGCCACAGGAAGCTCGGACAGGGTCTTGGCCTGCAGCACCGCCACCTTGCCCCGCGGCGCCGACAGCGCCGGATCCGAGGCGCTTGAGAACAGCACCACCGTCGGCGCCCCCGCCGCGGCGGCCAGGTGCAGCGGCCCGGTGTCATTGCCCACCGCCAGCGCCGCCTTCGCCCCCAAGACCGCGATGCGGGCGAAATCGGTGCGGCCGGTGAGGTCGCGGGCCCTGGGCACGGTGCGCTGGATCGCCTGGGCCAGGGCCGCTTCCTGCGGGCCGCCGATGATCACGATGTCGAGGCCGCGGGCGTAGAGGATCCGCGCCAGCTCGCCGTACTTTTCCACGGGCCAGCGCTTCTCGGGCCGATGCGCCGAGCCGCCGGGGACGAACATCACATAGGGGCGAGGCTTCACGCCGCCCGCCGCCGGCCGCTCGCCCGGGGCCAGGCCCAGCACCCATGACAGGTCCGGCGCCGGCGCGGTTCCAGGCGCGGTGGGCGCATCGGGCCAGACGCCGGCGTACATCAACTGGTCCGCCTGGCGCTCCAGGGTGTGCATCTGGTTCCGCAACGGGTTCCTGTGCGGCATGGAGGCGCCGAGCGCGATCCCCGACCAGGCCGGCGGATTGGGCCGCAGGAGCTGGAAGAGACGGTTCGACTGGGAGGAGGTCTGCAGGTCGTAGACCCGGTCGTAGTTCGCCGCCCGCAAACGCTTGCGAAGCGCCACCCATTGGGAAAGCCCCTGCGGCCGGCCGTCGGTGAACACCGCGTTGAAATAGGGCGAGGCCTTGGCCAGGCCCTCGAACGGCGGGGTGGTCAGGAGGCTGATGTGCGCCTTCGGGTGCGCCAGGCGGATCTTCTTCATCGCCGCCAGGGCCAGGACGAAGTCGCCGAGGGCGGAGAGCTTGATCACCAGGATCTTCTCGACGTGGCGTCGCGTCACGTCCGGGTCTCCAGGACCCGCTCATAGGCGGCCAGCGTCGCGGCGCACATGGCGTCGACGCGGTACAGCTGGCGGGTGCGGTTCATGCCGGCGCCGGCCATCTCCAGCCGCCGGGCGGGGCCGACGTCGATAGCGTGCAGCATGGCGGTGGTCCAGGCGCGCACGTCGCTGGGGGCGGCCAGCCAGCCGGTGGTCCCGTCCACCACCGTCTCCACCGTGCCGCCGTGCGCCGAGGCGATCACCGTGCGGCCCATGGCCTGGGGCTCCACCGCCGTGCGGCCGAAGGACTCCGGCACCGTGGTAGGCAGCAGCGCCACGTCGGCCAACAGGAAGGCCGCCGGCATGTCGTCGCAATGGCCGACGATGCGGATCTGCTCGCCCAGGCCGGCGTCGGCGATGGCCTTCGCCAGTTCCTCGCCGTATTCGGTGCGGCCCTGGTCGTCGCCGGCGAAGAGGATCAGGAAGTCGTCGCGGCCCTCGGCCTTCATCCTCGCCGCGGCCTCGATGATGGTCAGGTGGCCCTTGATGCGGGTCAGACGGCCGGCCAGCAGGAATTTGGTGCGCCGGTCCTCCGCCGGGACGCCCCAGGCCTGGCGCAAGGCCTCGATGCGGTCGGGGGTCACGCGGGCCGGATTGAAGCGATCGAGGTCGACGCCGCGCGGAATGGTGACCACCTTGGCCGGATCGACCGGATGCTCGGCCAGGACGTGGTCGCGGGTGTAGTCGGAATTGGCGATCACCAGGTCGCCGCGGGTCATGACGGCGTTGTACCAGCGCTTCACGCTGCTCTTGGCCTTGTAGACCCCGTGGTAGGTGGCGACGAACGGGGTCTTGGTGGCCTGCGCGGCCCAGAGCGCCGAAAAGGCCGGCGCGCGGGAGCGGGCGTGCACCAGGCTGACCCGCTCGCTGCGGATCAGATCCACCAGCCGCGCGGCGTTGCCCAGCATCACCAGGGGATTCTTCGACTGCACCGGCATCTGCGCCAGCCGCCCGCCGTCGGCCTCCAGCCGCGCGGCCATCCGACCACCTCGCGTCGCCACCAGGGCTCGACCGCCGGCGTCGATCACCGCGCGGGCGACGTCGATGGTCGTCTGCTCTGCGCCGCCGGTCTCCAACTCGGGAACGACCTGCAGCAGGGTGAAGTCAGGAGGAAGCGCCACCTCCCTTGCATACCCCGAAACGGGGTGGCGTAAAGGCCGCCTCGCGCTATCAGTCCCGTGATGAGCGAGCGCGCCGGAAAACTTGACCGTCCCGACGGCGAGCAGATC
>DASYBX010000112.1:0-37480 GCA_036500495.1 Caulobacteraceae bacterium
CCCGTACTACACGGTGAAGGACGGCTTCGCGATCGCCCTGTTCCTGATCCTGTTCGCCTGCTTTGTCTTCTTCGCGCCGGACGCGATGGGCCACGCCGACAACTACATCCAGGCCAACCCGCTGGTGACGCCGGCGCACATCGTGCCGGAGTGGTACTTCCTGCCCTTCTACGCGATCCTGCGCGCCATCCCGGACAAGCTGACCGGCGTGCTGATGATGTTCGGCTCGATCGGCCTGCTGTTCGTGCTGCCCTGGCTCGACACCTCCAAGGTGCGCTCCATGCGCTACCGCCCGAGCGCCCGCCTGTACTTCATCATCTTCGTGCTGGTGTGCATCGCCCTGGGCTTCTGCGGCGCCAACGAGCCCGACCAGAAGATCATCCCGGGCGTCTCCGGCTTCCAGCTGCTGGACTACAACCTGAACAGCTTCGTGTGGCTGTCGCGCCTGCTGACCACCTACTACTTCGTCTATTTCCTGGTGATCACGCCCCTGCTCGGCCTGACGGAGACCCCGCTGGCCGTGCCCGAGTCGATCTCCACGCCCGTGCTGTCCGCCGGCGCCGCCCTGCCCAAGGGCGCGACGGCCCAAGCCGAAAAGAAAGGCTGAGCCTGATGCTGCGCAAAACCACCGTTCTGGCGGCGTTCGGGCTGACCCTTCTTGCCTTGGCGGCGGCTCCGGCCTTCGCCGAGACCACCCAGGCCGAGTTGAAGGACGTCCACTGGTCGTTCGACAACCCCGTGTTCGGCAAGTTCGACCAGGAGCAGCTGCAGCGCGGGTACAAGGTCTACCACGACGTCTGCGCCAACTGTCATTCGATGAACCTGATGACGTTCGGCGACATGGCGGGCAAGGGCGGGCCGTTCTTCAGCGAGAAGTACCCGAACCCGACCGACAACCCGTACGTGAAGGCCTTGGCGGCCGAGTTCAAGGTCAACGACATCGACAGCGACACCGGCGACACCATCCAGCGCCCGGCGACCGTGTCCGACCACTTCAAGGCGCCTTTCGTCAACGAGCCCGCCGCCCGCGCGGCCAACGGCGGCGCCCTGCCGCCGGACATGTCGCTGCTGGCCAAGGCCCGCGAAGGCGGTCCGGCCTACATCTACTCGCTGGTCACCAGCTACCAGGCCAATGCGCCGGCCGGCCTGACGGTGGCGCCGGGCAAATACTACAACCCGGTCTTCCCCGGCGACCTCGGCTCGGCCTGGAAGGGCGATCCGAAGGCCGTGCCCAAGGGCGGCCTGATCAGCATGCCCCCGCCGCTGCGTGACGACGCCGTCACCTACGACGACGGGGTCAAGGCGACCACGGACCAGGAAGCCAAGGACGTGGCGGCCTTCCTCGCCTGGGTGGCCGAGCCGCACGCGGACGAGCGCCGCCAGGCCGGCTTCGGCGTGATGATCTACCTCTTGATCTTCGCCGGCATCCTCTACACCAGCTACAAGCGCATCTGGCGCAACATCGCCCACTGAGCGGCGGCGCAGCGTCTGGAACTACGAAAGGCTCGCTCGCAAGGCGGGCCTTTCTTTTTCGGGGGAAACCATGGCCAGCAACGGCGGCAACGAATGGATCCTGGGCGTCATCGGCGGCTCGGGGCTCTATGAGATCGACGGCCTCGAGGACAAGCGCTGGGTCAGCGTCGACACGCCCTGGGGCTCGCCCTCCGACCAGCTGCTGACCGGTGTGCTTCACGGCGTGAAGCTGGTGTTCCTGCCGCGCCACGGCCGCGGCCATCCGATCCCGCCCTCGGGCCTCAATTTCCGCGCCAACATCCACGCCCTCAAGGCGCTGGGCTGCACCGACATCCTGTCGGTCTCGGCGGTGGGCTCCCTGCGCGAAGACCTGCATCCGGGCATGTTCGTGGTGGTCGATCAGTTCATCGACCGCACCTTCGCGCGCAAGAAGAGCTTCTTCGGCGAGGGCCTGGTGGCCCACGTGTCCATGGCCCATCCGGTGTGCCCGCGCCTGTCGGACCTGGCCCTGAAGGCCGCCCGGGAGGCGGGGGCCAAGGTGGTGGACGGCGGGACCTACCTGGTCATGGAGGGCCCGCAGTTCTCGACCAAGGCCGAGAGCGAGCTCTATCGCCAGTGGAACTGCGACGTGATCGGCATGACCAACATGCCCGAGGCCAAGCTGGCGCGGGAGGCCGAGCTGCCCTACGCCTCGGTGGCCATGGTCACCGACTACGACTGCTGGCATCCCGACCACGACCACGTGGACGTGGCCCAGATCATCGCCTGCCTGCTGGCCAACGCCGAGCGGGCCAAGGCCCTGATCGCGGCCATGGCGGGCCTGCTGCAGGGCCCGCGCGCGCCCTCCCCGATCGACACCGCCCTCGACAACGCCCTGATCACCGCGCCGCACGCCCGCGATCCGGCGCTCATGGACAAGCTTCAGGTGGTGGCGGGCCGGGCGCTTCGCCGCTAAGACAGCGTCGTCGACGGGGAACACCAAGCATGAATCTGGCCGAGATCATCCGCACCATCCCGAACTATCCCAAGAAGGGGATCATGTTCCGGGACATCACCACCCTGCTCGGCCACGCCGACGGCTTCCGCCATGCGGTGGACGCCCTGACCGACCCGTTCCGCAACGCCGGGATCACCAAGGTGGCGGGCATCGAGGCTCGCGGCTTCATCCTGGGCGGCGCCATCGCCCACCAGCTCAAGGCCGGCTTCGTGCCCCTCCGGAAGCGCGGCAAGCTGCCGGGCGAGACCTATGCGGTGGAATACGCCCTGGAGTACGGAGTCGACTCCATGGAGATCCACCGCGACGCGGTGATCGACGGTGAGCGCACCATGCTGATCGACGACCTGATCGCCACCGGCGGAACGGCGATCGCCGCCGTGGAGCTGCTGCGCCGGGCCGGCGCGGAGGTGGCGGCCGCGGGCTTCGTCATCGACCTGCCGGAGCTCGGCGGCGCCGAGAAGCTCAAGGCGATGGACGTGCCCGTCTCGTCCCTGGTGGCGTTCGCGGGCCACTGACCCGGGCGCGTCAGGCGGACATGCGAGCGGTTTCGCTGACGGAAGGCCCGCCATCTTCAAGTTTCCCGGAGGCCCTTTTATCGCTCCATCGGCGTCCTATCTCCGTGGATGGGCCCCATTTCGGAGCGTGAGGAGATGGATCGGGCGCACACCCCGGCCTGGCGGAATTTCAAGCGCATGCAGGATTGCGCCTGCCTCGTCGCCTGCCTGATCTATGCCGGCGCGGTGGTGCATGCCTGGCGCGTCCTGCCTGGCCCGCCACAGAAGAAGCTGGTGTTCACCCTCGCCGCGCCGCTGATCTTCCTCGCTCTGACCATGCTCCTGCCCCTGGTGATGGGCAGCCTGCGCCGGCTCTTGCGCCTCTACGTCTGGATGAGCTTCAAGGCCGGCTTCGGCCAGACCCCGGGCTCGATCATCTCGGGCCTCGGCCTGCTCGCCTTCGCGGCCCTGTTCATCTACCTGCAGATCGCCGGGGTTTCGCACGGCGGGCGCTATCCCGCCGGCGTGTTCTCCGGCTATGCGGCCGGCATCGGCATCCTGGTGGTGCAGGCGGTGCTGGTGCGCAGCCTGGAGCGCGACCCGGAGATTCGCGCGCGCATCGAGACGCCCGAGGCGCGGGTGCGGGAGAACTGAGGTCGACGACGACCAGTGGGGTTTACGCCCCCGACTCCCCGCCCTTCCCGCTCGCCGACTGGTGGAACAGCTGCAGGGTGCGCAAGCGCGCCAGCCGCGCCGGCTCGGGGTCGTAGTCGGCCCGGTCGTGCGAGAAGAAGCCGTGGTCGGCGTCGTAGAGGTAGAGCGGCGTGTCCGGATGCGCCGCCTGGATCTTGTCCCAGTGCTCGGAGGTGATGTGGGCGTCCTTCTTGCCGAAGTGCAGGATCACCGGGACCTTGGGCGTCTCGCCCACGAAGCCCGAGATGCCGCCGCCGTAGAAGCAGGCCGCCGCCGTCAGGCCCGTGCAGCGCGCCGCCGCCAGCCAGGCGACCGTGCCGCCGTAGCAGAAGCCGGTGATGAACACCGGGCCCTTGAGGGCGTCGATGCAGGCCTGCACGTCGCCCATCGACTGGTCCCAGCTCTGGCCCTGCATATAGGCCCGGCCCTTGGCGATGCCGTCGGGAGTGCGGGCGGTCTCGAAGCCCGGCTCAGAGCGGTCGAACATCGAGGGCGCCAGCACTTCGTAGCCCTCCTCGGCGAAGCCGTCGGCCAGCTCGCGGACGCCCTGGTTGACGCCGAAGATCTCCTGCACCAGCACCAGACCGCCCCGCCGGGCGTCCGTGGGGACGGCGTGATAGGCCTCGAACTCGAAACCGTCGGCCGTGCTCTTGAGCTTCATGGACGTCTCCGGGGGATGAACTCAGGTGTTGAAGCGGAAGTGCATCACGTCGCCGTCGTGGACGACGTATTCCTTGCCTTCCAGCCGCATCTTGCCGTTCTCGCGCGCGCCCACCTCGCCGTTGAACTTGACGTAGTCGGCATAGGCGATGGTCTCGGCGCGGATGAAGCCCTTCTCGAAGTCGGTGTGGATCACGCCGGCGGACTGGGGCGCGGTGGCGCCCACCGGGATGGTCCAGGCGCGCGCCTCCTTGGGCCCGGCGGTGAAATAGGTCTGCTGGCCCAGCAGGTGGTAGGCGTGGTGGATCAGGCGGTTCAGGCCCGGCTCCTCCAGCCCCAGGGTCTCCAGGAACTCGCCGCGCTCCTCGGCGGGCAGGAGCGCGATCTCGCTCTCGATGCGAGCCGAGATCACCACCGCGTCGGCGCGGTCGCGCGCGGCGCGCTCCTCGACCTTCGCCGACAGGTCGTTGCCGGCAGCGGCCGAGCCCTCGTCGACGTTGCACACATAGAGCGCCGGCTTGGCGGTGAGGAGCTGCAGCATGCGCCAGGCCTTCTCCTCCTCCTTGGGCACGTCGCCCTCGACCGAGCGCGCCGGGCGGCCGGCGTTCAGCGACTTCAAGGCTAGGTTGATCAGCTTCAGGGTCAGCGCGGCCTCCTTGTCGCCGCCGGCCTTGGCCTTCTTCTCCAGCGCCGGGATGCGCTTCTCCAGGCTCTCGAGGTCGGCCAGCATCAGCTCGGTCTCGATGATGTCGAGGTCCGACAGGGGGTCGATGCGCCCCTCCACGTGGGTGATGTCGTCATCGACGAAGCAGCGGGCCACGAAGGCCACCGCGTCGCAGTCGCGGATATTGGCCAGGAACTGGTTGCCCAGGCCCTCGCCCTTGGAGGCGCCGCGCACCAGGCCCGCCACGTCGACGAAATTGACCCGCGCCGGGATGATCTCCTTGGACCCGGCGATCTTCGCCAGAGTGTCCAGCCGCGGCTCGGGCACGGCCACGTCGCCGACGTTGGGCTCGATGGTGCAGAAGGGGTAGTTGGCGGCCTGGGCCGCCGCCGTCTGGGTCAGGGCGTTGAACAGGGTGGACTTGCCGACGTTGGGCAAGCCGACGATCGCGACCTTCAGCGCCATCTAGACCTCAAAGCAGAATGTGACGCGGTCTTATGGCCAAGCGCGTGGCGAAAGGCGAGACTCAAATCTTCGCGCGACCCCTGCCCCGAGCCGCAGCGGCCGCGCTATCTGGCCCGCCGCACCGCTTCGGCCGCCAGGTCGCGCCATTGCCGGCCTTCCTTCTGGAAGCGGGCGTTGGTGCGGGCCACGCGCTTGTCGATCTCGTTCAGAGCTTCCTCGGCCTCCGCCTTGCGGCCGGTGCGGGCGAGGAAGGCGGCTTGGCGCGCCAGGCCCTCCAGGCCCGGCATGCGGGCGGCGGCGTGCTGGTAGGGCGCCTCGGCTTCCTTCAGCAGGCCCAGGCCCTCGTAGGCGCGGGCGAGCTGCAGCGCGGTCTGCGGCGTGCGCGGATGCTCGGCCTCCAGCTTCTCCAGGATCGGCCGGGCCTCGCCATGGCGGCCGAGCTCCACCAGCGCGCGGGCCAGGCCATAGGCCAGCGCCGGGTCTTCGGCGTGCACGCCCTGGGCGGCGCTGCGGTAGACGGCCTCGGCTTCGTCCCACTTGCCGAGCTCGCCGGCGGCGGCGGCCAGGCGCATGCGGTTGTACACCGTGGGCGTGTCGTCGACCGCCTGCTTGGCTGTCCGGTAGTCGCGGGTCGGATCCAGCGTTTCCCGCGCCGCCTCCCGCGCCTTGCGCGCCGCGGGCCCGCGCACGAGCGAGGGCAGGATCACGATCGCCAGATAGACCAGCCCGCCCAGCGGCGGCGCGGCCATGATGATGATCCACAGCCACATCATGTTCTGGTTCGTGCGTACGGCGTGCACGCACATCCCGATCGTGAACAGGATGACGAGCGCGAACATCTCCAGCGTCATGAGGCGGCGTCCCTTGCCCCGGCGCGCGGGTCCATTTTCTCGGCCGGCGCCAGGCGCATCACCTCCGCCTGATAGCGCTCGTCCTCGCCCTTGACCAGCATTGGCGCGGCGTCGGCCGCCGCCTGGGTCAGCGCCGCGAGCCAGTCCTTGTCGACCTTGTGGAAGTCCGACAGCACGTGGCCCAGAACCCGGTCCTTGTGACCCGGATGGCCAATGCCCATGCGTGCACGGCGGAAGTCCGGCCCGATGTGGGCGATGGTCGAGCGCACGCCGTTGTGCCCGGCCGCGCCCCCGCCGATCTTCATGCGGAAGCGGCCAGGGGCCAGATCGAGTTCGTCGTAGAACACCACCACGTCCGCAGACCCACCCTTGTAGAACTTCAGCGCCTCGCCGATCGAGCGGCCGCTGTCGTTCATATAGGTCTGCGGCTTGAGCAACAGCACCTTCTCGTCGTCGATGGTCCCTTCCGCGGCCTGCCCCTGGAACTTGGAGCGGAACGTGGGGAACGACCACCGGCGCGCGAAGGCGTCCACGGCCATGAAGCCGATGTTGTGGCGGTTGTGCTCGTACTTGGGGCCCGGGTTGCCCAGGCCCGCCAGGATCAGCATGGCCAGTCTCTGAGGCCAGATCCGAAGGAGCCGGTTTAGGCTTCCGAAGCCTCGCCCGCGCCGCCTTCGGCCGAGGCGGCTTCGTCGGCGGCTTCGGCCTTGGCGGCCGAGGAGATGCCGATGGAGGCGATGGTCAGCTCGGCGTCGTGCTTGGCCACCTTGGCGCCCTTGGGCAGCTTCAGGTCCGAAGCATGGATCACCGCGCCCATCTCCAGGCCGGCCAGGTCGATCACCAGCTGCTCGGGGATGGAGTCGGCAGGAACTTCGATCTGCACCTCGTGCAGGTTGATGTTCAGGGCGCCGCCGGCCTTCATGCCCGGCGAGATTTCTTCGTTCTTGAAGTGCACCGGGATGGCGATGGTGATCAGCTGGTGCGCGTCGACCCGGTACAGGTCGAAGTGCACCGGCTCGTCACTCACCGGGTGGAATTGCACGTCCTTGGCGATCACCGGCTGGCTCTCGCCGCCGTGACGCAGGGTCACCAGGTGGCCGAGCAGCTTGCCCGAGTAGAGCGCCTTGCGGAACTCATTGGAGCGGACGGCGATCGACACGGGTCCGAGCGGGCCGCCGTAAAGGACGCCCGGGACCTTGCCGTCGCGGCGGGCCGCACGAGCGGCGCCGGTGCCGGCGTTGTCGCGGACTTCGACGTTCAGGACGATATCGGCCATGGCCTTGCCTCAAAACGAAACCGCCGCGCGGTGCGCGCGGCGTCGGTCACAGACCGGTAATGCATCAGGGTGGGGGTAATTACACGCTTCCGTCTGGGGATGCAACTACGCCCGGGCTTCGGAAAATGAGGCCGGCTCAGCCGGCCTTCACCGCCTTGGACGAGCTCTTCTTCTTGCTGTGCCCCTTGGACGACACGGTCTGCTTCACGGGTTCCGACGACGACTTGGTCTCGGGCACCAGCGGCGGCAATACATAGCCGGCCACGGTTCCCTTCATCATGCACTGGCCGGTGTCGCTCACGGCGTGCTGGCCGAGGCAAAACACGTCCTCGTAGTGCGGCTTGGCCACCGACAGGCACTGGTAGAGGTTGAGCTTGGCCAGGTGCAGGCACTGAGCCTCGGCGGTGTCGGCCAGCAGCGCGGTCAGCTGGGGCGAATATTCGTCGCCCCCTTCGCCGATCGCGGCCATGGCGGCCACCGCCAGCGAGCGGGAGACCAGAGGGGTGTAGGGCGGCGTCGCCGGCGGCGCGGCCACGCCCATGGCCTCGGCCCCCGAAGCGTTCTGCGACAGGCGCAGGGTGGCGACCTCGACGGCCTTCTGCGGCTCGGCCGACAGCGACTTGGCCAGGGCCAGGCGTCCGGGCCGGTCGGCCACGTCGCCCTTGGACCAGGACTGGTGCTGTACGTCGTAGGCCGCCTGGCGGATGCGGCTGCCCGTGGCGATCAGCTCATGGCCCTTGTCGGAGAACGCCCCGATCACCAGGCCGGCGGCCGAATCGGCCCCCTTGAAGGTGGCGGCGTAGGACGGGTCCTTCATCAGGGCGGCGGCGATCTCGGCCCTCTGACGCGGATCCTTGGCGAACTCGCGCAGGGCGGCGACGAAGGTCTTGTCCTGCAGGGCGACGATGGCGCCATAGGCCGTCTGGCCGCGCTGGAACTGGTCGGTCTGGTAATGCTCGGCGGTCTTCAGCGAGGCGGCCACGTTGTCGGCGCCGGTGAAGGCGGCGTTGATCGCGCCGGCCTGCTCCACATAGGCCTCGTACACGCTGGCCAGCTCGACCACGTTGCGCGGCAACAGCACCGGCGGCGGCGGCGGGGCCACGGCCACGGGCGGAGGCGGCGGAGGCGGCGGAGGCGGCGCCGGCGATTCGCACCCGGCCAGGCCGGCCATCATCACGATGGAAAGCGCCAGTAGCGACGTGGACATCTTGGAAAGGGCCGGGCGCACGGTGACCGACGCACTCATCTGACAAAAGCCTCTCGAATTCTAATACCCCGCTGCAGACCAATCGAGAATCAGCAGCAGGATCAAGTCATTAAAAGGTGACGGCGACGCCAAGTCGCAGTCATGCTTTGTTAACTCATCGCGAAATCTTCCTCGATTCCCCGAGCCGCCCGCGCAGGGGCGCCTCCTCCCGTCACACGCGAGTTTCCCACTATCGCCGAAGTCGCTCAAGCAGAGCCGTACGCGAAGGCTCGAAGTCGTGCTCGACCCAGAAGGCCTCCGCGCGGCGCAGGGCCTCGCCCACCCCCGGCCCGGGCGCAAGGCCGGCGGCGGCGGCGTCGTGTCCCGTGAGCGGGAACTTGGGCCGCACCCAATCCTGCGCCAGGCGCCGCAGAGCCTGCCAGGCCGTCGCGTCGCCGCCCTGCCCGGCCCAGGCCAGCATCAGCCGGTCGTCGAAGGCGCGGACGCCGAGGGCGTAGAGGCGGCGACGGGCCTCGGCGGGCGTCATGGCCGGGCCGATGGCGGGATCGGGCGAGGCGACCGCCTGCAGCCGTTCGCGCTGGACGTTGGAAAGGCGCAGCCTCTGGGCCACGGCCACGGCCGTCGCCGGATCGTCCGGCAGGAGGGCCGCCAGCCTGAGCTCCGCATCGGCCTCGCCGAGGCTGCGCTGGATGTCGACCAGGGCGTCCAGGCGGGGCAGCGGCCGGGCTTCCGGCAGGACGGTCTCGAGGACGCCGGCCCCGTCCATCTCGCCCAGGGCCTGGCGCGGATCGGCGGCGGCGAGCAGCTTGAGCAGCTCCTTGGACACCCGCTCGGCGGACAGCCGCTTCAACCCGTCCTTAAGGGCGGCGCAGGCGGCCAGGCCCGCCGCGTCGGGCCCGCCCCGGCCGAACCCGGCGCGGAAGCGGAAGAAGCGCAGGATGCGCAGGTAGTCCTCGCGGATGCGGGTCTGCGGATCGCCGACGAACACGATGCGGCCGGCCAGGGCGTCCTGCACCCCCGCGCCGCTGGGGTCGTAGATCAGCCCCTC
The DNA here is from genome assembly GCA_036500495.1 of Caulobacteraceae bacterium. Taxonomy (GTDB): domain Bacteria; phylum Pseudomonadota; class Alphaproteobacteria; order Caulobacterales; family Caulobacteraceae; genus BOG-938. Next base: position 9,829 of record DASYBX010000112.1, read on the forward strand.
CCCGTCCATGTAGAGGGCGTTCAGGCGGAAGTCGCGGCGCTCGGCATCCTCGGCCCAGTCGGTGGTGTAGGCCACCACCGCTCGCCGCCCGTCGGTCTCGACGTCGCGCCGCAGCGTGGTGACCTCGTAGGGGCGGCCCCCGGCCACGGCGGTGACGGTGCCGTGCTCGATCCCGGTCGGCACATGGCGCACCCCCGCCGCCGTCAGGGCGTCCATCACCGCGTCGGGCGCGAGCAGGGTGGCGATATCGATGTCGTCGATGGCGCGGTCCACCAGGGCGTTGCGCACGCAGCCGCCGACGAAGCGCGCACAGCCCGCCCCGCCCCTCGCCTCCAGCGCCGCGATCACGGCCCGGGTCGAGGCGGCCGACATCCAGGGCTGGATCGGCAGGCGGTCGGGGCCCGGCTTTTCAGGCGCTTCGTTTTTAAGCGCTTCGTTTTTAAGCGCTTCGTTTTTAGGCGCTTCGGCCATTCGCCGCTTCCAGACGCTCGTAGAGGCCGCGCACCATGCCGGCCGTCGCGCCCCAGATCAGCCGCTCCCGCCTCGGTCCCGGCCAGGTGATCGCCCAGTGCCAGCGCGGCGGGCCCGGCGGCTGGTCGCGATGGCGCCGCTCGTGGTTGGCCGGGTCCATCAGGAAGGCGAACGGGACCTCGAACACGTCGGCCACCTCGCCGGCGTTGGCCTTGAAGCGCGCCGAAGGCCGGACGAACCCCACCACCGGGGTGATGTGATAGCCCGTCAGGGTGCGGTAGGGCGTGGCCAGGCCGGCGACGCGGACCAGGGCCGGGTCGAGGTCGACCTCCTCGTGCGCTTCGCGCAGGGCCGCGGCGACCGCGTTCTCCCCTGCCTCGCAGCCCCCGCCGGGAAAGGCGATCTGGCCGGCGTGCCGGCGCAGCTGGTCGGCCCGCTGCGTGAACAGCACCGTCAGGCCCTCCGGCCGCTCGATCAGGGGCACGAGCACCGCCGCCCGCTGCAGGCCGTCCAGCGGCAGGGCGATCTCGGGGTTCAGGTCATGATCGGACGACGGCGGGACCTCGGCGCCGAGGCCGTCCGCCGGGTCGAGGACGGCGCGGGCCAGGGCTTCGACCTCGGCGGCGCCCAGAAGCGCCAGGGGTTGGCGGACCAGGGGCGCGCGGGGGGCGGCGCCCTCCGCGGCGTCCGGCTGCTCGACTCGGTCCGCCTTGGCCATGATGCCGACAGGTAAGCGAGGCGGAGGCCGGGGGAAAGGGGCGGCGGCGTCAGCCGGCGCGGACTTGACCTTCGACGCCCTCCAGCGCCCCGGGGCGCATGGCGCGCCACATCAGGCGCCGCCCGTCCACCGGACCTGGCAGGACCGCGCGGCCCTGCGGCACGCGCTCGAAGCCGAACTTGCCGAAATAGGGCTCGTCGCCGACCAGCAGCACCACGCCGACCCCCGCCTGTTCGGCCGCCGCGCAGGCGGCCTGGATCAACTGGGCGCCCAGGCCCCGGCTGCGCCAGGCGTCGTCCACCGCGAACGGGCCGAGCAGCACCGCGGACGCCTCGCCGATGTGGATCGGCCACATCCTCACGCAGCCCACCGCGTCGCCCCCCGCCCAGGCCACCAGCGACAGGTCGCGCCGCGGCGTGTTGCGCTCGCGCAGGCGCTCGGCGGTCTTGACGAAGCGGCCGGGTCCGAACGCCCGCTCGATCAGGCTGTCGATCAGGGCGAAGTCCTCCGGCCGCTCGGCCGTGAGGATCGGTTCCAGGCCGGCCGGCTTGGCCGTTGGGGCGGGCGTGCTCATGCCAGGATACTCATTGGCAGGCGTGCTCTTTCGGGGTTCACACACGCGGCGCCAGATAGGCAGCCTGGGCCGCCTCGTCAATCGCGCGCCATGTTTCAGCCCCAGCATCGGCGTTTTGACAGGCAATTCTTGACCCCGAACTCGGACGGAGGCTTAAAGTCCCCGCGAGGAACGCCCCCAGGAGAGACTAATGAGATTTTTACGGCTCGGCTTCATCGCCGCTATGGCTGCAGCCCTGTGCGGTCAGCAGGCCCTGGCCGCTGACGCCCCTCCGAAGATGGATCCCAAGGTCCACGAACAGAGCCAGAAAGACGCTCCCGCCCTGGTCCAGGCCACGGGCATGAAGTGCGACGTGACCGACGCCTACCAGCTCGGCACCGCCGACGAGACCGTCAACGGCAAGAAATTCAAGTCCGCGTTCTATGAGATCGCCTGCGGCCAGGGCGGCCTGGGCTACATCTTCAAGAGCGTGCCCGGCGGCGATCCGCAGTTCTTCGACTGCCTGAGCCTGAAGATGGCCGCCGACAAGGCGATCGCCGACAAGCAGAAGCCCTCGAACACCTGCGGCATGCTGACCGCCAACGCCGATCCCAAGACCGGCCTGCTGCCCTGGTTGACCCAGGCCGGCGTGAACTGCGGCCAGGTGACCAACGGCGCATGGCTGGGCGCCAGCCCTGCCGACAAGATCGCCGTCTACGAAGCCTCCTGCTCCAACGGCGGCGGCTACCTGATCATGTCGCCCCAGCAGGGCTCCACCAAGATGCTGGACGTCGAACCCTGCTACAAGGGCGACCTGCTGGGCGTGAAGTGCCAGGTGACCTCGCCGGCCGAGATCGCCAAGCCGATCCTCGCCATGGCGGCCGCGGCGAAGAAGCCGGAATGCATGCCGACCAAGGCCCGCTGGGTGGTGACCGACACCGCCAACAACAGCGACTTCTATGAAATCGGCTGCGCCGACGGCAAGAGCGCCTACATGCTGCACACCGACAACAAGGGCGGCTTCAAGGAGACGGTCGAGTGCGTCAAGGCCACCCGCATCGCCGGCGGCTGCACCTACATGGACGTCAACACCGGCTCGACCGCCGAGAACGCCACCTACTCCAAGCTGGCCAAGCAGATCGGCTACGACGCCTGCGCCAACGTGCAGAAGTACCAGAGCTACGGCCCTGAGAACGGCGGCCAGCGCGAGATCGTCGAGCTGAGCTGCAGCCCGACCGAAGGCGCCTTCGCCATCGTGCCGACCGGCGCCGGCCAGACCGGCGAATACTTCAACTGCGTGCGCGCCGCCGGCCGCGGCCTGACCTGCCACCTGACCCCGATGGACGTCACCTACGCCAAGATCACCCAGCAGATCTCGTCGCGCGGCAAGACCACCTGCAAGGTCACCAACGGCAAGGACGTCGGCAAGGACGACAAGGGCACCGACTACGTCGACGTGGCCTGCTCGCCCGGCGACCCGCAGCCGGAGATGGTCCTGCAGTACTCCAAGCTGCCGCAGGAAACCCTGGCCCAGGCCACTACCTGCGCCCAAGCCCCGATCGCCAACGCCTGCACCTTCGCCGGCGCTTCGGCCAAGAAGTAGGGCTCGAGTCCAGGGCCCTCGGGCCCGACACGAAGCGAGGCCCGCCGGAGCGATCCGGCGGGCCTTTTTCGTGGACGTGTTTTTCATGGACTCGGGACGGCCGGACGCTAGTTTCCCGGCCATGCCGCAAGCCTCCCCCACCCGTCTCGTCATCCGCCGCCCCGACGACTGGCACGTGCACCTGCGCGACGGCGCCATGCTGAAGACGGTGCTGGACTACACCGCCCGCCAGTTCGGCCGGGCCATCGTCATGCCCAACCTCGGCCCGCCGGTGACCACCACGGCCCTGGCGCAGGCCTATCGCGAGCGGATCCTGGCCGCGCTTGAGCCCGGGCGGGCCTTCGAGCCGCTGATGACCTGCTACCTGACCGACGCCACCGATCCGGCGGACGTGGAGCAGGGCTTCAAGGCCAGGGTGTTCACCGCCTGCAAGCTCTACCCCGCCCACGCCACCACCAACTCGGCCCACGGCGTGACCGACGTGGCCAAGATCCACTCCGTGCTGGAGCGGATGCAGGCGATCGGCATGCCGCTGCTGGTCCACGGCGAGGTGACCGATCCGGCGGTCGACATCTTCGACCGCGAGGCGGTGTTCATCGAGCGGGTGTTCGCCGGAATCGCGCGCGACTTCCCGGCCCTGAAGGTGGTGTTCGAGCACATCACCACTGAGGAGGCCGCCGACTTCGTGACCTCCAGCGGCCCCAACATCGCCGCCACCGTCACCCCGCACCACCTGCGCATCAACCGCAACGCCCTGTTCCAGGGTGGAATGCGGCCGCACATGTACTGCCTGCCGGTGGCCAAGCGCGAGAAACACCGCCTGGCCCTGCGCAAGGCCGCCACCTCCGGCTCGCCCAAGTTCTTCCTCGGCACCGACACCGCGCCCCACGCCATCGCGCGCAAGGAGCAGGACTGCGGCTGCGCCGGCATCTTCAACGCGCCCTTCGCCCTGGAGAGCTACGCCATGACCTTCGAGGAGGAAGGCGCCCTGGACCGCCTGGAAGCCTTCGCCTCGGAAAACGGTCCCCGCTTCTACGGCCTGCCGCTGGGCGAGGGCCAGGTCGTGCTGGAGCGCGCGCCCGTCGAGGTCCCCGAGCAGGTCGGCGAAGGCGCCGAGGTCCTGAAGTCGTTCCACGCCGGCGAGACTCTGCCCTGGCGCTTCGCAGGGGCCGCGTAGGGGCGATTGACGCGACCTCCGCCCCTAAGCCTGGAACGGGTGGTACTGGAAGTTCCAGGTCTCGGTGGCGACCTTGCCGCCCACGGTCAGCTGCAGCTTCAGTTCGACGGGATCGGACCCCTCGACGCCGGCCAGGTCGAACTGCACGCGCCAGTGGCCGGGCACGCCGTCGGGCACCGCCTCGATCAGGCTGTAGTCCCCCGCCTTGCCGCGTGAGGCGCTGAGCTGCATGGCCGGCTTGACCCCCTTGGGCAGGGTCCTCAGCGGACCGCCCAGGAACTCCACCAGGAACTTGCGCAGGCCCGGCGGGCGCGGCTGGCCCGGCTGGCCGCCCCGGCCCAGGCGCGTGGCGACGCAGCGCGCCAGAGGCGTCGGATAAGGCTCGTCGGCCAGCCAGTGCAGGCGGTAGGACAGGTCGAACGGCTGGCCCAGGGCCGGCAGCTTCTCCGGCACCCAGGCGGCGACGATGTTGTCCATGATCTCGTCGTCGGTGGGGATCTCGATCAGCTGCACCGCCCCCCTGCCCCAATTGCCCTTGGGCTCGACCCACAGGGTCGGGCGGCGGTCATAGTAGACGCCGTCCAGGTAGTGGTCGAAGTTGCGGTCGCGCTGGGACAGGCCGAAGCCCTTGGGGTTGTCGTCGGCGAAGGCCGAGACCATCACCCGGGGCGGGTTGTTCAGCGGCCGCCACACCCGCTCGCCCTGGCCGGTCCACAGGCTGAGGCCGTCGGAATCGTGCACCTCGGGCCGCCAATCCACGGCCGTGCGCTTCACCGTCTCGGAGAACCAGTACATCGAGGTCATGGGCGCCAGGCCGAAGCGGGCCACCGGCTTCCTCAGGAACAGGGTCTGGTCGATGTCCATCACCACCCCCGCCGCGCGCGTCATGCGGAAGCGGCAGGCGCCGGTGATCGACGGCCCCTCCAGCAGGGCGTGGACGGTGATGGTGTCCGAGCCGTTCTGCGGTCGCTCGATGTACACCTGGCTGAAGCGCGGAAACTCCTCCTGCTTCTGGAACACCGCCGTGTCCAGCGCGATGGCGCGGGCCGACAGGCCGTATTGGTAGAGCTGGCCGATCGAGCGGAAGTAGCTGGCGCCGAGGAAGGCGACCCAGTCGTTGGTGCGCCAGTCGAGCTTGCCGGCGCGCGGCTCCTGCACCCGGAACCCGGCGAAGCCGACGCCCTCGGTCAGGCGGTGGGCCGGCGAGTTGGCCGGCATGTGGAAGTAGCTCTGGTCGTAGATCACCTCGCGCGCCTGGCCGCCCTCGACCGCGTGCAGCTTGACCGGGTCCTGGAAATACTTGCCGAGGTGGAAGAAGGTCACCGGCAAAGGCCCGTCGGCGTAGAGGGCGTGGCTGGTGTCGAAAGTGATCTCGCCCCAGGCCTGGTAGTCGAGTTCGTTGAGCACCTGGGAGGCGCGCGGCGCCGCCGCGTAGGGCTGGGCCGCCTTCTGCCGGGCCTGGGCCTTGAGCGCGTCGAAACTGAAGGCCGACGGCGGCCCGAAGGCCAGCGCCGGCTTGTTCTGGGCCGTGGCGGGCCAGGCGCCCGCAGACGCGGCCCCCGCCAGCATTTGCAACAACAGACGTCTATGGACGGTCATGGAGTGGCCGCACCTCGCTACAGACTTCACCATGGGCCAGAAACGCCGGCTGCTCCGGTCCGATCCCTCAGGATCGGTCTCAAGACTGATCGGCGGACGCCTTGGACCCTTCGGCCCGTACGGCGTCGAACAAGGGGCGGCTGTTCTCGAACAGCGCCTTGGCCTCGGCGACCACCTGCCCGACCTTCAAGTCCATCATGTGGCAGACCGGCTGGTCGAGGGCGGGGTCGATGGCCTTGAGCTCGGCGAAGGCGCGCGGGCCGCGCAGCGCGCGGGTGTAGCGGCCCCAGGGCGCGTAGAGCCGGTCGTCGGACGGGCCGAACAGGCCCAGCGTCGGCGCCCCGGCGGCGGCGGCCAGGTGCATCAGGCCGGAGTCGTTGCCGATGAACAGCCGCGCCCGCTCCAGGCAGGCGTAGGCGGTGAGCAGGTCGCCCGGGCCGGTCAGGTCGATCCAGCGCTCGCGCGGCAGGGCCCGGCGGATCGGTTCGGCCGAGCGGCGGTCATCCGGCCCGCCGAGGATCAGCACCCGGCCCGCCTCGAACGGCTGGCCCTTCTGCATCAGCTGGGCGGCGGTCTCGGCGAAGCGCTCGGCCGGCCAGGTCTTGCCCACCCAGTTGGCGGCGGGCCCGAGCGCCAGGATCGGCCCCTGGCCGTGCTGCAGCAGGGCGGCGGCCTTGGCCTCGGTCTGCTCGCTGGTGAACAGGAACGGCGCGGGCGGGTCGTCCGCCAGGTCCAGCAGCCGCGCCGCCTCGATCACCTTGTGCACCGGCTCCCCGCCGCGGGTGCGGTGCTTGACCGTCCGCCGGGCCATCAGGAACCGGGCGATGCTGGAGCCGCGGCGATCGACCACCAGGCCCCAGTTGCGGCCGCGCACCTGCATCCATAGCTTGAGCCAGTGCCCTCCACCCTTGGCCTTCCGCATCACGATCAGCCGTTCCAGCCCCGGGACGTCGGCGAACAGCGGGGCCGACACCGGCCCGGCGACGATGGTGAAGCGGGCGTCCGGATGCTCGTCCGCCAGGCGCTTGATCAGGCCGGACGCCAGCACCGCGTCGCCGATGCGCGAGGAGGCGATGAACAGGATGGGAAAGCCCTTGGGCGCGGCCATGGGCTCCCTCTATATGGTCGCCGCCACCGCGCAAAGATGACATGGGCCTGGATGACATGAGCCTAGCCGCCCATTTGACGAGCCGCGCCCTGATCGCGGTCTCCGGCCCCGACACGCGGCCGTTCCTCGACAACCTGCTCAGCAACCGGGTCGAGGACCTCCACCCCGGCGCGGCGCGGGCGGCCCTGCTGCTGACGCCCCAGGGCAAGTTCCTGTTCGACCTGTTCGTGGTCGCTCCGGCGGCGGACGAGCCGCAGGACATCCTGCTGCTCGATGTCCAGGCGGCGCAGCAGCAGGCCCTGATCCAGCGGCTGACGATGTATCGGCTGCGCGCCAAGGTGCAGGTCGAACAGGCCGACGGGGCGGTGTGGGCGGCCTGGGGCGCCGATCCGGGCGACGGCTGGCTGCCCGATCCGCGCCTGCCAGACCTCGGCTGGCGGGGTTATGGCCGCGAGGCGCTGGCCGATCTGGGCGAGGCCGGTTACGACGCCCACCGCCTGCTGCTCGGGGTCCCCGACCCGGCGCGCGACTGCGAGCCCGACAAGACCTTCCCGCTGGAGGCCGACTTCGACCTGTTGAACGCCATCGATTTCCACAAGGGCTGCTACGTCGGCCAGGAGACCACCTCGCGCATGAAGCGCAGGAGCGCGGTCAAGACCCGCATGGTCCCGATCCGCTTCGACGGCCCCGCCCCGGCGTTCGGGACGCCGGTGGAGACCCACGACGGCCTGCGCGCCGGCGAAGCCCTGACCGGCCGTGACGGCCGCGCCCTGGCCCTGCTGCGGCTCGACCGCGCGGTCTCGGGGCCGCTGACCTGTGAAGGGCGGCCCGTCACGCTGGAGGTTCCGTCCTGGTGGCCAGCAGGGACGATCTAGGGACGCGCCAAGGTTCGGCGAGGATGGAGCACCATGTTCGGGTGGATCGAGACTGGCACAGTTCGACCCTTCGCTGACGTTGGGAATGTCTGCTAATGGGCGTACCCATGAGTGCGAAGGCCGACTGCGAAGAGCTCATGAACGTCGTGCTTCCTTTTGCCGAGGACATGCTCGGCAAGCATGGCGAATTCTTCCCGTTCGGTGGCGCGATGCGCCCAAATGGTGAGATCGTTTCGGTCGCGGGATACGACGGTCGCGCACACCCACCGTCACTAGACATCATTCGCCTGATCAAGGAGGCGTTTGTTCAAGGCGCCGTCCAGGAAACCTACAAAGCGACCGCGTTGGTCTACGACGTGCGGATCGCCTTGCCGGGCGACGGCATGAAGTCCGACGCAATTGCAGTTTCGCTGAACCACCGAGATGCCTACTCGGTCATTGTGATGTTCCCCTACACGCTCAGAGGAACGGAGGTCTTGATCGGCGAAGCCGTGGCTGAGGCCGGTGAAGCGGATGTGTTTGGCAGGTAGCGAGACTGCCGCCGAGCGTCTTTTTCATGGCGCTGAGCCGATGTCCGCTCACCACCCATTTTCCCCCTTCGAAGCCTCCGCTCGCGGACCTAGCGGCACACCGGCTGGACCGCCTCGCTCGCCTCCACCTTGAAGTCCGACAGTTCGATGGCCACGATCGGCGGCGGCCAGGTCTCGATGCCGGTCTTCAGCGCCACCACCGAGCACACCGAGGTCGGCGACGGCCCCTTGGCGCCGGGCCTGACGATCCCGGCCTTGTAGGTCAGCATGCCGCCGTAGCCGCTGGCGATGCGCAGCATCATGTCGCCCTGACCGGTCTGCAGGAAAGCCAGGCGCAGGCTGTCCTTCTCGGCAAGGAAGGTCTGGTTGGCCGAGGCCCTCGGCACCGCCTTGAGCTGTTCCTTGCCGTTCTGGAGCGTCTCCTTCTGCACCTGGGCGGCCAGGGCCTCGGTGCCGGAATCGCGGTCCTCGGCGGTCAGCACCGTGGCCGCGGTGACGGCCGGCCCCTTGTCGGACACGCTCACGCTGACGACCTCGCCGGGGAACAGCGTCAGGCGGCCGTTCAGCAGGTAGGGCAGCCAGCGCTTGACCTGCACCGTGTGCGACTGGCCCTGGGCGTCCTTCACGGGAAATTCGTCGATGTAGCGGCAGGACTCGGCGGGGTTGCAGGGATTGGCCGGCACGGGCGAAGGTGTCGGCGCGGCGGTCAGCCCCGCCGCGAGCATCAAGATCAGCATTCCCCGTCCTTCCCAGGCCTGACCGAGAGAGTGGATCAGAATTGACCAGCGACCAACTCATCCGTTGCCCGTGGCGCGGCATGGCCGGCGTGGAGATCTACGAGACCTACCACGACACCGAATGGGGCGTGCCCGAGCGCGACAGCCGCGCCCTGTGGGAGAAGCTGGTGCTCGACGGCTTCCAGGCGGGGCTCTCCTGGATCACCATCCTGAAGAAGCGCGAGGCGTTCCGCGCCGCCTTCGACGGCTTCGATCCGGAGAAGGTGGCCCGCTACGGCGAGGCCGACCGCGCCCGGCTGATGGCCGACGCCGGCATCATCCGCTCCAACGGCAAGATCGACGCCGCCATCTCCGGCGCCCGCCTCTATCTCGATATGCGCGAGCGCGGCGAGGACCTGTCGCAGCTGCTGTGGGGCTTCACCGGCGGCAAGCCGGTGCAGAACGGCTTCGAGCGGCTCGACCAGGTGCCGGCCCAGACGCCGCTGGCGGTGGAGATGTCCAAGGCGCTCAAGGCCAAGGGCTTCAAGTTCGTCGGCCCGGTGATCGTCTACGCCTTCGTGCAGGCCGTCGGCCTCGTCAACGACCACCTGACCTGCTGCCACCGGCACGAACCGATCAGGCGCCTGGGCGCGCCATAGCCCGCCTGTGGACGAAGCGGGGCGTGCTGTGAGCGACGCCACGGCTCCGCTTCCTCCGCCCGCCGCTTGGGCGTAAGGCGGAGGACGTGAAGCCCACCGCCAAGATTCGCATGACCCTGTCCGGCCCGGACATGCTGCTGGAGAAGGCGTGCGGCGGCGTGGTGTGCGGCGTCGACGAGGCCGGGCGCGGGCCTTGGGCGGGGCCGGTCAGCGCCGCGGCGGTGATCCTGAACCCACGCAAGCTGCCCAAGGGCCTCAACGACTCCAAGAAGCTTTCGGCCAAACAGCGCGAGGCGCTGGAGCCCGAGATCATGGACAAGGCGCTCGCCTTCGCCGTGGGCTTCGCCTCGGTGGCCGAGATCGCCGAGCTCAACATCCTGCACGCCACGGGCCTGGCCATGCGCCGGGCGGTTCAGGCGCTGCAGGTGACGCCCGCCTTCGCCCTGGTCGACGGCAACTACGCCTTCCCCCTGCCCTGCACGGTGAAGACCGTGGTCAAGGGCGACAGCCTCAGCTGCTCGATCGCCGCCGCCTCGATCCTGGCCAAGGTGGCCCGCGACCGGCTGATGGCCGAGCTCGACCAGACCTACCCCGGCTACGGCTTCACCTCGCACAAGGGTTACCGCGCCCAGGTCCACGCCGACGGCCTGCTCAAGCTCGGCCCGTGCCCCGAGCACCGCCTCGGCTGGGCGCCGGTGCGACTGGCTCTGGAAGGCAAGAACCCGATGTTCGCGGCCTCAAGCTTCGACGAAGACTGAGCCGGCGGCGAACCCCCGCCCTCAGGAACAGTCGAGTATAGGAATTCATTCTCTTCCCACTGGAACCTCCAGCGGTTCGAAGCGGTTCGCCCTTCGACAAGTCAAGGAGGCGGGCTGTGGGTCGTGAATCCAAGGGCATCAGCCGCCGAGGTCTGCTCACCGGCGGGGCCGCGATCGGAGCGGCCGGAGCCGCCGCAGCCGCCGCACCCAAGCATGACGGAGAACTCGGCGCCCCGCCCCAAGCGATCCGCGGCGAGGTCCCCTGGATCGAGGGCGCAGCCGACGCGCCACCGCAAGCCATGTCGGGCAAGGGTTATGTCTGGTTCACGGGGGCCGAGGGGCCGCTGATCGAGGCCATCGTCGACCGCCTGATCCCGCCCGACCCGACCGGCCCCGGCGCGGTGGAGGCCGGAGTCCCCGTCTTCATCGACCGCCAGCTCGCCGGCCCGTTCGGCCAGGGCCAGCACTTCTACCTCGGCGGTCCATGGCCCAAGGGCACGCCCGAACAGGGTTATCAAAGCCGCTTCACCCCCGCCCAGTTCTACCGCGCCGCGCTCAAGGCGATCGCCGACCACGTGTTCAAGGCCTACGGCGGCCTGGAGTTCAAGTCTCTCCAGCCGGACGCCAAGGACAAGCTGCTGAAGGACCTGGAGGCCGGCACGGTCGAGCTGCCGGACGGGGTCGACGGCAAGGCGTTCTTCACCATGCTGCTGCAGAACACCAAGGAGGGCTATTTCTCCGACCCGATCTACGGCGGCAACCGCGACATGGCCGCCTGGACGATGATCGGCTTCCCCGGCGCCCACTACGACTACCGGGACTGGGTCTCGCGCCACAACGAGCGCGTCCCCTTCCCCCCGGTGGCGTTCAAGGGCCGGCCCGGCTGGACGGCGAGCTGAGCCATGGCCACGACCCTCAAGCCCGTGGACGCGGTGATCGTCGGCTTCGGCTGGACCGGGGCGATCCTCGGCCAGCAGCTGTGCGACGCCGGCCTCGACGTGGTGGCCCTCGAGCGCGGCCCCTGGCGCGACACCGCCACCGACTGGGCCACCACCTTCGCCCAGGACGAGCTGCGCTACATGTGGCGCCATCACCTGTTCCAGAACGTCACCTACGACACCCTGACGATCCGCAACAACACGGGCCAGGACGCCCTGCCCATGCGCCGGCTGGGCTCGTTCCTGCTCGGCACCGGGGTCGGCTCGGGCGGGGTGCACTGGAACGGCCAGATCTGGCGGTTCCTGCCCTCGGACTTCCAGGCCAAGAGCCACAACGCCCAGCGCTACGGCAAGAAGGCGGTCACCGACTACGACCTCACGGTGCAGGACTGGGGCATCACCTACGAGGAGCTCGAGCCCCACTACGACAAGTTCGACAAGCTGTGCGGCACCAGCGGCAAGGCCGGCAACCTGAAGGGCCAGATCCAGCCGGGCGGCAATCCGTTCGAAGGTCCGCGGTCTGACGAATACCCCACGCCGCCCATGGCCCAGACCTATGGCCCGACCCTGTTCGGCCAGGCGGCGGCGAACATGGGCTACCATCCCTTCCCGCACCCCTCGGGCAACCTGTCCCAGCCCTACGTCAATCCGCTCGGCTGCCAGATCGGCGAATGCACCTACTGCGGCTTCTGCGAGAAGTTCGGCTGCGGCAACTATTCCAAGGCCAGCCCGCAGACCACGGTCCTGCCCTACCTGATGCGCAAGCCCAACTTCCTGCTGCGCACCGAGAGCGAGGTGCTGAGGATCGAGACGACGGCGGACAAGAAGATGGCCACCGGCGTCACCTATGTCGACAGTTCGGGCCAGGAATACTTCCAGCCGGCCGGCATGGTGATCCTGTCGGCCTACATCCTGCACAACGTGCGGCTGCTGCTGCTGTCGGGCATCGGCGGCCAGCCATACGATCCGAAGACCGGCGAGGGCGTGGTGGGCAAGAACTACGCCTACCAGACCACTTCGTCGGTGAACCTGTTCTTCGACGACAAGCTCATCAATCCGTTCATCGGCGCGGGGTCGCACGCCACGGTCATCGACGAGTTCAACGGCGACAACTTCGACCACGCAGGCCTGGGCTTCATCGGCGGCGGCTACATCGGCGGCATGATCACCGGCGGGCGGCCGATCGAGATGATCTACACCCCCCAGGGCACGCCCGCCTGGGGCCTGGAGTGGAAGAAGGCCGCGGCCAAGAACTACCTGCGCTCGTTCGCGCTGAGCATCCACGGCGCGTGCATGAGCCACCGCGGCAACTACCTGGACCTCGACCCGACGTACCGCGACGCCTTCGGCAGGCCGATGCTGCGCATGACCTTCGACTTCACCGACAACGAGCACAAGATGTCGGACTACCTCACCGCCAAGGCGGCCGGGGTGGCCAAGGCGATGAACCCGCGCGAGATCAAGGTCAACGGGCGCAAGGGCTCGTGGAGCGTCGTCCCCTACCAGACCACCCACAACACCGGCGGCGCGATCATGGGCGACAATCCCAAGGCCAGCGTCGTCAACAAGTACCTGCAGCTGTGGGACGTGCCGAACGTGTTCTCGATGGGCGCCGGCGCCTATCCGCAGAACGCCGGCTACAACCCCACCGGCACCCTGGCCGCCCTGGCCTACCACTCGGCCGACGCCATCAAAGCTCAGTACCTCAAGGCCCCCGGGCCTCTGGTCCAGGCCTAGGGGCGGTGATGAGACGCGCCCTCGCCCTGGCTGCCGTCCTCGCGCTCGGAACCGCCGGCATCGCGGCCGGCCAGGACCAGTCCAGGGCGCCGTCCGCCCCCGCCTTCAGCCCGTTCAACCTGCTGAGCCGCCCAGTCCCGCCTGGGCAGGCCCAGCTCGAGCGCGGCCGCCAGCTGGCGATCCAGGGCGATTGCGCCGCCTGCCACACCCGTGACGGCGGCGAGGCCATGGCCGGCGGGCTCGGCATGAACACGCCGTTCGGCGTGATCTACACCCCCAATCTGACCCCGGACGCCCAGACCGGCATCGGCCAATGGACGCCCGACCAGTTCTACCGCGCGATGCACGAGGGCAAGGACCCGCAGGGCCGCTTCCTCTACCCGGCCTTCCCCTACGTCTATTTCACCCAGATCAGCCGCGCCGATTCCGACGCCATCCTGGCCTATCTGAAGACCGTGCCCGCGGTGAACTACACCCCGCCCGCCAACCGCATGCCGTTCCCGTTCAACATCCGGGCGCTGGTGTGGGGCTGGAACCTGCTGTTCTTCCGCGTCCACGATTTCCAGCCCGACCCGTCCAAGTCGGCCGAGTGGAACCGCGGCGCCTTCCTGGTGACCGGGCCGGGCCACTGCGCCCAATGCCACACGCCCTCGAACATCCTGGGCGCCAACGAGACCGGCAAGCCGTTCCGCGGCGGCTACCTCGACAACTGGCTGGCGCCGGACCTCACCGCCAACAGCCGCACGGGCCTCGGCGGCTGGAGCCAGGGCGAGATCGTCGAATACCTGAAGACCGGCCGCAACCCGCGCGCCCAGGCCGGCGGCCCGATGGCCGAGGTGGTGTCCTATTCCACCTCGCTGATGAGCGATGCGGACCTGAACGCCATCGCCGCCTATCTGAAGTCGGTGCCGGCCAGCCCGGGCGCCACCGCCGCCAGTCCCGACCCCGGCGCCATGAAGCGCGGCGGCGAGATCTTCTCCGACGCCTGCGCCTCCTGCCATCTGGAGGCCGGCAAGGGCCAGCCCCGCTTCTTCCCGCCGCTGGGCGGCGACAATGCGAGCCAGCAGGCCAATCCGGGAAGCGTGATCCATTTCATCCTGGCCGGCGGGCGCACCGCCTCGACCCAGAGCCGGCCCTCGCCCCTGACCATGCCGAGCTTCGCCTGGAAGCTGACGGACCAGCAGATCGCCGATGTGGCCACCTATGTGCGCAACAGCTGGGGCAACAGCGCCGCGTCGGTCTCGGCCCACGATGTCGCCCGCCTCCGCGGCAAGCTGAAGCTGGGGACCAGCCCGCCGACCGCCAATTCCGGCGACCGAGGCTAGCCCTTCCCGGACTTCGCCACGCCGCGACAAGCGTTGATACATCAACGCCACAGTCGGCCTCTATGTTCGCAGGCCACATCCGGCGCCGCGGAGGAAGCCCATGCGCTGCTTTACAGCCTCGTCCGCATCCCGCTGAATGGCCGCGATGTCCCCATCCCGCAAAGCGACCGAGGCGCGGCCGGCCACGCCTGGTGAGGCGCCTCCTCCCCCCGGCATTCCGTTCGACAGCGTCGCCCTCCTGCTGCAGGGCGGCGGCGCCCTCGGCTCCTACCAGGCCGGCGTCTACCAGGCCCTGGTCGAGCACGGCGTGGAGCCCACCTGGCTCTGCGGCATCTCCATCGGCGCCATCAACAGCGCCATCATCGCCGGCAATCCGGCCGGCAAGCGCGTGGCCAAGCTGCGCGAGTTCTGGGAGCTGATCAGCGCCGGCGGCCAGTGGAACAACCCCTGGCTCGACTTCCCGGGCGGCGAGATCATGCGCGGCATCTTCAACCAGGTCGCGGCCGGCGGGGTGTTGGTCCAGGGCGTGCCGGGCTTCTTCAGCCCGCAGATGCCGCCCGCCCCCCTGCAGCCCAAGGGCGCCCCCGGCGCCACCAGCTGGTACGACACCAGCGCCCTGAAATCGACGCTCGAACGCCTCGTCGACTTCGACCGCATCAACCACGGGGCCATGCGCTTCAGCGTCGGCGCGGTGAACGTGCGCACCGGCAACTTCGCCTATTTCGACACCACCAAGGACACCATCCGTGTCGAGCACGTGATGGCCTCCGGCGCCCTGCCCCCGGCCTTCCCGGCGGTGGAGATCGACGGCGAGTTCTACTGGGACGGCGGCATGGTCTCCAACACCCCGCTCGACTGGGTGCTGTCCTCGCGCAAGGACGTGAACACCCTGATCCTGCAGGTCGACCTGTGGAGCGCCCGGGGCCAGATCCCCGCCGACCTGGCCGAGGTCGGCACGCGCATGAAGGACATCCAGTATTCCAGCCGCACGCGCGCGGCGACCGACGAGTTCCAGCGCCGGCAGAAGCTGCGCGCCGCGCTCTATAAGCTGATGCACGAGATGCCGCCGGAGCTGGCCCAGACGCCGGAGGCCAGGCTGTTGACCAGCGAGACCAGCCCCGCCGCCTACAACATCGTGCAGCTGATCTACCGCTCCGCCACCTACGAGAGCCAGTCCAAGGACTACGAGTTCTCACGCGCGACCATGGAGGAGCACTGGCAGGCCGGCTATGGCGACGCCCGCACCACGCTCGACCACCCCGAAGTCCTGGCCCTGCCGCCCGAACCGTCGCAGGTCCGCGTGTTCGACTGCCTGCGCCCGCCGAGCGGCTGACCGGCGCCGACCGACTTTGAAAATTCGGCGACACACTTCCGACATGTCGCACAGCGCCAACTGCAAGGCTCAGTTCAGGGTCCGGAGTTCCCCATCCATGCGCGCCACGATGTTCGCGACGGCGGCCGTCTTCCTCGGCCTCCTGGCCGGCCCGGCCCTGGCCCAAGGCCCGATCGCCACCGCCGGCGGCTCGGGCCCCGCGGCGCCCCAGCCGACCGCGCCCGCCCCGCCCCTGTCGATCGACGGCGCGGCCCCCGAACAGGGCCAGCCGGTCGCCCTCGGCCCCTGCGGCCCGGAAAAGGTGAAGCCGAACGGCCAGCTCGAGACGGCGCCCCACGGCGAGGTGGACGCCGGCGTCGGCACCGGCGGCTACCGCCACATCGGCGGCAGCGTCTGCCAGCCGATCGGCCAGACGGGCGCCGTGGCGGTAGGCGTCAGCGAGACGCAGTTCGACCAGCGCTATCGGCGGCGCTGAGCCGCCGGGGGTCGCCCTCGGAACTGGGCCGCCGCCGGGCCCTTATACCCTGGGCCAGCGGGCGCACGCGCCTGCGTAGCCGGATTGCTCCCATGCCCAGCGAAACGCCCCGCTCCACCGCGCGAATCCGCGGTCATCCGATCCACCCGATGCTGGTCCCCTTCCCCATCGTCTGTTTCGTGGGGACCCTGGTCACGGACATCGTCTACGCCGTCACCGCCGACATGCAGTGGGCCAACTTCTCGGCCTGGATGCTGAGCGCGGGGCTGGTGATCTCGGTATTCGTCGTGATCGCGGGACTGATCGACGCGCTCGGCGACACCCGCATCCTGCGCTTGCGGGCCGCCTGGATCCATGTGCTGGGCAACGTCGTCGCCCTGGCCCTGGCCGTCGTGAACGAGATGGTCCACACCCGCGACGCCTACACCTCGGTCGTGCCCGAGGGCCTGGTGCTGTCGTTCCTGGTTGTGCTGATCCTGCTGGTCACCGGATGGCACGGCGGGGAAATGGTCTATCGCCACGGCGTGGGCGTGGGTCGCGACCGGGAGGATCGCCCATGAGCGCGCGCCTCGCCGCCCTGGCCGCCGCCAGCCTGTCGCTCGCCGCCTGCGGCGCGCCTGCGCCCGGCGATCCGCATCGCCAGGTGGGGCCCAACCCCTACCTGCCCGACATCCACCAATATCTGATGCCGCCGGCGAAGCTGGCCAGGATCGTGGGCTGGAGCGGCGGCAGGACCCCGACCGTGGCGCCGGGGCTGAAGATCCAGGCCCTGGCCAAGGACTTCAAGGGCGCCCGCTCGCTCTACGTCCTGCCCAACGGCGACATCCTGGTGGTGGAATCCGATGGTCCTCCCGCGCCGGTGCGCCGGCCCAAGGAATTCGTCATGAACCTGCTGGAGAAGAAGACTCACTCGCCGGTGAAGGCGGGCAATCGCATCGTTCTGCTGCGCGACGCCAACGGCGACGGCGTACCCGAAGTGCGCACGGTGTTTCTCGACCACCTGGACCATCCGTTCGGCGTGGCGCTGGTGGGCTCGGACCTCTATGTCGCCAATACCGGCTCGATCGTACGCTATCCTTATCAAGCCGGCGACACTCAGATCACCGCCCCGGGCGTCAAGCTGACCGACCTGCCCGGCGGCCCGATCGACCACCATTGGACCAAGAGCCTGACCGCCAGCCCGGACGGGACCAAGCTCTATGCCGGCGTCGGCTCCAACAGCAACATCACCGAGAACGGCATCGGCGCGGAGCTTGACCGGGCGCAGATCTGGGAGATCGACCGCGCCACCGGGGCGCACCGGCCGTTCGCCACCGGGCTGCGCAACCCCAACGGCCTGACCTTCGAGCCGACCACGCACCAGTTGTGGGCCGTGGTCAACGAGCGCGACGAGCTCGGGCCCGACCTCGTGCCCGACTACATGACCTCGGTGAAGGACGGCGCCTTCTACGGCTGGCCCTATAGCTACTGGGGCCAGCACCTGGATCCGCGGGTCAAGCCGGAGCGGCCGGACCTGGTGGCCAAGGCGACCGTGCCCGATTACGGCCTCAGCTCCCACGTGGCGCCGCTGGGCCTGGTCTTCTACACCGGCGCGAACCTGCCGCCGCAGTACCGCGGCGGGGCCTTCGTCGGCGAGCACGGCAGCTGGGACCGCACCCAGCTCAACGGCTACAAGGTGGTCTATGTGCCGTTCGCGGGCGGGCGGCCAAACGGCATGGCCCAGGACGTGGTCACCGGCTTCGTCAGCCCGGACGGCAAGGCCTATGGCCGGCCCGTGGGCCTGGCGGTCGACGCCCACGGCGGACTGCTGATCGCCGACGACGCCGGCAATGTGGTGTGGCGAGTGACCGCCGCGGGGGGCTAGGCGATCTCGACGATCTCGAAATCGAGCCACGAGAAGTCGGTCTTCAGGTCCTCGCCGAACTCCTGCAGCACCTCGTCGTCAGGGGCGGTCTCGAAGGTCAGGTGCACGGGACGGCCGGTTTCGGCCAGCCTGTCCCAGACCGAGACCCACTTGAACAGCAGCTTGGTCGAGGCGCTGTTCAGGTAGCGCAGGCGCAGCTCCACTCGCACCGGCGCCTCTGACGGGCGCGCGGCATAGGCGGCGGCGAGCTGCGTCAGGGGCTCGAAGAAGGCCGTGGCGTTCTCGGGATAGGCCTCGCCCTGCAGGCGGAAGCGGTGCTGTGAGAACCAGAAGTCGACCGCGGGGCTCTGGCGGGTTCCAGGGATGTGCAGATCGTCCATCGGGGGCCTCAAATGGTGACGAGCAGTTCGAAGATCTTGTGGTTCGGCGAGGTCGGATGGTCGCTGAACCGGTAGGTGAGCGGATCGCTGGCGTCGCGCGCCAGGGTCAGCAGGCCCAGGCCCGCGCCCTTGCTACCGTCCTCCCCCTGGTCCTGGCGCAGGGTGGCGCGGTAGGCGGCCTTGATCTCCTCCAGGCTCATGCGGCTGACCAGGGCCAGCTTCGGCTCCAGCCGCGCGCAGGCGGAGGCCTCGATCGGATTGGCGCAGGACACGTGGAAGTGGCCCTCGCGGCAGGCCACGGTGATCGAGCCGAAGCGGATCTCCTCGCTGGTCTGGCCGGGATCGGTCAGGCAGTCGGCCGAGTAATGGACGATGTTCTGGCCCATCTCGATCAGGGTCGACAGGACCTTGCGGCGAACCTTGCTGTTGTCCGCGTCCTGCTCGAGGCGCAGGCGCACGGCGTCGGCGGTGGCCTGCAGGATCGCCTGCGACAGGTAGCCGGAATAGTAGAAGATCACGTCCCGATCGAGGGCGGCGGGCGGCGCGTGGATGCTCATTGGGCGGTGTCCTTCAGGGCGCCGTTCAGGTCGATGGCCAGCACCGTCACGTCGTCGCGGCGGGCCTCCCCGCCCTGCCATTCGGCGAGCGCGTCGCGCGCCCTGTTCACCATCGGGCCGGCCGGCCCGGCGGCGGCGCTCGCCAGGGCCGCGCGGAAGCGGGTCCAGCCGAAGGCCATGCCCTTGGCCTCGCCGATCTGGTCGCACACCCCGTCGGTGGCCAGCACCAGGCGCAGGCCCTCGCCCATGGGCAGCACCTGCTCGGTCCAGGCGTAGTCGGTCGCGGTCGAGCGGTAGCCGACACCGAGGCGGTCGCCCTTGATCACTTGGGCGTGGCCGTCCGCGCCCATCACGGTGATCGGCAGCTTGGCGCTGGCCGCGCGGGCCTGGGTGGGGCGATGCGGCATCCAGACGAAGGCGGCGTCCATGCCCTCGTCGGCGTCGCCGTCGACCTCCTCGGCCTGTTGCAGAGCGGCCTTGACCCGCTGGTTCAGGCCACCGATCAGGCGGCCCGGGTGGCGGCGCAGGGCCGGATCGGCAGTCAGGCGGTTGAGTTCGGACAGGGCGATCGAGGTCAGCAGGGCGCCGGGCACGCCATGGCCGGTGCAGTCGATCAGGCCGACCAGCACCCCCTCCTCGTCGTCCACCGCGAAGAAGCAGTCGCCGCCGACCAGGTCGCGCGGCTGCCAGTCCACCGCATGGCCGGCGCCGAAGCAGCGGGCCATCACCTCCCGCGATTCCGCCAGCAGGGCCTGCTGGATGCCGCGCGCGTATTCGATGCTGGAGAGCAGCTGGCGGTGCTGGTCCTCCTGCAGGTCCGACAGCACCCGCAGCAGGGTCAGGCCATCGCAATGGCCATAGAACTTGCCGCCGCTGGTGATCAGGAAGCCGTTGTTCAGCCCCTTCTCGCCGCCCTGGGCCACCACCTGGCCCACCTGGTTCAGCGGCACGCCCGCGTCCACCAGCACCGGCGAGGGGTCCATGAACACCGTGCACGCACGGCGCAGGAAGATGTCGCGATGGAAGGGCCGCGCGAAGCGGTCGAAGAAGGCGTTGCGATTGATCAGGCCGATCGGGCGCTCGTGATCGACCACCACGATGGCGTTCAGCTCCGGGGCCTCGGCGAACAGGGCCATCACCTCGGCGTTGGTGGTGGCGGGCGTGGCCAAGGTGGCGGGGCCGGCCAAGTCTTCGGCCGCCTGGGGCAACGGGGGCGGCGCGGACGGGATCTCGAGCGCGGCGGCGGTGGCGACGGACATGAACCAAAGCTCCTCGATGGCGCGAGGGCATATGGTTCGGCAGGCCTGAATTCCCGGTTAGGCCGGCCGCAACGAAACCGTCACGTTGACGGCCGAAGCCGCTCCGGCTGGACGTCCTGCAGCACATGCAGGAGACGCGTCGCCTCCTCGCGGCAGGCGGACACCCCGAGGAAGCCCTCGCCGTGCTTGATCGCCCAGCCGCCCGTGAAGGGGACGATGGACAGCCGGCGAGGCTCCGTCTGCGGCGGCGTAGGGTCGTCGAAGGCCATGGATTCGCCCGTTGCGCGAGAAATTCGCCGGGCCTGTGTAAGCGCCGGTTGTGACGAATGGCCGACGGTTCGGCGAATTCAGCCGCTCAGTACTGGAAAAGCGGCGTTCTCCCAACCCGCCAAAGCGTCGCAGGCTCAGGCGAAGTCTCCGGTTCAGGCGAAGTCTCGGCTGAGCTCGGCGCGGCTGGCGGGGGAAAGCCCGGCCAGGTGGCTGTAGGCCGGGTGGCCGCAGCCGATCATGATCGTGGTCCTGGGGTCGCGGAACACGGCGATCTGGGCCGGTGTCAGGGGGAAGCGCAGGAAGTGCACCGAGGAGGCCTTGCCGTCCTCGCGGGTGCGTTCCACCTCGCCCTCCGGCGCGCCCGGCGCCCGCTCCTCGCCGATCTGCAGGAAGAAGTCGTTGTCCACCCCGCCCAGGCGCGCCAGCGCGCCCTCGCGGCGCACCGGGTCGTCGATCTCGAACATCACCGTGGCCACCAGCTCGGCGCCCTGCGGGATCAGAGGGTTGTAGGCCTTGAGCTCGTCCTCGACCTGGGCCTCGCCGCCACGCTCGGTCAGCAGCATCTCCTGGATCTGGAACAGCATGGTGTCGAAGCACTCGAAATAGACCGTGCAGTAGGGCCCGAGCTCGATCCGGCGCAGGCGTTTGATCGGCAGCAGGGCCGTGCGGCGCTCCTTGCGCACCATGGCGAACTCGGCGTCGGGCAGCAGATCCTCGCGGGTCACTTGGCGGAGGCTGGAGGGCATGGGCGGTCTCCGCTAGCTCTAAAGGCCGTAGGCGCGCGCGATGATTTCGATCGGATGGGCCTGGGCGGGCCCCGGTCCCTTGGTCTCGGCCGACAGCAGCTGGCCCAGGTGCTTGCAGGCCAGCGGGCAGTCCGAGCAGAGCATCTCCTGCCCCTTCTGCGCCACCGCCCTCGCCGCCGCCTTGCCGACCTTGCGCGCCAGGGGGGCGGTGTCCTTCATCACTCCGAAGGTGCCGCCGTGGCCCGAACAGCGCTCGACCAGTTCGACCTTGGTGTCGGGGATCATGCGCAGCAGCTCGGCCGACTTGGCGCCCATGTTCTGGGCCCGGGCGTGGCAGGCGTGGTGCACGGTGACGCCGCCTTCGATGGCCGCCAGGCCCGGCGCCAGCCCGCCGAAGGCCTTGGCCAGGCCAACCACATACTCGCTGACGTCGCGCGTGGCGCGGGCCAGCTTCTTCACCAGAGCGTTGTCCGGCAGCAGCAGGGGCCACTCGAATTTCATCATCAGGCTGCAGCTGGCGGTGAGCGACACCACCTCGTAGCCCTCGTCGATCAGGGGCGAGAACACCTTGGCCACGCGCTCGGCGCGGGCGGCGACATCGGCCAGGTCGCCGTCCTCGAACTGCGGCATGCCGCAGCATTCCGGATAGACCAGCTTCGACTCCACGCCCTGCTTGGCCAGCACCTTGGCGGCCGCCACGGCGGTGTCGGGCTTGTTGTAGTCGACGTAGCAGGTGGCGTAGAGCGCGACCTTGCGCTGGCCGAAGGCGGGGCCGGCCGGATCGGGCCTGACCGGCTCCTGCTGCAGGCGCTTCTCCGCCGTGACGGCATGGTATCTGGGGAGCTCGACCTCGGCGTCGACCTCGGCCACGGCCTGGAGCATCTTGCGCAGCGGGGTGTTCTCGCGCGCCAGGGCCCAGTTGACGACGCCGGCCACGGGCCGCGCCATCTTGCCGTTACGGTCGGTCTCGGCCAGCTGGTCGCGCACGAAATCCTTTTCGCCGGCCCGGCGCCGCGCGGCCCGGTAGCGCACGATCAGGTGCGGGAAATCCAGGTCCCACGGGTGCGGCGGCACATAGGGACATTTGGTCATGAAGCACATGTCGCAGAGGGTGCAGGCCTCGGCCACCCTCTCGAACACCTCTTTGGGCGCCCCGTCGATCTCGCCCGTCGGGCCCTCGTCGATCATGTCGAAAAGGCGCGGGAAGCTGTCACACAGGTTGAAGCAGCGGCGGCACCCGTGGCAGACGTCGAACACCCGCTCCATCTCCTTTTCGATGGCCGCGAGGTCGTAATAGGCCTCGTCCTGCCAGGCGATGGGATGGCGGGTCGGCGCCTCGAGGCTGCCTTCCCCCTTTGCGGTGGTCTTGGTGTCGGTCACGGAAGGTTCGCTGTAAAACGGGGGCGACTTTCGCCGCCCCCTGAACTGATATCAGGCCATGGTATCCAGGGCGCGCTGGAAGCGGCCGGCGTGCGACTTCTCGGCCTTGGCCAGGGTCTCGAACCAGTCGGCGATCTCCTCGAAACCTTCGTCGCGGGCGGTGCGCGCCATGCCCGGGTACATGTCGGTGTATTCGTGGGTCTCGCCGGCGATGGCGGCCTTCAGGTTGTTGGAGGTCTCGCCGATCGGCAGGCCGGTGGCCGGGTCGCCGACCGCTTCCATGAATTCCAGGTGGCCGTGGGCATGGCCGGTCTCGCCTTCCGCGGTGGAGCGGAACACGGCGGCGACGTCGTTGTAGCCTTCGATGTCAGCCTTCTGCGCGAAGTAGAGGTAGCGGCGGTTCGCCTGGCTCTCGCCGGCGAAGGCGTCCTTGAGGTTTTGCAGGGTCTTGCTGGCGGCTAGCGACATCGGTGTCCTCCATCTCTTCGAGCGGGCTCAGGCTGGACGGTCATCCCGCGCCCGAAATCCGGCGGGTATGTTTGGCCGTCCGGAAGAGACAGCGGCAAACAAATTCCTTCTATCGCGTCGAGAGATTTTTTCTATGACACTCGGACGCGACCTGCCGTGGCTCCGCCTGGCCCTCGCCCGCGACGCGGCTGACGGTCGGTCCTCAGTGAAGACTCTCGCTGCGGTGGGCCCGCTCGACCACCTCGCCCAGGGCCTGTTTCAGGGTGTCGAGCTGGTAGGGCTTCTCGATCAGCTTGAGGCCTTCGTCGGGATCGAGCGAGCGGGCGGCGTCGGAATAGCCGGTGGCGAGCAGCACCGGCAGGTCGGGCCGGCGCCGGCGCAGCTCGCGCGCCAGTTCGATGCCGGACATCCCGCCGGGCATGACGATGTCGGAGAACACCACGTCCGCCCCGCCCTCCCCGTCCAGCCGGATCAGGGCCTCCTGGGCGCTGGACACGCGCTCGACCTGAAGGCCCAACGCCTCCAGCATCTGGGTGACCAGCTCGGCCACCTGGTCGTTGTCCTCCACGAGCAGCACCGAGTGTACATCGGGCAGCACCAGATGGTCGCCGTCGACCGCGATGGGCGTCACGGGTCGCGGTTCGGCCTGGGCGCGCGGCAGGCGCAGGGCGAAGCGGGCGCCGCGGCCCGGCTCGCTCGACACGGCCACCTCCCCGCCCGACTGGGTGGCGAAGCCGTGCACCTGGCTGAGGCCGAGCCCCGTGCCCTTGCCGACCGGCTTGGTGGTGAAGAAGGGATCGAATACCCGCTCGATGACCTCCCGCGGAATGCCTTCGCCCGTGTCGCCGACCTCGATCTCGACCATGTCCCGGCCGCCGCCGCCGTTGCCGGAACGACGGTTGCGGGCCGAGATGGTCAGCCGGCCGCCGAACGGCATGGCGTCGCGCGCATTGACGGCGAGGTTGAGGAGGGCCAGCTCCAGCTGGGTGGGGTCGGCCAGGATGGGCCAGAGGTCCGGCGCGATCTCGACCTCCACCACGATGTCGCCCCGAAGCGCCCCGTCCACCAGGATGCGCATGCCGTCGAGCAGTAGCTTCAGCTCGATCGGCTCGGGCGTCAGGGTCATGCGCCGGGAGAAGGCCAGGAGCTGCCGGGTCAGGGCTTGGCCGCGGGTGGTCGCCTGGCGCATGCCGGCCAGAAGGCGCTCGCGCCGCTCGGGGCTGGACCGGTTGAGCAGGTCGAACCCGCCGGCGATCACCATCAGCAGGTTGTTGAAGTCGTGGGCGATGCCGCCGGTGAGTTGGCCAATGGCCTCGATCTTCTGCGCCTGGCGCAGGGCCCGCTCGGCCTCCTGGCGCTGGCGCATGGCCTCTTCCAGGTCGCGCGTGCGCTCGAGCACCCGCTGCTCGAGACTTTCGTTCAGCCGCTCCAGGGTCTCGGCCTGCTGGCGGCGCTCCTCCAGGTAGTCGCGGATCTGGTATTGGCGCTTGCGCGAGGTGTGGGCCGCCCTGAGCGCCGTGACCAGGGTGGCGGTGCGTAATGGGCGCTCCAGCACCACCAGGTTGGAATAGGCGCCGAGACGCACCGAGGCCTGATGGGCGCCGCTGCGGGCATGGGCGCCGCTCAGCAGCACCACCGGGATCTCCGACCATGCCGGCTGGTATTCGAGGGCGGCCCGCAGCGCAGCCGAAGCCTTCGGGGTCGCCAGGGCCTCCTCGGCGACCAGGACCACCGCGGCGGTGCCGACACGGTCGCAGACCTCCTCGATGCGCAGGCACACGCGCGGCCGCAGCCCCGCCTGGTCGAGCAGGGACGCGGCTGTCGGCCCGTCCCGCCCGGTCGGCGTCAGGATCAGGACCTCCTGGCCCGGCTCGAAGACGTGGGCCTCAGCCATCTTCCTCCGTCTTCGCCAGGGCCGAAGCCGTGCCGATGAACTGGGGCACGCCGGAGAGCACGCCCTGGAAGGCGCGGATCGGCTCGCCGACGCCAACGCCGATCTTGGATGACAGGTTGTATTCTCGGATCGTGCTCTCGTGCTGGCCGCTGCGGCTCTTGAGCACCGAGATGGCCTTGCGCACCTGACCACCGGCTTCGAAGTACCGAAGGATCACCACGGTGTCGGCCATGAAACTGAGATCGAGCGGCGCATGCGTTTCCCCCACAAGACCATGCTGCGCCATGATCAAGACCGTGACGACGCCTTGGTTCCCGAGATAGGCGAGCAGCTCGTGCATATGCAGGATCAGCGATTTCTCCTCCGGCATGGAGGCGATGTAGCTGTTGAGGCTGTCGATCACGACCACCCGGGCGCCCGCGTCGACCTGGCGCTGAACCCGGTCCACGAACTCTCCGGGCGACAGGTTGGTGGGGCTGAGGTCGACCCACAGCAGGTTGCCGCGCGCCTGGGCCCCTTCCAGGTCCATGCCCAACCCCTTGGCCCGCTCGGCGGCGGTCCGGTAGTTTTCGTCGAAGGCGAAGACCGCGGCCTTCAGGTCCGCGTCGGTCGAGGCCAGGGCGTATTGGATCGCCAGGGTCGACTTGCCGACGCCGGAGGGGCCGATCAACAGGGTGCTGGTGCCGCTCCTCAGTCCCCCGCCCAGCATGTCGTCTATGGCTGGCACGCCGCTCGACAAAGCCGTCGGCGCGAACTCCAGGGCGTGTTCTGAAGCGACCAGGGAGGGATAGACGATCAGGCCGCCCGTGCGGATGACGTAGTCGTGGTAGCCGCTGCGAAAATCCACGCCGCGCAGCTTGATCACCGCCAGGCGCCGCCGGACGATGCCGTATTCCATGCGCCGCTGTTCCAGCCCGATCACCCCGTGGACCACGCTGTGGAGCTGCAGCCCCGGCGACATGTCCGTCAGGTCGTCCAGCGCCAGGACCGCGCAGTCGAGGCCCGAGAAATAGCGCTTCAGGGTCAGGATTTGGCGGCGGTAGCTGAACGGGTCGACGGCCAGCAGGCGGAGTTCCGTCAGGGCGTCGATGATCAGGCGCTGGGGCTTGTGCGCCTCGACGGTGTCGGTGATCAGCCGCACCGTCTGGCCCAGTTCCATCTCCGACGGATGGATCAATCCCTGCTGCTGGTCGGGATCGGCCTCCAGCGGGGTCACCTCGACGATGGTGACGCCCTCCAGGTCCCAGCCGTGGCTACGGGCGCTGGCGCGCAGCTCCTCCTCGGTTTCGGACAGGGTGATGTAGAGGCAGCGCTCGCCCAGGCTCGCGCCCTCTTGCAGGAACTGCATGCCCAGCGTGGTCTTGCCTGACCCCGGCGTGCCTTCCAGCAGGTAGAGCCGGTCGCGCTCCAGGCCGCCGACCAGCACGACGTCGAGACCCGGCACCCCCGTCTTCAGCGGGGTGCGGTCACCGGCATTCGCAGAAATATTCATCAAAATGCGTCCTCGCCCAACCTGAACGCCGCATGAGGTCGGCACTGGCGGACCTGCGTCAGTACGTCGCAGGCGCCGGCCAGTCGAGTGGTCACCTGACATAGGGGCGTTTTCGAGGCGAAGCTAAGCCATTGATCTCAAACGAAAACGGCCCGGGATCGCTCCCGGACCGCTCGGTATTGGATCAGCGAAGACGCCCTTAGGCTTCCGCGCCGGCCTCCGCCGCGATCTCCTCGGGCAGCGCCTCGATCGACTGTTCGCGCTGCGCGGCCAGGGCCTCGTCGCGCTTGTTGGCGATACGCTGCAGGCCGCGCAGGTACGAGCCCGTGCCCGCCGGGATCAGGCGGCCCACGATCACGTTCTCCTTCAGGCCTTCCAGGGTGTCGACCTTGCCGTGCACCGAGGCATCGGTGAGCACGCGGGTCGTTTCCTGGAACGAGGCGGCCGAGATGAAGCTGCGGGTCTGCAGCGACGCCTTGGTGATGCCGAGCAGAACCGGCTGGGTCAGCGCCGGACGGCCGCCGCGGGTTTCCGCCTTGGCGTTCTCTTCTTCGAACTCCGACTTGTCGAGGTGGTCGCCCTTGATCAGGCCGGTGTCGCCGGGCTCGAGGATCTCCACCTTCTGCAGCATCTGGCGGACGATCACCTCGATATGCTTGTCGTTGATCGGCACGCCCTGCAGTCGGTAGACCTCCTGGATTTCGTTGACCAGGAACTCGGCCAGGGCCTCGATCCCCTGGATGCGCAGGATGTCGTGCGGATCCGGG
>DASYBX010000113.1:0-28569 GCA_036500495.1 Caulobacteraceae bacterium
CGAGGCCGCGGCTTCGGTCAAAAGGTTCATCACCGCCTCGCCGTTGGCGGTGTCGAGGTTGCCGGTGGGCTCGTCGGCCAGGATCAGGCTGGGCTTGGACACCAGGGCGCGGGCCACCGCCACGCGCTGCTGCTGGCCGCCCGACAACTGCTGCGGCCGGTGGCGGGCGCGGTGGGCGATGCCGACGTGCTCCAGGGCCTCGGCCACGCGGCGCTGGCGCTCCTTGGCGCTCACCCCGCGGTAGATCAGGGCCACCTCGACGTTCTCGGCAACGGTCAGGTCGTCGATCAGGTTGAAGCTCTGGAACACGAAGCCGATACGCTCGCGCCTGAGCGCGGTCAGCCGCTTCTCGGACGCCCGGGAAACGTCTTCGTTGAAGAAGGTGTAGACGCCGCCGGACGGGTTATCGAGCAAGCCCAGGACGTTGAGCAGGGTGGACTTGCCGCAGCCGGATGGGCCCATGATGGCGACGAACTCGCCGGGCGCGATCTGCAGCGACACCTCGTCCAGCGCCAGGGTCTCGACCTCGGTGGCGCTGTAGACCTTGCTGACCTTGTCCAGACTGATCATGGACGCCGCTCCCTGTGCGCCGGCTCGGCCGGCCGATTGTCTCGACGTGCTGGCCCGCGAGGCGCCGCGGCCGGGCCGCCACGCGTCGCAGAGTCCTCCCGAATTCAAGATCACAATTGTAATAAGACGATAGAAGTACGACTTGGGGTGGCGGTCAAGCCCGCATCACGCCCCGCGATACGCCAATCCCTTGGCGCCCGGTTGCAAGCTTACGGCCGCGATCGTGGCGGGAACAGGCTGCAAGGCTGGCCGCGTGCGGCGATCCGCCGCCACGGCGCCATCGGCTGGAACCAAAACCTTAAGCCTGTTGGGCTAAAGCAGCGCAGGCCTGGGATATTTGCGCGGAGAACAGTGGGCTGATGTCCCCAGTGGGTGAGGAGTTTGGGTTCGCTGCGGCCGTGGCCTTCAGGCTGCGGACAATGCCCCTGAGGCTCGCCATCATGGGCGCGATCGGCGTGATGCTGTGGACGATCGGCATGTGGCCGTTCGCTCCGCTGTGGTTCGTCGCCTACTGCCTCCTGCAGGCCGTGGTCGCCGCCCTCGGCGTCGGCGGGCCGGACGCGATACGCCGCAACCGGGGTCTGCACGAGGCGCTGTCGACCGCCAACTTCGCCCTGGCCGGCTTGCCCGCCTGGCACCTTTGGACCCGTTGCGGCGAACTGGGCGTGGCCGCCGCGGTGATGTTCCTCTGCGGCATGCTGGTGCAGCTGATCGTCGGCTGCCTGGGCGCTCGGCGGTTGTTCTGGTTCTCGGCCGGGCCGCTGATCGCCTACCTGCTGATCCTGCCGCCCCTGGCCTGGAACGGCGAACGCTTGGGCCAGGGCCTGACCGTCACCGCCTGCGCCGCGTGTCTGACCGCCTATCTCGCCGCCCTCTGGTCCGGCTATCAGAAGGCCCTGGCCCGGGCGGAAGCCGGCCGCCGCGAGGCGCTGGAGGCGCGCGGCGCGGCCGAGCGGGCGGCCAAGGTCAAGAGCGACTTCCTGGCCACCATGAGCCATGAGGTGCGCACGCCGATGAACGCGGTGCTGGGCGCCGCCGGCCTGCTGCGCCGGACCCCGCTCGACAGCGCCCAGACCGAATATGTGGAGATGATCTCCAGCGCCGGCTCGGTGCTGATGAACGTGCTCAACGACGTGCTCGACCTCAGCAAGATCGAGGCCGGCAAGTTCCAGATCTCCCCGGCCCGCGCCGACCTGCACGTCCTGGTGCGCCGCTGCGCGGACCTGTGGCGGCCACAGGCCGAGGCGGCGGGCCTGGCTTTCGACCTGCGCATCGACGCCGCCGTCCCGGCCGCGGTGACGGTCGACGCCGGGCGCCTGAGCCAGATCCTGTTCAACCTCCTGTCCAACGCGGTGAAATTCACCGCCAGCGGCGAGGTCGGCCTGGCGCTGAGGGCCGTCTCGACCGGGCAGGACCGCGCGCTCCTCAGGTTCACGGTCAGCGACACCGGCCGCGGCATCCCGCCCGACGTCCTGCCGCGCCTGTTCGACGCCTTCGAGCAGGCCGACCCCTCGATCTCGCGCGAGTTCGGCGGCACGGGCCTTGGGCTCGCCATCAGCCAGAGGCTGGCGGCCCTGATGGGCGGACGCATCACCGTGCGCTCGGAAGCCGGGCGGGGCTCAGCCTTCGAACTGGTGATCGAGGCCGAAGTCTGCCACGCCCCGGTCGAGAGCGGCCCGGTGGCGGACGAGGCGGACGCCGTGCGGCCCGAGCTCAGGATCCTGGTGGCCGAGGACAACCCGGTGAACCGCAAGATCGTCCAGGCCCTGCTGTCGCCCATCGGCGCCGCCATCGCCTTCGCCAACAATGGCGTCGAGGCCCTGGAAGTGCTGGAGACCCAGGCCTTCGACCTGGTGCTGATGGACATCCAGATGCCGGTGATGGACGGGGTGGAGGCCACCCGCCGGCTGCGCGCCTCCAGCGGCCCCAATGCCGGGGTCCCGGTGGTCGCCCTGACCGCCAACGTCATGGAAGAGCAGTGCCAGGCCTACATGGCCGTCGGCATGAACGGTTGGACGCCCAAGCCCATCGACCCGCCGCGCCTCCTGGCCGCGATCGCCGCCGCCATCGATTCCACCCTTGCGCCGGCTGCCGATCAGCCCGCCCCCGCCGCGCGCCTCTAAGTCGCCGATCAGTTGCCGTGGCGGCAGATCTCCGGCGGCTGGCCCGCGGCGAAGAAGCCCTGGTCCACCCCGCTCGGCGTCTGCGTCGGGCCGCGGGCGCCCGGCGCGGATCGGGGATAGCGCCAGAAGGTGAAGTAGAGCGAGCCCGGCGTGGCCACGGCCCGCTTCTCCAGCGCGCGGAACGGTCCGACGTTGATGCGCCCCAGCTGGGGCACGAGGTTGATGTCGGTTCCCCCGCCCAGGGTGTGGGGAATGGCGTGGCCGCGATGGTAGAGCGTTCCGGCGCTGAGCGGATGACCCGCCATGCGGGACTTGTCCCGGGCGCCGCCGTGGCGGCCGCCGCTGAAGCCCCAGGCGGCGATCAGGCGCTGATGCTCCACATCGAACAGGTAGTCGAACCCTTCGACGCTGACCGCGACGACGCTGTCGCTGCACGAGGCGCTGGACGCCCGCAGCCAGGCGTCGACCAGGAAGGGTATGAGCTTCTCGCGCGCCACGAGCGCGAAATCGGAGCCCGTCGCAAAAGGCAGGCCTTGGTAGAGGGCGGGGACCGGCATGATTCACCGTCGGTGCGGGGCGTCAGGATACAAGCTCGCCTGTAGGGCGAAACCAGGAAGTTTCCGTGACAGCCGGCCCCTACCCTCCCAGGTTCACTATCGCTAAAACGCGGCCATGCTGCGCGTCGCCGAACTGAAGCTTCCGCTGGGGCACCCGCCTGACGCCCTGCCGGCGGCGCTGGCGGCCCGGCTGCAGGTCGACCCCGGCGAGATCGTCTCCTTCACCGTCGCCCGGCGCGCCGCCGACGCGCGCAAGAAGTCGGCCATCCTGAGGGTCTATTCGGTGGACGTCGTCCTGAAGGACGAGGCGGCGGTGCTGGCGCGCTTCGAAGGCGACGTGCACGTGCGCCCGACGCCCGACACCGGATACCGCTTCGTGGCCGAGGCGCCCGCGAGCTTGTCCGCACCGCGCCCGGTCGTCATCGGCGCTGGGCCCTGCGGCCTGTTCGCAGGCCTGATCCTGGCCCAGATGGGGCTGAAGCCGATCATCCTCGACCGCGGCAAGGCGGTGCGCGAGCGGACCAAGGACACCTGGGGCCTGTGGCGCAAAGGCGTGCTGGACCCGGAGTCCAACGTGCAGTTCGGCGAGGGCGGCGCGGGCACCTTCTCCGACGGCAAGCTCTACAGCCAGATCAAGGACCCCCGGCATCTGGGCCGCAAGGTGCTCGAGGAGTTCGTCCGGGCCGGGGCGCCCGAGGAGATCCTCACCGAGGCCCATCCGCACATCGGCACCTTCCGCCTCGTGACCATGGTCGAGCGCCTGCGCGAGACCATCACCGGGCTCGGCGGCGAGTACCGCTTCGGCTGCCGGGTCACCGATCTGGTGCTGGGCCCGGATCGCCGGGTGGAGGGCGTGGTCACGGCAGACGGCCAGGAGATCGCGACCCGTCAGGTGGTGCTGGCGCCTGGCCACTCCGCGCGCGACACCTTCGAGCGCCTGTTCGAACGCGGCGTGCACATCGAGGCCAAGCCGTTCTCGATCGGGGTCCGCATCGAGCATCCGCAGAGCTGGATCGACAAGGCCCGCTTCGGCGCCGGCGCCGGCCATCCGGATCTGGGCGCGGCGGCCTACGCCCTGTCGCACCACTGTTCCAACGGGCGCACCGTCTACAGCTTCTGCATGTGCCCGGGCGGCACGGTGGTGGCGGCAACCTCCGAGGATGGCCGCGTGGCGACCAACGGCATGAGCCAGTATTCGCGCAATGAGCGCAACGCCAACTCCGGCCTGGTGGTGGCCATCGACCCCGAGCGCGACTATCCAGGCCATCCCCTGGCCGGCATCGCCCTCCAGCGCCACTGGGAGACCCTGGCCTTCATCGCCGGCGGCGGGAGCTACCAGGCGCCGGGGCAACTGGTGGGCGATCTGCTCGCCCGCCGGCCCTCGACCGAGCTTGGCGCAGTGCTGCCGAGCTATCGGCCGGGCGTGCGCCTGACCGACCTTTCGCAGTGCCTGCCCGGCTTCGTCATCGACGCCTTCCGCGAGGCCCTGCCGGCGTTCGGCCGCCAGATCCCGCGCTACGACGACCCGGACGCGGTGATGACCGGGGTCGAGACCCGCACCTCCTCGCCCATCCGCATCACCCGCGGCCGCGACTTCCAGAGCCTGAACACGCCCGGCCTCTACCCGGCCGGCGAAGGCGCGGGCTACGCTGGCGGCATCCTCTCGGCGGCGGTCGACGGCATCAAGGTGGCCGAGGCGGTGGCGCTGCAGATGCTGGCGGCCTAGAAGCGGCCGGATGACCGTTCCCGCCCGCATCCTCTACGGCCTGCCGCCGCTCGACCTTCACCAGCCCGCGCAGGACGAGGTGCAGACCTCGCCCCTGGTCCCGGGTTCACAGGCGCTCGAAACCGTCGAGCCCGCCTCCGTCGAGGAGGCCGCCGTGCTGGCGCCGCCGGGCGTGGTGGAGCGGCGCTACGTCCTGGCCCTGGTGTTGCGGGCGCTGAAGCCCGGCGCGGCCCTGACGGCCCTGGCGCCCAAGGACAAGGGCGGCTCGCGGCTGAAGAAGGAGCTGGAGGCGTTCGGCTGCGAGGTGGTGGAAGCCGCCCGGCGTCACCACCGCATCTGTCATGTGGACCGGCCCGCCGATCTCGTCGGCGTCGACAACGCCATCGCGGAGGGCGCGTCGCGGATCGTGCAGGGGCTGTGGTCGCAGCCGGGCGTGTTCAGCTGGGACCGGGTCGATCCGGGCACGGCGGCCCTGCTCAAGGCCCTGCCGCCCCTCTCCGGCCAGGGCGCGGACCTCGGCTGCGGCATCGGCGTGCTGGCCCACACGGTGCTGGCCTCGCCGGCCGTCACGCGCCTGCATCTGATCGACGTCGACCGCCGGGCGGCCGACTGCGCGCGCCGCAACGTCGACGACCCGCGCGCCGACTTCGCCTGGGCCGACGCGGCGTCGGCGTCGCTGGAAGGCCTCGACTTCGTGGTCATGAACCCGCCGTTCCACGACGCGGGCTGGGAGACCAAGGCCCTCGGCCAGCGCTTCATCGAGGCGGCGCACCGGGCGCTGCGCAAGGGCGGGGTGCTGTGGATGGTCGCCAACCTGCACCTGCCTTACGAGGCCGTGCTGGAGCCCCTGTTCAGCCGGGT
Organism: Caulobacteraceae bacterium; assembly: GCA_036500495.1. GTDB lineage: Bacteria > Pseudomonadota > Alphaproteobacteria > Caulobacterales > Caulobacteraceae > BOG-938. The sequence continues at coordinate 5,838 of DASYBX010000113.1, forward strand.
CGAGCGGCGCGACGGAGACGGCGGCGGGCCCTACAAGGTGTTCGAGGCCAAGAAGTGAGCAAGCCCTCCGCGCCCCAGGCCCGGCTCGATAAGCTGCTGGCCAACCTGGGCTACGGCTCGCGCAAGGAGATCGCCACCCTGGCCCGCATGGGCGCCGTGCGCCTGGACGGCGAGCCGCTGAACAGCGCCGACGAGCGCCTGCGCCTGACGGCGGACCTGGCCGAACGCCTGACCGTCCAGGGGAGGCCGGTCGATCCCCTGCCCGGCATGGCCCTGATGCTGAACAAGCCGCTCGGCGTCACCTGTTCGCACAAGGAGGCCGGGCCCCTGGTCTACGACCTGCTGCCTGCGCGCTGGCGGCGGCGCGACCCGGCCCTGTCGACCGTCGGGCGGCTCGACAAGGACACCTCGGGCCTGCTGCTGCTGACCGACGACGGCGCCCTGCTGCACCGGATCATCTCGCCGAAGAGCAACCTGGCGAAGCGCTACCGCGCCATGCTCGCTCGGCCGCTGAAGGGTGACGAGGGCCAGGTGTTCGCCTCCGGGACCCTGATGCTGGAGGGCGAGGACAAACCCCTGCTGCCGGCCGTGCTGGAGCCCCTTTCGCCCACCGAGGCCGTGCTGACCATCACCGAGGGTCGCTACCACCAGGTGCGGCGCATGTTCGCCGCCATCGGCAACCACGTGGAGGCCTTGCACCGCGACCGGATCGGCGGCTTGGCCCTGCCGACGGGCCTGGAACCGGGCGCCTATCGGTTGATCACCGTCAAAGACCTAGCCTCCCTGTTCGGTCCAGCTTGACCGATCACGCGAGCGGCGCCACCGTTTTCGCTGAGAGGTCCGCCAACGCGCCCGTACAGCGACGCAACGAGACGGACACGGAGGAAGTCATGAAGGCCCCTATCCGCGCCCTGCTGGCCGGCGCAACCGTTTTTGCCCTGGCCGCCCCGGCCCTCTCTTCGTCGGCCTGGGCCCAGAACGCCCCGTCGCCGCCCGCGCCGGCCAACTACAAGGCGCCGGTGCAGAAGGATTCCAAGATGGGCCTGCCCGACTGGTCGGGCGTGTGGAATCCACATGAGCGCAACATGTTCGACCCGGCCGCTTTCGACCGGCCGGAGAACAAGGGCAAGGGCGCCCAGGACATCCGAGAATTCCCGCCCTACAACGCCGCGTGGGAGGCCCGCTACGTGGCCAAGCTCAAGGAGAACGCCCAGGGCGTGCCCACCGACCCCACGGCCTCGTGCCGTCCAGGCGGCATGCCGCGGATCATGACCACGCCCTATCCCATGGAGTTCGTGATCCAGCCCGACCGGGTCGTGATCCTGCACGAGATCTCCAGCCAGGTGCGCCGCATCTTCACCGATGGGCGCCCACATCCGGCCGCCGACGAGCTCGATCCCACCTACATGGGCCACTCGATCGGCCACTGGGAAGGCGACACCCTGGTGGTCGACACCGTGGGCGTGAAGGGCGACACGGTCTACGACGTCTCGGCCGCGCCGCACTCGGACAAGGTGCACGAGATCGAGCGCATCCGCCGCATCTCGCCGACCCAGATCGAAGACGTCATGACCATCGAGGACCCGGTCGCCTTCACCAGGCCCTGGGTGGTCACGCGCCGCTACGACAAGAAGAACTGGGAGATCCAGGAGTACGTCTGCGAGGACAACAACCGGAACCCGATCAAGCCGGACGGCACCACCGAGACGGGCGTGGTCAATGCCCAGCCGGTGGACACCACCAAGCCGTTGGCCCAGCGCTGAGCGTCAGCCCGCCGCCGCGGCTTCGATCGCGGCGATGTCGATCTTCTTCATGGTCATCATCGCGCCCATCGCGCGGCCGGCGGTGGCCTTGTCGGGGCTCGAGATCAGTTCCATCAGCCGGTCCGGAGTGATCTGCCAGGCCAGGCCGAAACGGTCCTGCACCCAGCCGCAGGCGTGCTCGACGCCGCCCTCCAGCAGGGAGTCGTAATAGTGGTCGGTCTCGGCCTGGTCCTTGGTCGGGATCACGAACGAGACGGCGTTGTCGAAGCTGTACTGCGGTCCGCCGTTCAGGGCGGTGAACTGGGCCCCGTCGAGCACGAACGACACCGTCATCGCCATGCCCGCCGGGCGTGGGCCGCCCTCGGGGTAGCGGGCGACGCCGGTGATCCTCGAATTGGGGAACAGGGAGACGTAGAACTGCGCGGCCTCCTCGGCCTGGGTGTCAAACCACAGGAACGGGGTGATCTTGGGCATGGTCGGCTCCTCCGGTTGGCCTGATCCTCTCGGCCTCGTGCCCCAAGGACGCCGTCAGGCGGTCGGTTCCGACAAGCCCTCGGACGCTTTTTTCGGGAGGAACAGCGAGGCCACGAGCGACAGGGCGACGATGCCGGTGGCGTACCAGGCGGGCGCCAGGGGGCTCCTGGTCAGGGCGGTCAGTCCGGCGACGATGAACTGGGTCGAGCCGCCGAACACCGAGATCGAGACGGCGTAGATCAGGCCGGTGGAGCGGCCGCGGATCGCCGCGGGCATGCGCTCGGTGATGAACACCAGGGTGTTGGTCGAATAGAGGCTGTTGACGAAGGTGAACACCGCCCCGGTCGCCCACAGTACCGCGGGGCTGCGGGTGGCGACCACGGCCATGAACATCGGGATCATGATCAGCACCTGGAGCGCGAAAGGCCACACGATCAGCGCCCGGCGCGAGTAGCGGTCGCCCGCCCAGCCGCCGACGGCCGCGCCGATCAGGCCGCCGACGCCGACCAGGATGGTGGAGGTGAACCCGACCACGCTCGACAGGTGCAGGGTCTGGGTGGCGTAGGTGGTGGTGTAGTTGCCGAGGTAGTTCACCGTGGTGCCGCCGGCCAGCAACAGCAGGCCCAGCACGGCGGTGACGCCGAATCCTTTCGGCGTCGCGGGGGCCGTGGCCTGGGCGCGGGGCTCGGCCGGCAGGCTCTCCTCCAGACCCCGGCGCAGGAACAGGCCGAACGGCACGATCACCAGCCCGACCAGGAACGCCACCCGCCAGCCCCAACTGCCCAGCGCCGCCTCCGACAGGCTGTGGGCCAGGGTGAAGCCGACCACGCCCGAGACGATGATCGCCAGCTGCTGGCTGACGAACTGCAAGGAGACGAAGAAGCCGCGCCGGTTCGGCGGGGCCGCCTCGACCAGATAGGACGTCGCGGGCCCGACCTGGCCGCCGAGCGCGAAGCCCTGGATCATGCGGCAGGCGACCGCCAGGAACCCGGCCCAGGCCCCGATCTGGGCGGCGGGCGGGATCAGGGCCATGCCCAGCATGGTTGCGCCCATCAGCATCAGGGCCAGCAGCATGGCCGGCTTGCGCCCGACCTTGTCGGCGATCATGCCGATCGCCGCCGCCCCCACCGGCCGCATCAGGAAGCCGACGCCGAAGGTGGCCAGCGCCACCAGCAGTTCGGTGGTGTGGTTCTTGGACGGGAAGAAGGCGCGCCCGATCTGCGGGGCGAAGAAGCCGTAGGTCAGGAAATCGTAGAACTCGAGCGCATTGCCGGCCGCCACGGCCGCGACATGGCGCGGCCGAAGCGCGCCGGCGGCGGTCCCAGCCGCGGTCTTGGTGTCCATCGGTGTTCCCCCCGGGGCCGGACGACGTTAGCCGATATGCGGGTCGTGGCAACGGCGCCGGACGGCCGGTTCCGGGCGCTTGCGGCCCCGCCAGATCATGCCCACCTGAGCAGCATGGCTTTCGACATCTCCGAGCGCCCGGATGACGCCCTCGATCCCTATTCGGCGCGGGTCACCCACGCCTACGAGACCACCGGCCCGGCGGTGGTCCACATCTCGGCCATCGGCGAGCACGGGCGCGGCGGGACCGGTTCCGGCGTGATCTTCGCGCCTGACGGCTACCTCCTGACCAACAGCCATGTGGTGTCGGGCGCCCGGCGCCTGTCCGCCAGCCTGACCAACGGGCGCGCCTTCGACGCTCAGCTGATCGGCGACGACCCGGCCACCGACCTGGCCGTGCTGCGTCTCGACGGCGCCGGCCTACCGCATGCCGCCTTCGGTTCGTCCTCCGCGCTCAAGGTCGGCCAGCTGGTGGTGGCGATCGGCAACCCGCTGGGCTTCCAGGCCACCGTCACCGCCGGCATCGTCAGCGCGCTCGGCCGCACCCTGCGCTCGCCCTCCGGCCGGCTGATCGAGAGCGTGATCCAGACCGACGCGCCCCTCAATCCCGGCAACTCTGGCGGGGCCCTGGTGGACGGCTGGGGCCGGGTGGTGGGGATCAACACCGCCATGATCGGCCAGGCCCAGGGCCTGTGCTTCGCCATCGGCGTGGACACCGCCATCGACGTCACCGCCCGGCTGATGAAGGACGGCCGCGTGCGCCGCTCGCGCCTGGGCCTGGCCGGCCAGACCACCCCGCTCGACAGCCGCCTCGCGCGCCGCCTGCATCGCGAGCGCGACAGCGCCGTGCTGGTGGCCGAAGTCATCGCCGGCGGCCCGGCCGAGCGCTCCGGAGTCGAGCCCGGCGACCTGATCCTGTCCTTCGGCGGCGGCGCCGTGCACACCATCGACGACCTGCATCGTCTGCTGACCGCCGAGGCGGCGGACCAGCCGGCCGAGCTGATGGTGCTGCGCCGGGTTAGGATGGAGACCCTGACGATCAAGGCCGAACTGGACGACTGATGGCCCCGGACACGCACATGTGCGTGTCTCGGACCCGGGCGACGGGCTCGCCGCAAAACCGCCCAATCCCCGCGCCAAGCCTGACTTTGTCGGGACAACAAGGGCTCCGGACCGGGTGGGAACGCACCGCTGGGGCCGGGGTTGTACAAGGTCTGGAGGATGACCATGACCAATGATCCCACCACCACGCCCGTTGGCGGCAAGCCCGGCCGTGGCCGCTCCGCCAGCCGCGTCCCCTATCCCGAGATGATGGGCGACGGCACCGAGGAGCAGAACCTGAACCAGGTCGGCGACCCGTCGGCCCGCATCAGCGAGGGCGAGGTCGACCAGGCCTTCGCCGCCGATCGCGAGTCGCGCTCGTTCGTCGACAAGCGGGAGGCCCAGAAGATGGCCGACAACGCCAAGGAAGCCGCCACCGAGACGATCTCGGCCCTGACCGACAAGGTCAACGCCGTGCGCGACCAGGTGCAGTCCTCGGCCGAGGCCGCCCGCGACTGGGCCAGGAAGCAGGCCGGCTCGGCGGCGGATTCCGCCAAGCGGCTGCATGCCGAACGCCCCGTGATGGTGCTGTCGGTGTCTGCCGGCGCCGCGCTGGCGGTGGGCCTGTTGGCAGGCTTCGTCATCGGCCGCGCGACATCGGACGACTATTGATGGAAAGCCTTCTCCTTCGAGGGAGAGGGGTTCCTAGATGTCCCCGCCCACGCCGTCGTTGGACGGCGGGTCGGCGCGGGTGACGTGGATGCCGCACTCGGTCTTGTCCTGGCCCTGCCAGCGGCCGGAACGGGCGTCCTCGCCCTCCTCCACCGGATGGGTGCAGGGCCAGCAGCCGATCGAGGGATAGCCGAACTGCACCAGGGGATGCGCCGGAAGGGCGTGTTCCTTGGCGTAGGCGTCGACTTCGGTCTTGGACCAGTTGGCCAGGGGATTGAACTTCAGCTTGCCCTCGCCGATCTCGACCACCGGCAGGCTGAGGCGCGAGGTGCTCTGGAAACGCTTGCGGCCCGTGATCCAGGCGTCGAAGTCCTGGAGAGCGCGGTCTAGCGGCAGCACCTTGCGGATGTTGCAGCAGGCGTCGGTGTCGCGCTTGTAGAGATCGGCCGAAGGGTCCTGCACCGCCAGGTCGGAATAGGCCGGGCGCAGGTCGCGCACGTCGGTCAGGCCGAGCTTGGCCGCCAGTTGCTTGCGGTAGTCGAGCGTCTGGCCGAAGTGCTGCCCGGTATCCAGGAACAGCACCGGGATCGACGGATCGATCTGGGCGGCGAGGTGCAGCAGCACCGCCGACTCCGCGCCGAACGACGACACCAGCGCCAGCCGGCCGTCGCGATGGTATTCATCGATGGCCGCGCGCAGGATCTCGCTCGGGTGAGCGTCGCGCAACCGCGCGTTCAGCTCGGCGGCCCGCTCTTGGAGCGGGCTCAGGATTTCGGCTTCATAGGCCATGCTCAAGCCTCCACCTCGTCCGGACGGTTGTGGCCCAGGCCGGACGCGATCATGTCGCGCTCCACGAAGATCGGTCGCCGATCGTCGTTGGCGCGCTGGTAGACGTGACGGTAGCGATGCGCCGCAGCCATCCATTCCTCGGGCGTGGAGCCGTCGGCGGGGACGAAGGCGTCGAAGCCGCAGCGGACCATGTGCAGCGCCTGCTCGCGCAGCACGTCGCCGATGGCGCGCACCTCGCCCCGGTACTCCAGCCGCCCGCGCAGGATGCTGGCGGTGGAATAGGGCCGCCCGTCGCGGAACTTGGCGAACACCAGCTCCACCACCGCCAGTTGCGGCAGATCGTAGGCCAGGTTCTCCACCTGCTCGTGCGGCTGCAGGCGCACGCCGATCCGGCGGCCCGAGGTCAACAGGGCGTCGCCCTCGCCGAGCAGGCGGCCCATGGTCACGATGATGTCGCCGGTGGCCGGGACCTGCTCCTCGTCGGGCACGAAGACGAACTCGTCCTCGACCCACCACGCCACATCGCCGTCGCGCTTAACGAGCTTCGACATAGACGGCCTCCTTGAACGGTTGCAGGCCAGCGCGGCGCACGGTGTCCAGGAACCGCTCGCCGTCCTCGCGGATGGTCAGATAGGTCTCGACCATGGCGTCGATGGCGTCCGGGATCTGGCCGGGCGGCATGGCCGGGCCCAGGATCTGGGCCAGGGCCGCCTTCTCGTCGCCCGAGCCGCCGAGCGACAGCTGGTAATATTCCTCGCCCTTCTTATCCACGCCCAGGATGCCGATGGCGCCCAGGTGGTGGTGGCCGCAAGCGTTGATGCAGCCGGAGATGCGGATCGGCAGCTCGCCGATCAGCTCGGCGCGGTCCATGTCGGCGAAGCGGCGAGCGATCGACTGGGCCACCGGGATCGCGCGGGCATTGGCCAGGGTGCAGTAGTCCAGCCCCGGGCAGGCGATGATGTCGGTGATCAGGTCGATGTTGGCCGTGGCCAGGCCCGCCTTGGCCAGTTCGGCGTAGACGGCGGGAACGTCGTCCAGCTTCACGTGCGGCAGCACCAAGTTCTGGGTGTAGTGGATCCGCGCCTCGCCCTTGGAGTAGCGGTCGGCCAGGTCGGCGACCAGCTCCATCTGCTCGCTGGTGGCGTCCCCGGGGGTCTCGCCCGGCACCTTCAGCGACACGTCGACGATGGCGTGGCCGGGCGCCTTGTGCGGATGCACGTTGTGGCGCGTGAAGCGGGCGAACTCCGGGTCGGCCGCCTTGGCCGCCTCGAACGCCGCCGACTTGGCCGGCCGGGCGTCGAACGCGTGCACGTGGAAGCGCGAGCGGATGGCGGCCAGCTCGGTGTCCGGCAGGTCGATGTCGGCCCCGTCGGTGACGGCGTACTCGGCCTCGACCCGGCGGGTGAATTCTTCGACCCCCAGGGTGTTGACCAGGATCTTGATGCGCTGCTTGTGGATGTTGTCGCGGCGGGACTCGCGGTTGTACACGCGCAGGATCGCGTTCAGGTACGACAGCAGGCGGTGGGCCGGCAGATGCTCGCGGACGGTCTTGGCCAGGTAGGGCGTGCGCCCCTGGCCGCCGCCCACCATCACCTCGAAGGTCAGCTCGCCGTCGCGCGTGCGGCGCAGGTGCAGGCCGATGTCGTATGCGCGGATCGCCGCCCGGTCCTTCTCGGCCGCCGTCACCGCGATCTTGAACTTGCGCGGCAGGTAGGAGAACTCCGGGTGCACCGTCGACCACTGGCGGATCGCCTCGGCCCACACGCGCGGATCGTCGATCTCGTCGGCGGTGGCGCCGGCGTAGGGGTCGGCCGTCACGTTGCGGATGCAGTTGCCCGAGGTCTGGATCGCGTGCAGCCCGACCTCGGCCAGGGACTCGATGGCGTCCGGCGCGTCGCGCAGCTTGATCCAGTGTAGCTGCAGGTTGGTGCGGGTGGTGAAGTGGCCGTAGCCTTTGTCGTAGGTGCGCGCCACATGCGCCAGCCGGCGCAACTGCTCGCTGCGCAGGGTGCCGTAGGGGATGGCGATGCGCAGCATGTAGGCGTGCATCTGCAGATAAAGGCCGTTCATCAGGCGCAGCGGCTTGAACTGCTCCTCGGTGATCTCCCCGGCCAGGCGCCGGGTGGTCTGCAGGCGGAACTCGCTGGTGCGGTCCTCGAGCATCTGCCGGTCGAATTCGTCGTAACGGTACATGACGGTTCCTAGCGCTTGATCAGCTTCACGCGGCCGGCGGACCGGGCGACGAAGGTGGCGGACCGCAGGGCTTCGACGTCGGCGTCGCCGTCGGCCTGCTTGCCGTGCTGGGGATGGTTGGTCGGGCCGAGTGCGCGCAGGCGCTCGCGAAAGGCGATCGGGGTCCAATGGCCGTCGATCTCTTCCACGTCGATCAGATAGGGGGCGACCACCACGGTGGGCTGGCCCTCGGCGACGGCCAGGGCCGGGGCGGCGTCCTCGTCGCCGGCGAAGCGTTCGCCGTCGTGGAAGCGGATGACCCATTGGCCGCCCTTCCAGAACACGACCTCGCCGTTCTTCAGGTTATTGGCGGTCAGGACTTTCATGCTGGCCTCCGCTCGGCTTCAGAAGCCGAGGCGATCAGGGGTTCCACGTCGGCCAGGGCGGCGACCTCGCCGATCACCAGCAGGGCCGGCCCGTCCAGGCCGGCGGCGGCTTTCGGCAATTCCGCAAGGCGCGTCAAGACCCGGCGCTCGTCCGAGCGGCTGGCGTTCTCGACGATCAGCACCGGCGTCGAGGCGTGCCGGCCGGCGGCGATCAGGCGCTCGGCCAGGAGGCCGGCGGTGGTCACGCCCATGTAGACGACCAGGGTGTGGTTGGGCCGCGACAGCACCAGCCAGTCGAGGTCGGGCTCGCCGGCTTCGCCATCCTTCATGGCCGCATGGCCGGTGACGAAGGTGACGGCCTGGGCCAGGCCCCGATGGGTGAGCGGAACGCCCGCGCCCGCAGCGGCGGCTAGGGCGGAGGTGACGCCGGGCACCACTTCCGCTTCCACGCCCGCCTCGCGCAGGGCCAGCAGCTCTTCGCCGCCGCGGCCGAACACGAAAGGATCGCCGCCCTTCAAGCGCACCACCTTCAGGCCCTGCAAGGCCAGGGCGACCAGCAGGCCGTTGATGCCGTCCTGTGGCAGGGTGTGGCGCGACTTGCGCTTGCCCACGTCGATCAGCCGCGCGCCCGGCCGGGCCAGCACCAGCAGCTCGGGCGGGGTCAGGCGATCGTGAACGACCACGTCGGCCGACTGCAGCAGTCGCAGGGCCTTGACGGTCAGCAGGTCGGGATCGCCCGGGCCGGCGCCCACCAGCCACACCTTGCCCGCCCTGGCCCCGGTCGTCGGGCCGCCTTCGAGCGAAACAAGCTTGCGGGGGTCTCCGCCAGACATGGATTCAGGTCCTCTAAACTCGGTCGCCGATCGGGATTGGGCGATGGATTTCGATCGTCCAATCGTCCGTTTGCGAGCAAATTCCTAGTGAAAGCGTCGCAATTAGCCTTCGGGACAGTTGCAAAAATAGGTTTCATGGGCCACTTCGCAAACAGAAGTCTTCTGCCCGGCCGTTTAGGAAAACTATGGAACGCCGACGCCTGCCGCCGCTGAACGCCCTGCGCGCCTTCGAGGCGGCCGCGAGGCACCTGAACTTCAGCCGCGCCGCCGACGAACTGGCGGTGACGCCCGGAGCGGTCAGCCAACAGATCCAGAACCTGGAAGACTATGTGGGGGCGGCGCTGTTCAAGCGCACCCCCAAGGGGCTGCTGCTGACTGACGCGGCCCAGACCGCCCTGCCCGCCCTGCGCGAGGCGTTCGACCGCTTGGCCGAAGCCGCCTCCCTGCTCACCGCCGCCGTCGACGGCCGCCGCCTGACCGTCTCGGTCGCCCCCTCCTTCGCCGCCAAGTGGCTGGTGCCGCGCTTGGGCCTGTTCGAGGCGGCTCACCCGCAGGTGGACGTGTGGCTGTCGGCCGACATGGACATCGTCGACTTCGCCCTCGGCGAGATCGACCTGGCCATCCGCTATGGCGCCGGCCGCTATCCAGGGCTGGAGGTGGTCAAGCTGATGAGCGAGACGGTGATCCCGGTGGCCAGCCCGGAATATCTGGAGACCACACCGATCCACGCTCCGGCCGACCTGGCCCACCACATCCTGCTGCACGACGGCTCGCCCGACGCCGACGACAGCTGCCCGGACTGGTCGATGTGGCTGGCGGCCCGGGGCATCCGCGGCGTGGACGGCACGCGCGGGCCGCGCTTCAACCAGTCGAGCCTGGTGATCGAGGCCGCCGCCGGCGGCCGCGGCGTGGCCCTGGCCAAGCGGGCCCTGGCCCAGGCCGACCTCGACGCCGGCCGCCTGGTCGCCGCGCTACAGGACGCCACGGCCGTGGATTTCGCCTACTTCGTGGTGCACCCCAAGGCCAAGGGCCGCCTTCCCCAGGTCAAGGCCTTCGTCGCCTGGATCAGCGCCCAGGCCCACGCCCACGAGGAAGCCTTGCGCTCGATCGACAACGGGGCGGGGATCTGATCCTACCGGCCTCGGACTCTTGCGGTCCGGAAATCGTAGGTTCCGCCAACGATTGTATACAAATCCCGGCCGCAGCGCCTTGACAGGACCATCCCGTGTCCGCCGTATGCTTCGCCTTGAAGGGCGCACCAGCCGCCCGTCTGCCGAGGGAGAAACTGATGAGCCTGAAGTCCGCCGCCGCGCTGTCGCTGGTCGCCCTGCTCGCCGCCGCCGGGGCCGCCCGCGCCGACATCGTGCACTTCGCCGCCGCGCTCACCGGCAAGGACGAGGTTCCGGCCAATTCCAGCGCCGGCACGGGCCAGGTCACCGCCGAACTCGAGACCACCGAACGCACCCTCGCCTACCGCGCCACCTACCAGGGCCTCAGCGGCCCGGCGACCATGGCCCACTTCCACGGCCCCGCCGCCGCGGGCGCCAATGCGCCGCCGGTGGTTGTGATCGCCGACAAGGCCAAGCTGCCGATCGGCGGCTCGGTGCGCCTGACCGAACAGGAGGCGGCCGACCTGATGGCGGGCAAGTGGTACTTCAACGTGCATACCGCCGCGAACCCCGGCGGCGAAATCCGCGGCCAGCTCAAGGAAGTCGGCCGCTGAGGCTGCGCCGGCCTTCCTAGGCCCGCCGAACCGTGAGGATGGGAACCGGCGGGCTCAGCATCTCGCCCTTCATGGCTCCGACGCCCGCGGTGGCCGAAACCTTCTGCTCGAAGATGGCCTGGACCACGTCCATGCCGCTGGTCACCTGGCCGAAGGCGGCGAAGCCGTCCTTGTCGCCCTGACCGCTGGGATCGGCGTCGAAGCCGGGCTGATCCCCCACCACGATGAAGAAGTCCGCCGTGGCCGTGCCGGGCCCACGCCTGGCCATCGACACCACGCCGTCCTTGTGCGTCAGGCCGGTCTTGGCGGTGCTCTCGTGGGCGATCGGCTTGAAAACCTTCTTTCGATCGCCGCGCAGCCCGCCCTCGACCAAGCCGTGGTCGGGCGCGTTGGGTACGTGCGAGACGCGATAGAAGCTCGATCTGTCGAGCAGCTTGGCGTCGACGTAGCGCAGGAAATTCTTCACCGTGATCGGCGCCTTGGCGGCGTAGAGGTCGACGGTGATCTGGCCCTTGGGGGTCTTGATCGTGACCCGCACCACCCCGTCGTCGGCCGACGCGCCGGCGGCGGCCAAGGCGAGGCCGCCGGCCAGGATCTCGCGACGGTGCAGACATCGGCTCATGGGGCGAAGCTTAGCACCCATGGCCGGCGCCGCAACGCAGGCTCAGCGGCTGCGGTAGGCGGCGATGTCCATCAGCACGGCGCCCAGGCAGTCGGCGATGCGGGCGCGGGCGGCGACCTTCTCGGCGGCGGGCGCGTCCCTGGCCTGTTCGGCGTCGCCGCAGGCCGTGGCCAGGGCCTGAGCGCCGATGCCGAGGGCCGAACCCTTCAGGCTGTGGGCGGCCCCACGCCACTGGTCCGCCGGCCCCGCCGGGTCGAGCAGCGGCAGCACCGTGCGCGCCTGGTCGGAGAACAGGGCCAGGACCTCGCGGATGATGGCCAGGTCGCCGCCGACGTAATGCTCCAGGTGGCTGAAATCGATGGCCCCCGCCATCATGTCCCTTACTCGAAAAGCCTACGGAATCGCCTTGTCAGAAGGCGACCTTAAGAGCTGTTTGCACCATTGTCTGCGCTTGCCGCATGGCGTCACCCACATAGGCGCGCGACGCCCGGTTGGAATCCACGTGCGTCACCTCGACCAGCGCCGCCAGGTGCTCGCCGAAGGGATGGCGCCAGTCGGCGGTCAGGGCCCAGCCGCGCTCGTCGTTGTCGTCCAGGGACTGGAAGGTGGCGTCGCGCACGTCGAACCAGTCGACCCGCCCGGTGATCAGGTCCTTGCCCAGCTTGCGGCTGGCCAGCAGGTAGGCGCTGTCGAACTGTGCATCCACGCGCCAACCCTTGCCGGGGATGACGAAGCCGGTGACGGTGCGGCCGGTCATGGCCTGGGCCAGGAGTTCGGTCTTGGCGTCGGGCGTCCAGCGCAGGCTGAAGTTCCAGAACCGCGTGTCCCAGGTCCAGTTGCCGTCGACCATGGTCGTCCGGTCGCCGGCGTTGTCGTAGTAGAAGGCGTTGGCCGTGACGCCCCCCGGCGCCCGCCATTCGGCCCAGGCATAGACGCCCGGACGCCCGTCGATCTCGTCGAGGGCGCGGCTGTCGTAGTCCTGGGTGCGGAACGGCTTGTGCGCGTCGGGAACCTCGGGGATCGGGTTCTCGCCTTGCAGGGTCGAGCGCAGGTCCGAGAACATCCAGCCCCGCCAGCTGAGCTCGGTGCCCGCGGTGTCGCCGTGGGTGAACACCGCACCGCCGGCCGACAGCTCCTGGTCCCCGAAGCGGCGGGCGACCTTGGCCTCGAAGGCCACCGTCTTGCCTTCCTCGCCGATCCAACTGTTGATCGCCGAGGGCGTGATGGTGCGGGTGGGCGTCCAGCCCGGCCCGTCGTTCTCCAGCGACACCGGCGGATACATCAGGCCCGCGCGCGCCTGCCAGCGCCAGCCGTCCGGCCGCGGCAGGGGCTTGTACTGCAGAAAGGCCTCCTGCAGGTCCACGGGATGGTCGTCCACCGGCTGGTAGACGGCGTCGACATAGCCCGTCAGGTCGAAGGCGAAGGCCGGCTTCCAGAACAGGTCGGCCGAGGCCAGCTGCAGGCGCGTGGTCCAGCCCCGGTCGGCATTGCCGCCATACCGCGTCTTGCCGAAGCCGTCCTGCAGCCACGAGGGTTCGCCGTCGGCGGCCGACAGGCGCACGTCGGCCTGGGCCGACAGCACGGCGGGCGACAGCAAGTCCACCTGGGCCAGGGCCGGGCTGGCAAGGAGGCCGCCGCCGGCCGCCGCCGCCGCGGCCAGGAGGCCTGGCGCGCGCATCAGGCGATCTTGGCCCCCGCCGCCGGGCGGGAGCGCTTGGGCCGGACCTCGCCCGCGTCCTGGTCACGCTCGCGCTGAAGGAAGGCGGCGAGGTCTGCCTGGGCCATCGGCCGGGCGATGAAATAGCCCTGGGCCAGGTCGCAGCCCATGGCGGTGAGCAGAGCCTGGACCATGGCGGTCTCGACGCCCTCCGCGGTGATCTTCAGGCCCAGGCTGTGGGCCAGATCGACGGTGGAGCGCACCAGGAGCGCGTCCTTCTGCCCTTCGGCCATGCCGATGACGAAGGCCTTGTCGATCTTCAGTTCGTGGGCCCGCATCTGCTTGAGGTAGGCCAGGGACGACAGGCCCGAGCCGTAGTCGTCGATCGAGATCTTGATGCCGGCGTCCGCGAACCGCTCGAGGTTCTCGAGAGCCCGCTGGGGATCGGCGATCACCGCGGTCTCGGTGACCTCGAGGCACAGCTCGCCCTGGGCCTGCCGGGCCAGCTGCAGCGCCTCCTCACAGAACTCCGCATCGCCCACCAACCGCCCGGACATGTTCACCGACATGGCGATGTCGAAGCCCTGCGCCTTCAGCGCCGCCTGCTGGGCGATGGCCAGCGACAGGACGTGCTCGGTCAGGGTGCGGATGTGGCCGGTCTCCTCGGCCATGGGGATGAAGGCGTCGGGCATGACCATGCCGCGCTGCGGATGGCGCCAGCGCACCAGGGCCTCAGCGCCGGTGCTGCGGCCGAGCCGCAGGTCGAACTTGGGCTGCAGGTGGATGAAGATGTCGCCGGCGGTGATGGCGCCCAGCATCTCGCTCATCAGGCTGAGCTTGGCGTGGGGGTCGCCGTAGTCGGCGACGTCGAACAGGGCCAGGCCCCGGTGGCCGGCGCGGGCCTGGTCCACGGCGGCGCTGGCGCGGTTGATCAACAGGGCGGCGTCGTCGACGAGGTCGGGATAGACGGCGAGGCCCAGGGTCAGGCTGACGTCCACCGCATGTTCGCCCAGGCGCACCGGCGCTTCCAGCACGTGCTGCAGGTGCGCGGCGATGCGGCGGGCCTCGTCCACCTCGCGCACCGGGAAAGCCACCGCCAGCACGCCGTTGGCCACGCGGCCGATCGGGTCGCCGGGGCGCAGCCGCTGCAGGGCCTGGCCGATCTCGGCCATCATGTCGCCGGCCAGGGCGTAGCCGATCGCCCCGCGCACATGGGTGAAGCGGTTCACGTTCAGCGACAGGACGGCGAGCTTCAGCCCGTTCCGCCTCGCCTCGCTCGCCAGGGCTTCCACCGCCCGGTCGAGCGCCAGGCGGTTGGGCAGGTTGGTCTCCTGGTCGTGCAGGGCCAGATGGGTTATGCGGCGCTCGCGTTCGCGGATCTCGGAGGCCATGGCGTTGAAGCTGGTCGCCAGGCGGCCGAGTTCGTCCGCGGTGGTCGGCTCCACGGCGGCGTTCTCGCCGCGGCTCAGCCGCTGCACGGCCTCGTCGAGCACCGAGATCGGCCGGGTGACGCTGCGCGCCAGCATCCACGAGCCGATCACCAGCACTGTGATGCCGCCCGCGCCGGTCAGGATGATGATCGCCAGCATCGGCGAATAGGGAGCCATGGCCCGGGCCATGGGATAGCTGAGCAGCAGGGCTGCCGGCCCGTCGCCGCCGATCGCCTTCAGCGGCTTGACCAGGGTGAGGGCGTCACCACCGGGAGCGCGGAAGTCGCGGGCCTCGGGCGCCTTTGCGGCCATGGCCTGGTCGATCTCGCCGGCCAGCGCGCGGCTGACCTCCCCGCCGGCCAGGCCCGACACCCCGGGCGGAGCGACCCAGGCGCGGCTCTTGTCGTCGCGGCCGAGCACGGCGGCGTCGAGCGGAATGGCCGACAGCCGCTCCAGTGCGCCCATCTCCTTGGCGTCGAGCCGGGAGGCGAACACCACCCAACCGACCAGGGTCGGCGACAGGATCGGGGTGGCGGTGGCCTGGTAGGGCGTGTCGCCGATCATCAGCACGCCGGAGGGATTGTCCTCCTGCTCCACCGCCTGCATCAGCCGGGCCTCGGCGCCCTTGAGCGCGGTGGGATCCTGGCCGGTGACGCGGCCGTCCACTCCGATGATGAAGGCCATGTCGATGCCGAGGCGGACGCGCAGGTTCTCCAGCGCCGAGCCGATGGTGGCCTCGTCGCGGCTGGCCACCGCTTCGCGGAAGCCGAAGTCGCGCGACAGGAGGGAGGCGCTGCCACGCAGCTCATCGGCGCGCAGTGTCCACACCCGGTCGAACACGGTGCCCGACGACATCAGCTCGTCGCGCACCACGGCGCGCGCGTTCGCCGCAATCGAGGCGTAGACCACCAGGGAGATGGCGATCAGCGCGGCCCCGAACAGGCCGGCGTAGAGCACGGTCAGCTTGGTGCGGAGGCGGCTGAACAGCACCTCAGTAGCTCCCGCGCCGGTCGGGCGCGTTGCGCACGTCGATCTGGATCGTCTGCAGCGGAGCGCCCGAGGCCGACACCGCCACGGTGCGGACGATCTCGTTGCCTGCGCTCTTCATGTACGGGTGCCAGATGTGCACCTGCACCTGCCCCGCCGGCACGCCCTTCAGCACCGCCTGGCCCTTGTCGTCGGTCTTGGCCGCAAAGGGGGTGTCGACCACCTTGATGAAGGCGACCATGCCGTCGTGGATGTTGCAGCCCAGGGCCACGACGCCGGCATGGTCGAAACGCACGCTGCGCGTCTCGTCCTTGCCGTAGAGCTTCAGCTCGAAGACCTTGGCCGGCGAGAAGGAATAGACGTGGTGGCGCACCGGGTCGCGGTTGGGGAAACTGACGTTGGCGCCCACCGGCACGATCAGGACGAAGGGATCGAACTGCAGGTTGTGCTGGTCCATCGCCTGCGGCCAGGGGAAATGGATCTGGTCGGCCTTGACGCCCGCGGCATAGGCGGTGACCACCGCGTCGCCCACCGGCTTGTGCTTGGCGTCGACCACCAGGAACGCCACATCGCCCGCCCGGGCGGCGGGAGCCAGGGCGGCGAGGAACATCGCGGCGAGACCGAAGCTCGCGAACAGGGCCGGACAGCGGCGCATGGCGCAAGCTTGTAAGCAAGGGCGGTGAATTTGCCGTAAACCATGGCCGGACAGCGAAAAGACGCCCTTCCGGCGAGCCGAAAAAAGCGTGGGCGAGGCCGCTTGCGTTCGAGAGAATTTCAAGTATGGTCCGCGCCCTCGCCGGGGCTTGCCGCGGACGACGGGTGCATAGCTCAGTTGGTAGAGCAGCTGACTCTTAATCAGCGGGTCGTAGGTTCGAATCCTACTGCACCCACCATAACTCCTTGAATTTTCGGGAGCATTTTTTGTCATCGGCGGGAGCCGATGACTGCGTTCGTGCTATGTCCCCGATCACAGATGCTTGATATCTGAAATTCGAGTTTAGCATTTCTGATGACCCTGTAGGACACGGAACTTCGGCCAGCGCCCCCTCGATCGGCACCCATTGTCCATTAAATACATGTTTATCAACAACAATTAGGCCATTGCCCTGAAGCGGACTAACCGCGAGGCGTGCGAGCGCATAGTGATCACAGATCGCTGGACGCGTAGAGGCGCTTTATGTCGCCAGGGACAGTCTCCATCGTGTCCCTGAATCCGACTTGGCTGACTCCGATGTCCCTGAATCGAGGTCAGGGACATCGGTGGGGACATCGAGGTCGGGTATCAGTATGCCGATAGCTCGCGGCACCCCCGCACGTATCAGCACGCAGATATGGCGTTCGCACCACGGATGACGCGGCCGGTCCTCCAGCTCATTCCCTCCTGGTCAGTGCGTGCCCCAAAGCCAAGCTGACCATTGATATCCGGTCACTAGCACCGGCGAGGATCACGCGAAGACGGTTACGGCCATATCACCATGCTGATACGCCTTCGCGGTGAGGTTCGGTGCCGGCATATCAGTATGCAGACACTGAGCTCCTGCCGCGGCGGTTAGGGTCATTCCTCTGCTCGCCCCGCGCTCGCACAGGTCTATCCGCCGCGGAATCGCTTTGAGAGGTAGCCCTTGGCGTGGAGCTGGCGACTGGGTCCATAAAGCGGCCGGCGCTTTCGATATCGGTGCACTGATACGGCCAGCACCGGACTCCGGCCGGTCAGCGCGGGCTCGCCTGCGGCAGGCTCGCACCCGAGACGTTGACTGTGACCAGCTCCGCCCAGCGGCGAAGGGCGTCGGCCCGCTGCTGATACATCTCGCTGCGGCCATATACGCGGGAGATCGTTGAGGTGGTCGATGCCCCAACGTGGTTCAGGCATCGATCCGCAACTGCTGGATCAACGTCGAGCGCATCGCACGCCGCGGTGGCGAACGATCGGCGAAGATCGTGAAGTCGCCATGCCGTCATTGGCTCAACAGCGCGCCCGTGCCGCCCCTTGGCGATCACCGAGTCCAGCCGGCTCTTGGCCTTGGACCAGCCCGATACGGCCCTGAGCCCGGTGGTGGAGAAGACGAATGGGCTTTCTTCAGGACGGGCCGCGAGCGCCGCTTCCACAATCGCCCTGGCCGAAGCGCTGAGCGGCACGCGCAGTGATCTCCCGTTCTTCGAGCGCTCGGCGGGCAGAACCCAGCAGCCCTCCGCCTCTCCAGCCGGGAGTTGCAGCTCGCTGACGCGCATAGCCGCGGCCTCGTCTCGGCGGACGGCCGTCAGGACCATCAGCCGGATCACATGGCCGAAGGGATAGGACAGCGCTCCGCAAGCCGACCAGATCTCGGCAATCTCACCGAGGTTTGGCGTTCGATCTCTGGCGATCTCTCGAGTGGGCTTCGCCAGTGCCTGGATCGGGTTGGCTTCGATGTAGCCGCGCCCGTGTGCCCACGCAAAAAACGCCTTCAGGTACGCCAAGCTACGGTTTCCTTGAATCGGCGCCCGGTCGGCGATGTCGTCGACGATCCGGCCGATATCAGCCCTGGTGATGCTGGACATCTCGCGTAGCAGCAGTCCGTCCAAGGCGGCGCGAATGGCTCGGCTCATGACCACGCCTTTGCGGAGCTGCGCCAGGCGACGGGATTCGTAGCGGTCCAGGATGGCGCCCAAAGCGCCCTCGTTCCGCTCGGGCGGGCCAAGACGGCTGAGATTGTGGATGATTGACCGTGCAGCCAATCTCGCGTCAGCGATGGAAACCTGAGGCCATGACCCCAACGTCGCCTTCGCCTGCACACAATCGTTGCCACCAACCGTCACGTGCCAGCGCGCTGAGCGTGCCGATACCCGCAGGCGGAGCCCAGGCTCGACGCCGTCGACCAGATCCTGCACACCTCCGCCGCGAACGGCCGTCCCGCGGGCATAGGCTATCGCCTCCTCCGAGAGCCCAGCCGGACGATCGGCTCTTCGAGACCGGGAAACGGATTGCGGCGATGTAGTTTGAAGAGCGGGCATGGGACCAGTACACAGCTTGGCTAAGGGCGACCACGCTTCACCGTACGAGGTTGATCAGATAATGCAATATTATATATTGCGACGCGCGGGCCGGCGTTAGGCAACGCCTATGCCCCGCTCCACCAGCACTGAGGCTTACGCGATCATGACCCAACTGCTTCAGCAGTTGAGGACCAGACAGGGCTTGACCCAGCGTCAGCTTGCGGAACGGTTAGGCAAGCCGCAGGCGTTCGTCTCGACGATCGAGTCCGGGGCGCGCCGTATCGATGTGGTCGAGTTCTGCGCGCTCGCCAAAGTCCTTGGCTCTGACCCTATGGTGATCTTCGCCGAAGTGGTGCGCCGTCTGCCGGACCGAATCGACATTTGACGAACGGCGCGGGCGTCACGACCGCTTTTTGGCGAGCCTCATTGTTTTCCTGAGCACATCATCCCAGGCGGCCAGCGCCTCGGATACATGCTCGTCCATCACGGACGCCTGAAGCCACAACTTGGTGTCGGGATTCGAATACCGGCTTGTCCGACCAAGGCAAGCTTCAGCCACCATTGCGTCAACGCCGGCGTGTTCGATAGCCAGGGCTGGAAAGGATGTCCGAAGGTCGTTCAGCCACCAAGGCTCGGACAGGCCGCCGTCCCTGCGGCGCGCAAGCTCGGCGTCGAGTTCGCGCTTGGCCTTGGACCATCCATCCAGCGGCGTTTTGCCTGCACGGCTCAAGATGAACTCGCCGCTAGGGTTACGGTTGGCGACGGCCGCTTCAACGATCTGACACGTCAATGAGGGAAGCAGCAGTCGCCGCGCTTCTCCACGACCCTCCAACGGCACGCTTGCCTGCCAATAGATCGACCCTTGAACGGGATCTCGCTGAAACTCGCTCAGCCGCATGGCGGCGACTTGCTGGCGCGAGGCAGCCGTCAAGATCAAGAGCCGGGCGCCGTAAGCCAGTCGCTCGCTCAGGGCGTCGCTGGCGCGCCAGATCATAACGACCTCGTCCAACGATAGCTGGCGGCCCCGGACGCGGTCCGGAGCGTCGATGTAGACGCCCGCCGTGGGGTCCTCCGTGACCCACCCACGCTCTGCCATCCATTTGAAGAATGAGCGCGTATAGGAGCGGATCCGCTTGGCGTGAACCGGAGCCGTTTCGGCGATCTCATGAAGCCTGCGCTCAACCAGTTCACTGCCGACTGTCTCAACAGACCTGCGGCCGTAGGGCTCGACCAACAGAGCCAGCGACCGCGCCGTAGCCTCGCCGCTACGCACCTGAACAAGCACGGTGTCGCAATACTCACGGTAAATGCGTTGGAGAGTGGGCATCAGGAGATGGTCTCAAACCGAAAGGGACTGACCCTTCGCGTCACGACCACAACTGGGCCAGTCGGCCAAATCCGACGCCGTCGCGACGTGCGCCACGTCAAGGTCGTGGCTTCTCTAGCAATGCAGCCGGCTCGGCCCCGAGGGCCTGGGCGATACGCGACATCACCAGCAGGCTGGGATTGCGCCGGCCTCGCTCGATCCCGCCCATATAGGTCAGGTCGATCTTCGACTCGAAGGCAAGTTGCTCCTGGGTCAGCCCGCGGGCAATCCGCAGCCGTCGTACGTTGTCCCCCACTATCGCACGCCAATCCATCGGCGCATGCAGCAGGGTGTTGACTATAGTCTCTAGGGATTATAGTCCCTATTTATGCAATCGAGGTACATGCGGGAACGATCGGGACGTCCTCAGGCAAGCCGGGGCAAAAGTCCGGAACCGCTTCCCGAAGGGGGGCCTTTGAATCTGGACGCCCTTCTCGCTGGCCACCGCATGATCTTCGGGCCGGATGGGGAAAAGCGTCTGGCGGCCTAGCTCCAGCAGGACATCCTGAAAACGATTGGCGGCATGAACGTCGCGGCGATGGAAAGCGCACCCAAGCCGGACGCTCCGGGGCACCGCGATGACAAGATCGCCGAACCCCCTCCGCGAATCCTGGCCGAGAGTCGCGCTGACTATCGGTTAACAGCCCACGAGGTCGCAGAGCGCTTAGGTTTTACTAAGAAAACCGTTTTTAATTGGCGATATAAAAACACAGGTCCGCGCTCATTCAAGATTGGCGGCAGGATCTTTTTCCTAAAATCAGAAGTCGATGCTTGGGAAAAATCTCAAGAAAAAGGAGGAAAATCCTGACCTATTTTTCACTGAAAGTTCTTGAATACCCAGATGCAGCGATCAAAATGGGGCCAGATGACAGAATTGAGCCTGGCGGATTAGTCCAAGATCTCGATTCTTTTGCCAGGATGTGTGGCGCGTCTGCCGCCGCTCGGTGGGCCGAAAGCCGGAACCTCGAAGTTCACTATGTGGACAATTGCTGGCTCTACGTAACAGTTGACAGAAACGATCTTGAAGACTTTATGGTCAAAGAACTTGATGGACAGGTAAGTCCTGAGTCAAACGTGCTTCCCGGAACGTTATATCTGCTCATGGCAGAGGAGTACTGATCCGATATTGAAGTGATATAGCTCGCGAAGCTCCATGGATCGGGCACAACCGCTTTAAACTTTCTTCGCAATTGACGACATGCGCCGTTGGCCCAAGATGGTCTCAGGGGAGTCAGCATGCGCAGGTTTGTGGGTCGTCAGTATGATGTCCGCCGGGGTCCCTCCGGCTGGAGTTGGATGGTGTTCGCCCTCGACGGGCGCACGCCTAGTGGACAGGGCGAGGCGCCCAGCAGCGCTCAAGCCGAAGACGCTGCGCGGGCGTGGATTGCCGCCGCGGCCACTGTTCCAGCGCCCCCTCGCCGAGCCTCCTAGCGCACTGCAGCTGCAAAGCGCCAACAACAGAACTCGCAGCTTCTTCGCGAAGCCGACATTCCCGGCGCACACCGGTCAGTTGAACTTGACCTACATCAGATGAGGCATAACCCGCTTGTCGGGGACATGCTGACGATCATCTCGTGATGAGCTCTGCGGCCAGCGCGAGGCATCTCCGCCGGCGGCATCGGATTCGCTGGGGGAACGAATCTCTTCTTCGCGCTCGGATTCGGCCATTGCGTGTCCGAACCCTCTCGCAGAATGCCCAAAAGGCAGGCGCCGGACCGAACGTGCCTCCCCCGATCATCTTTTGCCGATGATATTACCCTTTCGCTGAATAGTAATACTAGCAGATGAGCTGTCACGGCTCTCCAGCCTCCTGACGGACCGGGAGGGGGAGGTTTTTCGACGCCGGATTGAGAGACCGACAGCCGAGCGCGGACGCGGATTCGACGACCGCGACAAACACCGAGGGTGCGACAGGGCGGGCCTCTGAAAATGCAAAGGGGATTGAACAGATGAAGACTGGGGCCTTTTCAATGAAGCAGTCGACCACCCACAAGGTGCTGTTGCTCGGCGCCACCATGTTGGCGGGCCTTTCGGCGTCGCCGACGCTCGCACAAACGGCCCCGGCCGCCAGCGGAAGCAATAGCTCCAGCGCGACCAGCATCGGCGAAGTCGTGGTCACCGCCACGCGCCGCACCTCGACCATCCAGAACGCGCCGATCAACATCAGCGCCGTCACGGGCCAGACGATCCAGAGTCAGCGGATCGACGACGTCAAATCGCTGGCCGCGTTCACACCGGGCGTGACCGTCGCCGATACCGGCCCGGCCACCACGGGCAACATCATCATGCGCGGCATCTCTTCGGGCGACACCAGCGCCAACGGGTCGAACTCGAACAACTCCGTCGGAGTCTATCTCGGCGAGGTGCCGCTCTACCTCGACTTCAAGCTGATCGACATCAGCCGGGTCGAGGTGCTGCAAGGACCACAGGGGACGCTCTATGGCCTGGGGACCCTGGCCGGCACGGTGCGGTACATCCCCAATCGGCCCAACCCGACCCA
>DASYBX010000114.1:0-6239 GCA_036500495.1 Caulobacteraceae bacterium
CGAGATCGGCATGGGCCTGGCCCGGAAGGTCCAGAGCGAGGCCGAGCAGTCCGACACCGTCTCGGCCGAGCTGGTCCTGACCTTCTCCCGTATCGCCCGCACCGTGCGCCAGGCCGTGGCGCTGGAAGCGCGGCTCGCCGACGACCGGCTGGCCCGCCGTCGCAAGGCCGAGAGCGAAGATCGCGCCGCACGCTTCGCCCGCGGCTACGACCGCAAGGCGGTGGTGAAGGATATCGTCGAGCGGGTCATCGACGCCGCCGACGGCCACGACACCGAACGCCTGCTGGACGACCTCGACGAGCGGCTGGACGATCCCAGCGACGCGGCCGACTTCGCCGACCGACCCTTGGGCGAACTGGTCGCCGCCATCTGCCGCGACCTGGGCGTCACCCTCGACTGGAGCCTGTTCGAGGACGAGGACTGGGGGATCGGAGATCCGAGCCCACCACCTTCGCCCTCCGGCTGGCCGGCCCCATCAACCCCCGCCACCCCGTATCATCCCGGAAGCCGCATCGCGGCTGTCCGGGACCCATGATCACCCAGGCTCACAGCGAACCCTCTCCTCACCCTTAGGGGAAGGGGGACCGCCCGAAGGGTGGTGGAGGGGGAACCCCGCCACCGAGCCCTAACCTGCAAGCCCCATCCACCATGCTGCGCATGGTCCCCCTCCCCCTAAGGGTGAGGAGAGGATTGTGCGTGGGCGGACGACGCCGCGTGGGCAGGCCGCTCAGGCGGTGAACACCTCGCCGTCGCGCACCGCCACCGGCCAGAGCGTCAGCCGCTCGCCGAGGCAGGGGATCGTCACCCCGACGCCTTCCAGGCTGAACAGCGCGCCGTGGCCGGCGCAGAGGATGTGCTCGCCGTTGCGGGTCAGGTAGCGGTCGTCGAACCCCAGCGGCCAGCCGGCGTGCGGGCATGAATCCACATAGCCCGTGAGGAGGTCGCCGCTGCGCACCACGAAGCCGGCGAACAGGATGCGCTCAACCCGGAAGCGGAAGCCCTTCGACCCCGGATCGGCGATCTCGCCCAGGCTGCAGAGCCGCGCGCCCGGTTCGGGGCGGGCGGGGTTGTCGCTAGAGTTGGCCAAGGGTCGCGCGGAAGCCGCGGATCTCCACCTGCCCGAACAGGCCGGCCTTGGCGTAGGGGTCGGCGTCGGTGAAGGCCTGCACCGCGGCGATGTCGTCGGCCTCGATCACGAACAGCGAGCCGGCCATGCCGCCCGCCGCGTCGGTCAGCGGTCCGGCGACCTTGATCATGCCCATGTTCTCGCGGACGTAGGCCAGGTGCGCCTCGCGCGTGGCCATGCGCAGGTCGAGCGCGCCGGGCTTGTCGAAGCACATGAGGGCGAAGGTGGCCATGGGTCAGTTTTCCTCACGAAGGGGTCGGGAGAGCAGGCCGCGGATGGCGTCGTCGACGCCCACCTCACCGGCCAGGATGGCGGCGACGGCCTCGCAGATCGGGGTGTCCACGCCGAGCTTGCGGGCGAGCTGGCGGACCGCCGGCGCGGAGGCCACGCCCTCGGCCACCGACAGCTTGCCGGACAGCGCCTCGTCCAGCGTCTGGCCGCGGCCCAGCGCCAGGCCGACGCTCATGTTGCGCGACTGCGGGCTGGAGCAGGTCAGCACCAGGTCGCCCAGGCCGCAGAGCCCGGCCACGGTCTCGGCCTCGCCGCCCAACGCCACCGCCAGGCGGGTCAGCTCGGAAAAGCCGCGGGTGATCAGGGCGGCGTGGGCGCTGCGGCCCAGGCCGCGGCCCTCGACAATGCCGCAGGCGATGGCCAGCACGTTCTTCACCGCGCCGCCGGCCTCGGCGCCGATCATGTCGGTGGCGAAGTAGGGCCGGAACGTCGGCGTGGCGATGGCCTCGGCCAGGTCGCGGGCGCAGTCCTCCTCCGGGCAGGCCAGGGTGACGGCGGTCGGCAGGCCGCGGGCCACCTCGCCCGCGAAGCTGGGGCCGGACAGGACGGCGGGCGCGGCCTGGGGAACCGTCTCGGCCAGCACCTGGGTCATCAGCTTCAGCGAGCCCTGCTCGACCCCCTTGGCGCAGAGCAGGATCGGCAGGCCGGGACGGACGTGGGGCGCGAACGCAGTCAGGGCCGCGCGCAGGTGCTGGGCGGGCGACACCGCCAGCACCAGGTCGACGCCGGCCAGGTCGGCGAACTCGCCGGTGGCGCGGATCGTCGGATCGAGCTCGATCCCCGGCAGGAAGCTGGTGTTCTCGTGGCTGGTGTTGACGCTGGCCACCACGTCGGCCTCGCGCGCCCACAGCACGGTCTCCAGCCCGGCGCGGGCGCAGACCTGCGCCAGGGCCGTGCCCCAGGCGCCGCCGCCGATCACCCCGGCGGTCCTGAATGAGCCGCGCGTCATGCCTTGGCTCCCTTGCGGCCCGCCACATGGGTGGGGTTGGCGCTGGCCGCGGCGGCGTCCAGCGGCCAGCGCGGCCGGGCCGGCGCATCCAGTCCGTCGGTGATCCCCAGCGCCAGGCGCTCGGCGCCCGCGAGCGCGATCATCGCGGCGTTGTCGGTGCAATAGGCCAGCGGCGGGGCGGTGAACGAGAAGCCCCGCGCCGTGGCGGTGTCGGTCAGGCGGGTGCGCACCGCGCGGTTCGCCGCCACCCCGCCGGCCACCACGAAACGCAGGTCCCGGCCCTCGTGCGCGATGGCGTAGGCGGCCATGGCCCGGTCGCTGCGCTCGGCGAGCTGGGCGGCGATCGCCGCCTGGACGGCGGCGGCCAGGTCGCGGCGGTCGGCCTCGCTGGTCAGCCCCTCGGCGAGCCGCGCGGCGGCGGTCTTCAGGCCGGAGTAGGAGAAGTCGCAGTCCTTGCGCCCCAGCAGCATGCGCGGCAGCACGAAGCGGGCCGGATCGCCGCCCTCGGCCAGGGCCTCCAGCGCCGGGCCGCCCGGATAGGGCAGGCCCAGGGTCTTGGCGATCTTGTCGAACGCTTCGCCGGCCGCGTCATCGATGGTCGTGCCCAACCGGCGGCACTCGCCGACCCCGTCCACCGCCAGCAGCTGGCAATGGCCGCCCGAGACCAGCAGCAGCAGGAACGGATAGGGCAGGTCGGCCGCCAGCTTGGCCGAGACCGCGTGGCCCTCCAGGTGGTTGACCGCCACCAGCGGCAGGCCGCGGGCCAGCGCCACGGCCTTGCCGAAGGAAAGCCCCACCATCACCCCGCCCACCAGGCCCGGCCCGGCGGTGGCCGCCACCCCGCTCAGCCCCTCGAACCCGATGCCCGCGTCGGCAAGCGCCTGCGCGGCGATGGCGTCGATGGTCTCCACGTGGGCCCGGGCCGCGATCTCCGGCACCACCCCGCCATAGGGCGCATGGGCGGCGATCTGGCTGCCCACCACCGATGACAGCACCTGCACCGCCCCGTCCGCGCCACGCCGAACCACCGCCGCGGCGGTCTCGTCGCAGCTCGTCTCGAGGCCTAGAACGATCTGTGTGCTGGTGGTCATCCGGTTGCCGGGGGGCGCCGGCTCCTGTAGCAGGCGCATCTGAATTCCCGCTCCGAGGTAGACTGCCGACCGTGCCCACGCAACCGCCCGTCCGGATCGGCGCCCGAGGTTCGAAGCTGTCGCTGGCTCAGGCCGGCCACATGCAGCGCTGTATCGCCGCCGCCCTGGGTGCGGACCCCGAGGTCCCCGCCGAGGTGGAACGCGTCGCCCAACTGGTGGTCATCACCACCACCGGCGACCGGGTCCAGGACCGCCGGCTGCTGGAGATCGGCGGCAAGGGCCTGTTCACGAAAGAGATCGAGGAAGCGTTGCTG
The DNA here is from genome assembly GCA_036500495.1 of Caulobacteraceae bacterium. GTDB lineage: Bacteria > Pseudomonadota > Alphaproteobacteria > Caulobacterales > Caulobacteraceae > BOG-938. Next base: position 3,772 of record DASYBX010000114.1, read on the forward strand.
GAGGGCCGCATCGACTGCGCCGTCCACTCGCTGAAGGACATGCCGGCGGTCCTGCCGGAAGGCCTGTGCATCGCGGCCATCCCGGAGCGCGAAGACGCTCGCGACGCCTTCCTGAGCCGCGGCCCGGAGAGCCTGGAAGCCCTGCCGCAGGGCGCGATCCTCGGCACCGCCAGCCTGCGCCGCCAGGCCCAGAGCCTGCACCGGCGGCCTGACCTCGACGTGCGGATGCTGCGCGGCAACGTGGACACCCGGCTGGCCAAGCTGGCGGCCGGCGAGGCCGACGCCATCCTGCTGGCCCTGTCGGGGCTGAAGCGGCTGGGCTTGGGTCACCTGCCCACCAGCCTGATCGACCCGATCGAAAGCCCGCCGGCGCCCGGTCAGGGCGCCCTGGCCATCGAGACCCGCGTCGGCGATTGCGACCTGCCCTGGGTGCTGGCGCTGCGCCACGACGCCACCGCCGTCGCCGTGGCCGCTGAGCGCGGCGCGATGATGGCGCTGGAAGGCTCCTGCAAGACCGCCATCGGCGCCTACGCCCATTTCGAGGGCGCGGCGCTGAAGCTGATCGTCGAGGCGCTGTCGACCGACGGCCGCGCCCGCTTCCGTCACGCCGGCGAGGCCGACATGACCGAGCTGGCCGATCCGGAAGTCTCGGCTCGCGCGCTCGGCCTCTCGCTTGGCGAGGCCGTGCGCGAAGAGGCCGGCGACGCGATCTCGGTCTAAGCCACCGCTTCCACGGCCGCCTGGCTGAGGGCGTCCAGGATCGCGTGCAGCAACTGGCCCGCATCGATGGGCTTGGCGACGATCGTGTCCATGCCGGCGGCGCGGTAGTCGGCGGCCTGATGCGCCATGGCGTTGGCGGTGAGCGCGATGATCGGGGTGCGGGCGCGGCCCTGAGCGGCCTCGCGTCGGCGCAGTTCGCGGGTGGCGGTCGGGCCGTCCATCACCGGCATCTGGACGTCCATCAGGATCAGGTCCCAGTCCTCGCGGTCCCAGGCTTCCAGCGCCTGGGCGCCGTCGTCGACCACGAACGGATCGATCCCCGCCTGCTCCAGCAGGGTGCGGACCACGAGCTGGTTCACGGCGTTGTCCTCCGCCACCAGCACCCGCAAGCCCCCGGCGACCCCGCCGGCCATCGGCGCCGGATCGGCCTGACCGGCGGTCGCCGGCTCGGCGCCAGGCGCCAGGCGGGTCAGCGGCAGGGTGACGGTGAAACACGACCCCTCGCCGACCGCGCTCTGGGCGAAGATCGAGCCGTTCATCAGCTCGGCGAGTTCGCGGCAGATGGCGAGGCCCAGGCCCGTGCCGCCGAACCGCCGCGTGGTCGAGGTGTCGGCCTGTTCGAACTTTCGGAAGAGCTGCTTCAGCCGGTCCGGCGGCACGCCCATGCCGGTGTCGCTGACGGCGATTCGCAGGCCCGTGGCGTCGGTCCCGACCTCGACGCGGACCTGGCCGGCGTCGGTGAACTTCAAGGCGTTGGAGATCAGGTTGTAGAGGATCTGGCGCACGCGGGTCGCATCGCCGAGGTAGAGCCCCTGGGCGGCTTCCTTGACGCACAGGTCGAAGGCCAGCCCCTTGGCGTTGGCCTGGGCGGTGAAGGCCGCGTGGGCGCTCTGCGCCACCTCGCGGACCGAGAACGGCGCCTCTTCCAGCTCCAGCTTGCCGGCCTCGATCTTGGACAGGTCCAACACATCGTTGAGGATCGCCAACAGGCCCTCGCCCGATTGGCGCACGATCTCCAGACGCTCGCGCTGTTTGGGTGAAAGCTCGTCGGCGGCCATGGCCTGGGTCATGCCCAGGACGCCGTTCAAGGGCGTCCTGATCTCATGGCTCATGGTGGCCAGGAAGGCGCTCTTGGCATGGTTGGCGGCCTCGGCGGCGTCCCGCGCCCGCATCAGCGCCAGTTCGGTGCGCTTCTCGTGGTCGATGTTGCGGGTCGCCCCGATGATCCGCTCGACCCGGCCGCCCGGACCGCGGATCGCCTCGCTGGCGCCCTCGACCCAGTAGTGCGGGCCATCCGGGCGCGTCAGGCGATACTGGACCTTGAAGGGCGTTCCCTCGCGCAGGTGCCGATCCCAGAGTTCCTGGGCCGCCGGACGATCGCTCGGATGCACGGCGTCCCAGATGGTGTCGGTGGCTTCCTGGAAGTCGGCCGGAACATGATCGTTGAGGCGAGGCCCGTCGGAAGCCATCTCCTTACGCCGCAGGTCGAGCTCGTAGATATGGGTGCCCGTGAGCTCGACGGCGACCCTCAGGCGCTCCTCGGACCGCCGGGTCTGCTCCATGGCGCCGACGATATCGGTCACGTCGTGGGCGGCGAGCATGACCCCGCCGATCTCGCCGGCAGCGTCGCGCCAGGGCGTGAAGTCCATCTGGTGCCAGATCGGGCCATCCGGCCGTTCCGAGCGGATGCGGTCCTCGCGGATGGTCTCACCTGCCTGGCAGCGGTCGACCACCGGCTTGAATCGCGC